>JAAXHW010000157.1 GCA_012270675.1 Candidatus Latescibacterota bacterium | reverse complement strand
TCCGGCTTTGCCGGAGGTCTCATGACAAAGGCTTCGAAGTGGCGGTCGGAAAGCGGCTGAGCCACTACTTCGCCTTTCGCGTCGGCTGGTATTTGCAGTGGGGGGCGAATGGCTGGATGGGTCTCGCGAACTCGCTTTCCCGCACGTTCGCCGACTCTAACTTCGTGTCCGGCCCGGATTACTTTGAGGCGTGGCAGCCGAACCCGGATGGGTCGAGGTCGCCGGTGGCGATGTCTCAGGAGGATATTGAAAAGACGGGCCGCAGCAATAACGAGCGAGCGCGGGCCTGGAGCGTGCAGTATGAGAACGACCATCAGACCTACTTCGGCAAGCATGCGGAGCTGAAGGACGAGGCATTCTACCGGGCCCTTCTTCCGTGGCCCGGGAATCCCGTCATGGTGGCCTATGGATCTACGGGCGCCCGCCTCGATTCCCAGGCAAACCTGCAGTTTATTCTGAGCACGCCCTCTGACGTCCGGTTCGGTCCCCGCTTCCTGGGCTGGCTGGCCAGCGACCTGAACGTGAACATGCTCTGGAAGCTGCGATCGGGCGACCGGGTCAGATGGGTGCCGCCGGGGTCGACATTCCAAGGCCGGCGGCTGGACCGGGGTGCGGTGGATGCGGCCACGGACCTGAGCGCGGAGAAGGTGTTCAACGCCAAAGGGAGGGTGCGTCCCTCCTTCTTCATCGAGGTCCGGAACCTGTTTAACGACAAGATCGATACGGGCGGTGGGGCGAATTACATGCGGTGGGGCCTGCAGATGGCCCCCCCGGACAACAATGTCTTCAAACAGTACGGAGATACGGGGGACCGGAGCTACTACCGCTCCCCGAGACAGACGAACCTTGGCATCCGCGTGGTCTTTTAATTCAGGTTGGCGTTTAAGGAGGATGAGATATGAGAGCGCGACGATGGGCGACGTCGGCCGCTGCAGTCGGTGCGGCGCTGGTCCTTTCCGCGACGGCGGGGCTCCGGGAGGTATACCCCCAGGAGTATGAAGTGATTACGGGGCCTTCGGCGCAACTCTACCGAAGCCTGCTTTCGACCGGCATCACGGACCTGGGTTACCACGGGAGCTACCTCCGTGTCGGGAGTGGCGTCCCGATGAACTACCCGCGCAATATGGAGCCCCATAATGCACCGGAAGCCGGGGCCTACGGCGATACCCGGCTCAAGGGTACGACCCAGCATCTTGCCTACTACATGTTCCAGCGCGCGGGCCACGGGGTGTGGACGTTTACCCAGGACGGGAGCGTGATCTACACGGGCCCCCGGCGGGACAAGGAGGAACTGCTCGCGTCGGTGCAATACGACGTGAGCGCGGACCCGGACCTGTCGGTGCTGGGCACGGAGTTCTACCGGCACCGCCGGCCCGCAGTGAAGCTGGGAAACGGCCTGCCGTTTCCCAAAGGGTATGTGGAGACGCACCTGGGTGGGAACTGGTGGCCGGGTTCCGATCTGATCGAGAGGATCAAGACCTCCGGTGAGGAGTCACCGGTCCACATTATGAACTTCAACCTCTCCGGGTACCCGACCTACGACGAGTGGCCCGAAGAGATCATCGTCACAAAGTGGACGAACGACCAGGGGCTGACCTTCACGGAGCGGGTGTCCGCCTGGAGCCACCCCGACTTCGACGACCTTTTCATCGACGAATACGTGGTTGAGAATACGGGCGATACGAACGGGGACGGCGAGCCGGACGGGCCCGTGATCGCCCGGAACGACCTCTACATCGGGTTTATGGACCGGTTTGCCCCCAGCGCTACGGGGGCGCACGGGGGGGGCGTATACAATCATCAATGGCAGGACGAACGGGTGAACCTCATGGACGATTGGTACACTTACGACGGAGGGATCAAGCTGCTCTCCGTGCGGGATGGCGACCATCCGACCCTGCTCGACTGGGACGACACGGGCGATCCGTACAAGGCGGCGTTTGCATTCAAAAAGCTCGGCCAGCCCGAAGGCACGCTGCTGTCCCCCACGCAGGTGGGTGTGGGCGTGGTCGCGTATACGGACGATGCGGCCAGTCCTTACCGGTTCAATGCGCGGGATATGAAGGAGGGCTATGTGGTGCCGGAAGGGGACCAGCCCTACGCCGTGCGCTACTGGGAGTCGTCCTCAGAACAGTATCAGGAGGACCCCAGAGCGGGCACGCAGTCGGACCAGGAGATCTACTCCGAGGTCATGGGCGCAGGCCGCCAGATCCAGGAACCCCCGACAGTTCCAAGCGGGCAGTTCTCCATGCTCCTCTTTGGGCCGTACGACCTGCCTCCCGGCGGAAAGGCGAAGATCGTGCTGGCCTATCTGGCGGGACATCCCGGCCAGGTGCTTGGGAATACGGACCCGTGGACGTGGGCATTTAAAGGCAATCAGGTCGAACTGCCCAGGGGCCTGGACGCGCTCAAGCAGAACCTGGAGGCCGCGCAGTTTGCCTATGACAATGCCTTCGACCTTCCGGACGCACCGCCGGATGTGAACTTCCGGACGGGCAGCAGCCCGGATGCCGCTATAACAGTGGACTGGCCGGTCTCGGTCGATCAGGCGGCGCATCCGGACTACGGGTCCGCGGATATTGCGGGCTACCGGGTCTACCGCTCGACCTGGTTCGACGTGGGGCCCTGGGAGCTGATCGCCGACTTCAAGGCCGGAGAGAGTCCGGAGACCGTATCCTACCGGGTGTCACGCGGGAGTGACCCCACGTTCGGTGAGCTTTATCTATTCGAGGATAAGACTTCGGTGGCCGGGTCGTTCTACCACTACAGTGTGCGCGCCTACGCCGACCCCCACGCGAGCTGGACCCCGGGCGTCAGTGCCCCGAGCGTTCACCCGCTTTCTATGGCGGACCTGCCGGGGCACATCGCCTCGCACGTGCAGGTGGGGCAGGAGGGGGGCTGGTCCGCATCGACCCAGCGAATTTACGCGGCCGAGTCGCCCTTTGCGATTCCATCGACGGCGTCGGAGGCGTCGGGGGCGAGGGTGCGGGTGGTGCCCAACCCCTTCATTGGATCCGGGTGGCACCAGGTTCCCGGTCAGACGTCGCATTCGTATGGGGGGTCCCCGAAGATCCGGTTCGTGGGCGTTCCGTCGCACTGCCGGATTCAGATCTACTCGGTGTCGGGAGAACTGGTTTCCGACTTTATCCATACCGATCCGACCAGGGGGGAGGCCGATTACAATCAGGTCACGTGGACCAACAACGGACCTATCGCTACGGGGGTCTACTTCTGGGTGGTGGAGAACCTGATCGAGGGGTCCAACAAGGGAAAGATTCAGAGGGGCACCCTCATGGTGGTTCGATAAATACGACGTAAGGAGGATAGAACCGTGAGAAAGTTTCGTTTGACACTCCTGTTTGCCGCGATGGGGATGCTCCTGCTTGCGCCTCCGGGCGGCGCGGTGGTGGAAGAGACCGTAGAGCGCCGCTCTGACACGCATAAATGGTCCGGGCTGGGCGGCTTTCAGTTCCTCAAGATCGGGCAGGGGGCGCGGCCGGTGGCGATGGGGGAAGCGTATATGGCCGTGGCCGACGACATCAACGCAATCTTCTGGAACCCGGCCGGGCTGACGGATGTCCGCGGGACGGCCTGGACGGCCACGTATACGAAATGGCTGGTGGACTCCAACATCTTCAGTGGGGCGGTGGTATGGAACACGGGCACGGCTCGGGGCGGTGTGCTGGGTTTGGGCGTGGTCGCCTTCCAGCCCGAAGACTTCGAGGAGACGACGATCTTCCAGCCCAACGGAACAGGGCAGAGCGTGTCGGCCGGGGACCTGGGCATCGGCGTGGTCTACGCGCTGAGGCTTACGGACAAGTTCTCGTTCGGCGCCCGGATGTCGTGGGTCCACCAGAGCCTGTATACGTGGAGCGTCAATCAGTTCACCCTGGACGTGGGGACGCGCTTCTACACCGGTTTCAGGAGCCTGCGCTTGGCCATGGCGCTGAAGAACTTCGGTCCGGACAAAAGGATACTGCAAGCCACCTTTGTCATGCCGCTCACGTATCACGTAGCCGCAGCCGCAGAACTCTTCGGAGAGAAGGGCGATCCGGGGTATCTGACGGTGGCGGGGGAGACGCTGTATGTGTCGGACTACGACCTGCGCGCCCACTTAGGAGCGGAGTTGTGGCTGCGGAACATCTTTGCGCTGCGAGCGGGCTACAAGTTCGCCTATGAGGCGGACTCCTTCACCGTGGGTATGGGCCTGAAGTACGACATGCACGCCGACCGGGCGTTGACCGTGGACGTCTCCTACTCCGAGATGAAGCGTTTCAGCACCCCCATCCGGGTGACGATCGGAGGAGAGTTCTAAAGGGTGGCGGTCGGGAAAAGCCAGAAGCAGATGGCTGGCTGTTTTCGCCCAGGACAGGGAGACTCATCAGGGAGGCCCAGCCGGTCTGAACGGGGGGAACGGGCCGGACGGGCTTCTTCTATGGACCGGCGGTTCTCTTCTTGATCAGAGGGAGACCGCCGGTTATCTTTGGCTGCAAGCGCAATATGCGATTGAGAGACAACAGAGGAGGTCGCGCATCCGGCTCACCGTGGACGACCGGCCGGTGCTTTATTGCATCACTCTGGGCGTCGGGGCGACGGTGGACACGGGTGGGCCCTTGTGCCCATGCCGGCCGGGAAAACGGCTACATCGGTTGGCGTTATATATGACAGGGTATGAAGAGTGGGGATGTTCAGATGAGTCGGAGCGCACCGGAGGTCACTGTTGAAGAGGTGTCGGCGCCGCACAGCCGTCTGGGAGTGACGCGGCGGTCGATTCTGCTGGGCCTACTGCTGGTCTGCGCCGAGGTTGCGGTGATTACCTTCTCGGAGCCGGTCGTCCGGTCGTCGCAGATGAACATCAGCCACTTCCCCGTGGGGTTTTTCATGTGGTTCGTGGCGGTGGTGTTGTTTTTGAATCCGCTGCTGAAGCGAGTGGGTGTACGGTATGGCCTGTCCTCTTCGGAGCTGTTTGCAATTGTCGCAGTGGGACTGATGGGGGCGCACGTGCCGAACAGCGGGCTGGTGGGGTTTTTTCTGGGGATGCTGGCCGCGCCCTATTATTTTGCCTCGCCGGAGAACCGGTGGGCGGAGTTGCTGCACCCGAACATCCCACCGTGGCTGGCGCCCACCGACGAAAGGGGTGCCCTGCAAGCGTTTTTCGAGGGCGCGCCGGATGGGTATGCGATTCCGTGGCACGTATGGGCCGTGCCGCTGTTCTGGTGGCTGTGCCTGATCGGAGCGATGGCGTTTGCGCTGCTGTGCATTGCGGTGATGCTGCGCAAGCAGTGGGTGCAGAACGAGCGGCTGGTTTATCCCTTGATCTCTCCGGTGTCGGAGCTGAGCGCCGGGGCTGAATCGCCGCAGTTGCTGCCGCAGGTTGCGTATAACCGGCTGTTCTGGATCGGATTCGGACTCGGGTTCGGCATCCTGGCCTGGAATATTGGGGCATATTTCCTTCCGAGCTGGCCCCGGATCTATTACCATGGAAGGTGGTGGGACTTTCTGTACGGCTTTCCCCGGATGACGAGCCGGATCAACATGTATATCATTGGATTCGGATATTTTGCCAATGTAGATGTGCTGTTCAGCCTTTTGTTCTTTTACCTTCTCTACTGGACGCAGACGGGCGTCTTCAACCGGATGGGCTACAATTTGGGACCCGGGACGGGGACAGCGGCGGCCTGGGAGAGCACCGGCGGGCTGTTTGCGCTGGTGGGGTGGGGAATGTGGACGGCACGCGGACATCTCCGGGAGGTGGTGCGCAAAGCATTGGACCCTGCGTGTCCGGTAGACGACAGTGGAGAAATGTTTTCCTACCGGACAGCTTTGTTCGGGTTTTTGCTTGGTACAGCTTTTTCGGTATCGTGGTTGTATGCTGCCGGCGTGGATCCGGGAGTGGCGCTGCTGGTGTTGGCAGTGACCTATGTAACCTACGTGGGGCTGGCAAAGGTGGTGTCGGAAAGCGGGCTGCTTTACCTGAGCTGGACGGTTGGGCCTCAGGCCCTGGTGACGGGGGCGTTGGGATCTGTAGCGATGGCGCCGGGCAGTATCCTTACCTCGATGGCCTTTACGGTTGGCCTGTGCGCCCATTGGAAGGGGATATTCATGTCGGGGTTTGCGCAGGGGGCCAAGCTGGCCGGCCTGGCCGGGGGCAACCGCAGGCGTGTGGCGATAGGGATGGGCCTGGCCCTGGCGGTGGGCATCCTGCTTTGCCTCTACCTGAGCCTGGGATGGGGCTACGAATACGGGGCGTATAACTTCGGAGGTACTCCGTTTCGGGCCGGCCGCTATTCGTTTCAGCAAGCAGCCGCCCAGATTCTAAATCCCGAGGGGGTCGCCTCCAGGCGATTGGTGTTTTTTGGCATTGGTGTTGGGGTGATGTCCGTGCTCACGTTCATCAGGTACCGGTTGTCCTGGTGGCCAGTCCACCCAATCGGTTTTGCGATTGCGGGAAACGGTCGGGCGACCAAGTCGGCGTTTTCGGTTTTTATCGCCTGGACGCTCAAGTTTCTAACGCTACGTGTGGGCGGGGTGACGCTCTACTGGCGGTTCCGGCCGCTTTTTGTGGGACTGCTGTCAGGGTATTCGCTGGGAGTGGGTCTGGGTTTTGCGGTGGACGCGGTCTGGTTCCACGGACAGGGACACTGGATCCATCTCTACTGACCTTATCTATCCACGGGCCTATGTGTCACCTCAGAGTACTGTTGGCCCTGGCTCGGTGGTGATTGACAATTGGGGCAACCGTTCCTACCCTTCCGCCGAGTCGGCACCCTCCCATCGAATGGGGCAGAGACGGGTACTGCCGGAAGTGATCGGGAGCTAATCAAGCGCCGGGCCCGCGCTCAGCATTTCAGAAAGAGAGACATTCAAACCTGAGGAGGTGTGGAATGGCTGAGGTTGTGCTTGCAAAAATCGATCTTTCAGGCTGCCCGGAGGGAAGGGTATTCGACTGGCCGGAACTGAATTGGAGTGTCGAGGACCGTCACTTCCCCGACTGGGAGTGTCCTCTGGCCAGAATACGGAGAAAGGAACGCGGTCCCGGCAGGCCCAGCGGGTTCCGGGTGCTTGAGGAGAACGGCAGGCCGGTCCTGGACCATGTCGACATGACCGATCGGCCGCTGGTTGTGGGCGATTTTTTGTGGAGAGGCTACTCGGTGGAGGCATACGTCCGCCAGATGTCCGCCACCAGCAAACCCAACTCGGACGATCCGCACTGCTTCGTCGGCCGCAGCGGGTTGATGTTCAGGTACCGGACGCTGAGGCAGTACTATTTCTTCTGCATCGAAGGCTACGACCGGCTGGTGCTCTACCGGCGGGAGCACGCATACTGGCACGTGCTGGGCGAGCAGACCGTGCCGGTGGACCGGTCGTGTTACCACCACCTCAAGGCCAGTATTGAGGGAGACCGGATCGTTTGCAGTTTCAATGGGCGGCAGTGCCTGGTGGCGAACGACACCGTCTACCAGACCGGTCGCG
The DNA here is from genome assembly GCA_012270675.1 of Candidatus Latescibacterota bacterium. Classification (GTDB taxonomy): domain Bacteria; phylum Latescibacterota; class UBA2968; order UBA2968; genus JAAXHW01. Next base: position 20,323 of record JAAXHW010000157.1, on the reverse strand, counting down.
CGGGCGTCCGGACCTGCACGCGGGCGAGGTTTTACGATGTCAGGGTGACGGCTACGACCTCCCAGAATGCCGCGTTTATCGACACGCGGAGCCGCTACGAAAAGGAGGTGGCGGCGGAGCGGGAGAAGTATCCAAAGCCCGTCCTGTGGAATGAGATCGATCCCGGGAACTTTGGCGGAGGGGTGCCCGTGTTCGGGGATATCCGGGGCAGCGGCGAGACGGAACTGCTGTTGTTCCAGGACCCCTCAAATGGGGAGGGTGCGCCGCGGATCCGGGCGGTAAGCCTGGAGGGGGAGCAGGTGTGGGAGATGGAATATTCGAAGTTGAAGACGGTCGCTCCGAAGCGGACGGTGGTACAGGACATCGACGGAGACGGCGTGAACGAGCTGGTATCTGCCGGCGGAAACCGGCTGTCGATCGTGGATGCGGTGACGGGGGAGCTGAAAGCGGACGCGCCCCTGCCCGAACCCGGGCCGTTCCTGGTGCCCCGAGGCCAGCCCCTGACCGATGCGTACCTCCACGTGCAGCGGGCCATTATCCCCTGCAACCTGCGGGGGAATTCCGGTCCCCGGGATTTTATCCTCAGGGATGGCGTACCAGGCGGAAGCGGATGGACAATCTGGGCCTATGACGAGCGGCTCAACCTGCTGTGGCAGCAGCGCGCGGACGCGCCCTGGTACGGGCATTCCATCTATTTCTACGATGTGGACGGCGACGGCCGGGACGAGGCGCTGTCGGGATACCACCTCTACGACGACGACGGGAGCCTGATCTGGCGGATGGAGGGCGCCGAGTATATCGAGATGCACGACCATGTCGACAACGTCGTGTTCGGGGAGATCGATGGGGACGAGGAGAACGGGCCTGAGATCGGCATTGCCGGAAGCAGCGAAGGGTTCTTCCTGGTGGACGCGCGCGACGGCCGGGTGCTCCGGCAGCACCGGATGGGCCACACCCAGGATGTCTACGCGGGGAATTTCAGGCCCGACCTGCCCGGGCTGGAAATGTGGGTGGGCGACCGGTGGGACTCATACGGCCTGCTGGTGCAGTTCAGCGGGGCTGGCGACCCGCTCCTCTCCCTCGAGCCCGACAACGTCAGCCAGTCCGGGCCTGCGGTAAACTGGAGCGGAGATGGGCAGGAGCTGTTGCTGTTGAGCACGTCGGTGCGAGCACTGGGGATGTACGATGGGTATGGGCGGAAAGTCGTGGAATTCCCGGGTGATAAGCCGGCGGTTGCTCCTGGAAAGCCGTTCTGGCGGTCCTGGATCAGCGCGCAACCGATGGACCTGAGGGGGGATGCCCGGGACGAGGTCGTGTTGACCCACAATGGGGTGCTGTACATCTACACGCAGGACGCACCCTATCCAAAAGGTGAGAAGATCTACGCGCCGGTCAGAAGTGGGCATCTCTCCTCCCCAAACTGGGAGGTCCAGGAGGAATGAGAAGGTACCCTGGCGATCAATGTCAAGTCAGTTCGCAACACGCGGCAGTTCATAACACGCGGCTTCCCTGTCGTTTCTAACCAGCAAGTAGCGCCCCGCGAGTGCGGGGTTGTTCCAGGTCTTGCTGTTTAACGCGGAAAGACGGGCGCGTTCCTTAAATTCATCGGGGTTGACGTCAACCAGGACCACATCGCCCGATTCTGCCTGGATAAGCAGCAGATCGCCGACCATCATAAGCTGTCCGTGGCCGTACCGGCCCCGTTTCCATCTGCGCCGGCCGTTGGCCAGGTCCAGGCATACAAGAACGCCGTCGTCCAGCCCGTAAATATACCCGTCCCGGTGGACGACATTGGTGAATTTGGCCTTGAGCCGGGGGGTCTCCCACACTAAGGAAACGCTGAACCCGTTTTGTCCGTCACGCGAAATTTGAAACAGCTTGCAGCCGATGCCGTAACCGGTTGACACGAAAACGCGGCTTCCCGGCAGGGGCACAGGCTGGGCCACGTGCTGAGTACTGCCGCTCCCGGGCCAGGGGTGCTGCCAGAGGACCTGGCCGGTGAGCGGATCGTGCGCAGCCACACTGCCGCGGTTGAAGATGAGGATCTGATCGATGCCCGCAAGGGTTGCCAGGCCGGGAGAACTGTACCCCGCCGGGCTGTTTCCACCCCCCCAGATAAATCGACCTGTATCTTTGTGATAGGCGACCAGGGACCTGTTATCGGGGCCTCCCGGGCTCACGATGGCCAGGCTGTCCAGCACAAGGGGTGAGCAACTCATGCCCCATGTGTTTATTTTGGCGCCGTTCTCTTTCAGGGTGTCTTTCGACCAGACCTTCCGGCCCGAGGCCAGATCCAGGCAGTTGAGAATACCCGTTGCGCCAAACGTGTACACCCGATCCTTCACAATCGTGGGCGTTGCACGGGGGCCAACACCGGCGATGGTGGACTCGTACCTGGCCGTGTCGCTGTGTCGCCACCGGACCCGGCCGGATTTCAGGTCGTAACAGACCACCTGTTCCTGTTCTCCATGCTGTTCCTGTGTGACGGCGACTTGCCCGGCCACGGCAAAGGCCGACCAGCCGGCCCCAACCGGTTGCCGCCAGACGAGCCGGGGGGGATGGTTTGACCAGTCAGACATCAGACGAACGCCGGGTAAGGTTGCGTTTCGCCCGGACCCGAGAAACTGAGGGTAGTCGGACGGGCTCCCTGTTGCCGCCCCGGAAATCTGATCGCCGGGCTGAAGCGTGTGTTCTGTAACGGATGGGTGCCCCCGGGATGTCCAGCGCCACTCCGGGATCGGAACCAGATCACCGCTTACACCCCCAATGCGGAAAAGCGCCGCAGACAATCCAAGAAACAGGATGACAGCAGCAAAAGAGACCAGACGGACTTTCAGTCTCAGCCGCGAAAATAACAGGAGCCAGAGGACCAGTAACAGGAGCGTCACTACGAGCAGGCTTGTGGTTTGCATCACCTGCTGTTGCCGGTGCGACGCGTCCGGTGCCCAGATCACAGCCACAATTAGAAGGCTCAACACGGCGATCAGAAGGACAGGCCACCAGCGTATGCCCTTAACAGGGTGTTTTCCCAAAAGGCGTTTTTTCGTGAAAGGCATTGTTGCGGTTCCTTCAGAAGCTGTCTTAAAATCCCCAGCGGTCTTCGCGCGGCTGCAAAAGCGCTGGTCGGCGTTGGTCGAACCCACCCGTATCTTGAGGATACGGGCGGGTTCTCCCGCCTTGACCACCACGTTTTCGCTCGCGCTCGGGAACTCACCAGGAATTTTAAAACAGCTTCTCAGTTTATGGGTTGTCCCGGTTTCTCAAGTGCGGTGAGGGGCCAGTCGGGGTGCTGGAGCGCACCGTAGATTACGCCGCCTTCGACCTGTTTGGGCATGGGGGCGCCCAGGAGGTAGCAGATGGTGGGCGCGACATCGACCACGCGTACCTGGCGATTGAGCAGGCCGGCCCGGCGCACGCCCGCGCCGGCCATGACAAAGGTGGAGTGCTGTCCCCCCATTCCGAAGCTGACCGAGGGGAGTTGTTTGCCGTGCGCGCCGTCGAATTCGGGCCGGAGCGCGTAGACGACATCTCCGACCCGGTCGCTCCAGAGGTTCACCATTTCCGCATCCGCCCGGGTGAGGGCCAGCGAAAAGGGGTGCCGGCCCGTCTCCGGGTCTTTGTATTCATACAGCGCGGCGATGATTTCGCGCTGTACGGCCTCGTAGTCTTTTTTCGAGACAATTCCCCCCGGTTGCCGTCCTTTGAGGTTGATGAAGATGTGGACCAGGCCCACGTTGGCGGCCCGGGTGCGGCGCCAGTCGATTTCCCGGTTTTTTCCGCGCCCTTCGTAAACCAGAAATCCGGTTTGTTCCAGTACATCGGCAATGTTCACAGCGTTGAATTGCTGTGAGGTGCCGCCGTGGTCCGAGACGACCAGGAAGACGGTGTCGTCGTCCATCAGGCTCATCAGGCGGCCGACCATGCGGTCGATGGACGCATAGGTCCGGGCGACGCCCTGCCGGGAGCGCTTCAGCACCGCCGGGGTGGCACCGCTGGCGGGGTCGGCCTGGCCCAGGAAGAAGTGGCTGGTGTAGTCGGAAGCGTGGGTTTCCACCATCAGCAGATCCCAGTGCCGGGTTGCGGCCAGGTAGTCGGCCACGTCGGCGAGGCGCTGGTGGTGGAATTCCAGAAGTTCAAAGTAGGTGTCGTCGTCAATCAGGCCCAGGGCGTCCCGGGCGGGGTTCTGGAGGAAGTTGCCCACGTGGCGGTCGATTTCCCGGGCAACGCTTTTGGGATGGGTGTAGCCGTCCGGGGGCCAGATCTGGGGCACAAAGAGCTCGAACATGTCCGCAGACCGGGTGAGGGTGATGAGTTTCATCCGGACGTAGCCTCTGACCCGTTTTTTGTCGATTTCGAAGGCGTCGAGCCACCAGTCGCTCCATTCGCCCACGCCCAGATCGGCCACTGCTTTTCGTCCATCCCGCGTTCGGCAGACCCGCACCCGGTCGTAGCCCCTGCCGGTTGAGGCGTAGACGAGGCCGTAGAAGGACACCGGCGTCCCTTTTTCCCCCCGGTTCATCGGCTCCCGCCCCCGGGCCAGGGGCTGGATGGTGAGCACCACTTCTCTGGGGGGACGCTTCGATGCGGGGAGGTTGCGCCAGCCTGTTGCCGGATGGATGGAGACGGGGTCGAATTCCCGGACGGTCTGCAGGGCGCTGGGGTCCAGGGTTTCCGGGTCGCGCTGCGAGACGAGCCGACGGGGGGCCCACTTCCCTCCGACAAACAGGTGGTAGCCCGCAACCTGGTGGTGATTGGAAACACCGGGGCCGGTACCTTCCACCTGTACCCCTTTTTTGACCGTGGGCGGCCAGGACATTTCCCACTTGACCAGGATGGGGGTTTTGCCCGCCCGCTCCATGGTGTTCCAGATGTACTCCGATTCGGACAGGTCGGTGTTGATGCCCCACACGGTTTGATCGAGCCGACGGCCCGGGGCATGGATGTTGAAGTCCATGATTTTGTGGGTGCCCGGCCAGGAGCCGGTGGACAGGGCCGTCCAGCCCGGCGGGGTCAGGGTGGGAAAGACGCCTACCATCGGCTGCCAGACGCCCCGCTTGATCAAAGATCCGATATTGGGGGCATGGCCGGCGTCGACCATGTTTTTGACGATTTCCATGCTGGCGCCGTCCATTCCGACGACGATCGCACGCCTGGCGGGACTCTGCATAGGAACCTCCGTTTATCAATATGCAACCACAGATACCGGGAATTTTAAAACCGCTTTCAGATGTGCTTCAATACTTTTCGGGTTCGTTCCAGGGTGAGGTCGATGTCGGCCTTGGTGTGCGCCAGAGAGATGCTGCCCTGTTTGGTGGGCAGGGGGAAATGGTAGACGCCCGCCTCGATGAGGGCGGTGCGGTAGCGGCCGTCAAAGTCGAAGTCGTGATGGTCTGCAATGTCGTGCCAGTCCACGGGTTCGTGGTCCATAAAGTAGGCGCAGAAGGCGGAGCCCTGCCGGCAGACCGTTGCGCTGCGTTCCGCGAACAGGCCTTCCAGCCCCTTTTGCATCCGTTCTCCCAGGCTGTAGAGGTGTTCGTAGTTTTCCTGTTCATTTTTTGCGAGCTTCTCTACGGTTGCTATGGTGGCGGCGCAGGGGATGGGATGGGCGTTGTAGGTGCCTGCGATGAGCACCCGGCGGGACGGGTGCGGGTGGACGAAGTAGTCCATGAGGTCGGCACGCCCGCCAATGGCCCCGATGGGGTAGCCGTTGGCCAGGGCTTTGCCAAAGATGGAGAGGTCGGGCCTTATGCCGCAGAGGCTCTGGTAGCCGCCGAGCGCATGTCGGAAGCCGGTTTTGACTTCGTCGAAGACGAGTACGACGCCGGCCTCATCGCAGAGTTGCCGCAGGCCCTCAAGGTAGCCCGGCTGCGGTTTGACGATGCCGATGTTTTGTAAGATAGGCTCCAGGATGAGGGCGGCGATTGGATGCCGGTCGATGACGTAGCGGACGGAGTCCAGGTCGTTGTAGTTGACCACATGGACATCCCCGAGGATATGGTTGGGAACGCCCGCCGAGAGGGGGACGACTTTGTACTCGCCGGGAGAGACGCGGGGGCCGACCACGTCGAGAGGGGTCATAACGTTGACGGCCACGTCGTTGTGCCAGCCGTTGTAGCCGCCCTGCATGACCAGGATGCCGTCCCGTCCCGTGTGCGCACGGGCGATGCGCACGGCGTGGTAGGAGGCTTCGGAGCCGGTGTTGGTGAGCATGACCTTTTCGACGGAGGGCACGTGATGCACGATCAGTTCTGCGGCGCGGCCTTCCCAGGGGTTGGTACCCGAGCCCATCAGGGAGGCGTGCGCTTTCAGGCATCGGTGGACGGCAGCGTTCACGTCGGGGTCGTTGTGGCCCAGGACGTAGGGAGCGAATGCGGCGTGGTAATCGATGTATTCGTTTCCATCCGCGTCCCACACCCGGCTGCCCAGGCCGCGCACGAAGGCGATTTCCGGCTCTACGGCCCGGTTGACGGAGACAACGCCTCCGGGGATGACGCGGCGGTTGGCCTGAAAGATGGATGCGGATTTCGCGCAGGGCATACACGCTCCTTCTGTATTCCAGGGTGGGGAAGGGAGGGGCCTCAGCAGATCATGCCGCGTTTGGACCGGATGCCGTGCGCGGACGGGTTTGCGCCGATCCAGCGCTCGTCCCGGGACTCGGATGCGAGCTGGTAGCGGGAGTCCGAGGAGATGCGGATGCGGTCTGTGTGGTTGTCCGAACTGGCGTGCATGGTGTACATGCCGAAGACCAGCAGGTCGCCGAGTTTGTAATCCGCTGTCAGCCAGCGCCCGCCGAGTTTGTCGCGAACTTCCACAGCATCGGTGGAATACGAGCCGGTGGCGTTCCACCTGATCCGGGATCTTTCTTCGGATGTGAGTTCACGGTTTTCCGCCCTGGCGGTTTCGACGATTTGCGCTGCGTCGCCTTCGTTTTCACAGTATTTGTCCACGTCGGTTTGTCCATAGGTCTGTTTGAGTTCATCGAGACGGTGGGAGTTCTCCAGGAGCATCAGGCCGCCCATTTCGTAAGGGACGTCGCCCAGGGGCGTCCAGGAGGTGTACAGGTTTTTGGTGCCCCGTCCCATGTACACGATGTCGTAATGGGGTTGCGTTGGCAGTGTGGCACCGGGGGCTTTGACGCGGAACCAGGTGTAATCGAAGTGGGCTACGGGGCCGCCCAGAAAACGCTCGTACAGGGCGATCATGGGGCCGGAATAGAGCAGTTTCATAAGGGGTGGGTTGTTGTGGGTGATGTCGTACATGCCACCGATCTTGCCGCCGGTCCTGTAAACGCCCTCCATGAGGGGATAGCGCTCGTCCAGCGCTCCCAGCGCGGCCAGGCGCTCCATGACTTCCCGCCGGGCGTCCAGGACGTCGTCCCGGTCCAGCAGGCCAGGGAGGTAGATGTACCCGTCTTCGGCCATGCGCGCCTGGAGGGCGTCCCGGTCGCTCAGGATGTCGTCAGACCTGCGCAGTTCACCGAAACAGTCCGTGGCGTCTCCCAGCCTGCTGCCGCGAAAGGTGAGTTCGAGCATTTTTTTCACGCCCATAAGCAGAATCTCCTTCTTTCGCATTGTGTTACAGGACAACAAGGACCGGCTCCGTTCAACGTGACAGGCCGACCTGTTGCACATTATTATGCGGAAAAAGCAGAAAAGATACAAGTTAAAACACGCTGTGCGGTTCCCGTCCGCCGGATCCCGGGGATACGGGAAAACCCCCAGGTGTCTCCTTTCCGGTCTCCGGATGCGGTTGTCGACAGGTAATTTTCCGGGAGATTTTGATCCGGGAATATATTATAATTCGGTTCAGTACATCGGTAAAATGGAAGGATGTCAAATGCTGATCGGACCGTGTTTGGTCCGAAAACTGGAGGGGACCATGTCCAGACCTTTTGATTATGGAATCATCTACAACTGGGATGGAGCGCCCCACGGGTATTCGGAGGTGCCGCAGTCTGTGGATGCGTTTTTGGAAAAGACCTACGCGCCCCTGGAAGAGACACAGGTGGGGGCACTGTTCTGGTGCATCGGGGAGCATGCTGCCCGGTGGCCGGATTCAACGATGGAAGTGTTGGGGGATGTACATGGGCGACGGTATGAAAGTGCCGCGGCGTATTTCCACACTGAGAATATTCGCCAGATGCTGGACCGGGGGGAAGATCCGCAGGCGGCGCTGATTGAGCGGGGCCACGAACTGGGCCTGGACGTGTATGCCTCGGTGCGCATGAACGATAACCACTTCAACGGGGCGCAGGTGGAGGACCTGGAGAGGCTGCACCATACCGAGATGACGCAGATGCGGCGGGAACACCCGGAGTGGTTGCTGGGCGATCAGACTTCGGAGTGGTTTGCCCTCTCGTGGAACATGGCGGTGCCGGAAATCCGAGAGCACCGGTATGCGCATATCGAGGAAACATGCACGCGATATGATTGGGATGGCGTGGAGCTGGACTGGCAGCGGCATGCGTTTCACCTGCCGGAGGATGAGGCCTACCGGCTGCGGTACGTGCTTACTGACCTGCAGCGGCGGGTGCGGCAGATGACGGAAGACCTGGCGAAGAAACGCGGCCGGCCGTTCTATCTGGCTGCGCGGGTAGCCGGTTCGCAGGAGATGTGCCGGCGCATTGGCTACGATATTCCGGTCTGGATCGAGGAAGGGCTGGTGGATATCCTGATCCTGGGGGGAGGCGCGGTGACCGACGCGTCTTTAGAGGTGTCCGTGTTTGTCGAGATGTGCCGGGAGAAGGGGATCGCGGTCTACCCTGGATTTGACAGCGGACTGCCCGACCCATTCGTGGGACCGGAAGCGCGTGAGACCAAGGACCGAATGCGCACACGCGCGATTGCCAGCCGCTACCACAGGGCGGGTGCACACGGCATTTATGTGTTCAACTGGCATGCAGACCGGAATTCCAAGCGCGAGCTACTCTCGCAGATCGGCTCTGTGGAAACGTTGCGCCGCAAAGACAAGATCTACGCGGCTACCCACCGGTTCATCCAGAAAGAGGGACTCTGGCGCGGCGCCTACCGTATCGACCGAATCCGGGGCGAGGTCCCGGTGCGCCTCAAGCGCACCCTGACAGGAGAGATGGCGACCATCACCCTGGACATCGCTGAGGATGTGGAAAAAGACAGCCCCGCCCACCTGGAGCTCCGCGTGCGTCTCGACCAGTGGGTGGTTGGCGATCGGGTTCGTGTATTCTGGGATGAAAAGGAACTGGAGGCCCCTGAGATCCGCTACTGCGCCCTGGACAACCCCCACCCTCCCGGAGGCGCTTTTCAATCACCGCCTGGCATTCGGCGGATTTCGGACGTGAGCAGTGCGGCATGGCTGTGCTTTCCACTGCACCCATCGGAGGTGGAACAGGGGCCGCACAAAGTCAGGGTCGGACTGATTGAACGCCATCCGCAGCTGGCCTGCGATATCGTCTTGACGGACGTGGAGGTGGTTGTGCGGTATTGACTACCCCCCGGTCCCTTCCCGAAACGTTAAAAAAGGAGCCATCCATGCGCGATGTCAAATACCGTGTGGCGATTGTCGGGTGCGGCCGGATGGGACAGGTGTATGCACAGGCCTATTCGACCTATCCGGATACGGAGATCGTGGCGATTGCCGAATACAATACGGACCGGCGCCGGGCCGTGGGGGAGCGGTTCGGGGTGAACGCGCTTTACCCGGATGCGGAGCGTCTGTTGCGGGAGGTTGTGCCGGATGTGGTTTCGGTGGTGACGCCGGTGAAGTATATCAAGGAGGCCGTGGTTGCCTGTGCCGAGGCGGGGGTGAAAGGGGTGACGGTGGAGAAGCCAATTGCAGGGGTACTTGCCGATGCGGATACGATGGTGGAGGTATGTGCCGGGCGTGGGGTGGTGCTGGGTGGGGGCAATCTGCAGCGGGCGATGCACGAGGTTCAGGATGCCGCGCGTCGGATTCACGCGGGGGAGTTCGGAGATTTGGTCGGGGCGAGCGTGCACGGGTTCGGCGGGGAGGTCTCGGGGGGCGGGTGCCAGCATATTTCGGTATTGCGGCTGTTTGCGGATGCGGAGGTGGAAGAGGTAATCGCCTGGGGGACGCCGGAGGAGGCGCTTGCCGGGGAGACGGACGAGGGGTTGATCGTTCACGGGTGTTTCCGGATGCGTTCCGGCCTGGACTGCCTGGTGTTCGGAACGGAGACGCCCCGCCGGGGGGTCGATGTGTGGACGCAGGATACGCTGGTGCGGTGGGATTGGACGCCGCCGGAGATTTTCAAGGGATTCGATGAGGAGGGGCACCGGGTGCGGATTGATCCGGGGTACGCGCCGTACAGGTGGCGCGAGTTCGGCTATCTGACAGGGTCGCTCCGGTCGTTCCTGGCCGCCGTGGAAGGGAAGGGCGAGCCCTGGATTACGGGGCACGATCTGCGGCAGGCGCTGGAGGTTGCGATCGCGGCCAGGCTGTCCGCGCAGCGAGACAGCGCGCCGGTGAGGCTGCCGTTGGAAGACCGGTCCGCAGCGCTGTTGCCGCGTGCGTATCGATGGGTCGGGGGAGATCGGTCGGGGAGGCCGCAGCGCGTGGAAGAGGCGGCGGGTAAGGTGGATGCAGGATGAAAGGAGGCGTTCATGTCTACTACCGATGCATTGCGCGAAACGGTTCGCGCCGAGTTGACGGAGGCTGAAGAGATTGCGGATGCCGGGCTGCGCGAGAAGGTGATCGAGGCCTGGGCGACGGCCCTGAGCGGGAGCAGCTTCGGGTCGATTGCCGAGATCCGGCCGTCGGGAAACCCGGATACGCCGCCGCTGAAGAAGGGGACGCAGACCGACCACATCCGGGGGGTTACCCGGCTGGCGATGCGGATGGCCGATGAACTGGTGGCGATGTTTCCGGATCTGAAGATCAACCGGGACATTCTGATTGCGGGCGCGATCTGCCACGACGTGGGCAAGCCGTGGGAGTTCGACCCGAAGAATCAGGGGCGCTGGCGGAGCGCGCCGAGAGCGGCAGGGTGGCCCTCCATCCGGCATCCGGGCTACGGGGTACACATTTGCCTGAGCGTGGGGCTGCCGGAGGAGGTGGCGCATATCGCGGGCGGCCATTCGGGCGAAGGGGAATTGGTGGTGCGCAGCCTGGAGAATACGGTTGTAAACGCAGCCGACTACGCCTTCTGGCGGGTGCTGGAGGCCGGAGGGCTGCTGGCGGAGGGCTAACTAAGCGGAGGCCGTTGGATACGTACCGTATTCGACAAGGAGTTCCACATCTTCGACCACGATCCCGCCTTCAAAGTCGGCAGGCCTGTCTCGTAGAGATATTTCCAGCACATTCCGGCCCTTCCGGGGGCGTAGCTTTTCCAGGCAGAATTCCAGCAACTGCCCCGCGTACGGATCGCGGGATCGGATCGGGGCGCGACGGCAGCACCCGGTGGCCAGAGGGGTACCGTTCAGGCGGACCTCAAGCCTGTCGGCTGAGACGAGATTGCTTACGCCGATCCGGAGGCGGATGCTCCGCATGCGGTCATTTGCAGGGTCATCGGCGATGGAGAAAGGGATCTGACGGTATTTCTCAGGGGCCGGTGAGGGGATCTCGAGGGGCAGAAAGGCACCGTAGTCGTATTCGGATGCGGCATCACAGCGGCGGCGCAGGACGTAGTGTTTGTCGGCTTCCTGTACGAGGGTGGAATCGCCCAGCTGTGTGAGGAGGCTGCGCTCGGGTTCGCTCAGAGGCCAGGGGAGAAACCAGGTGTAGAGGCCGTCGACACCGAGTTCCCAGAAATTGGCGGCGGCCGCCCGCACCATGGCGGCAGTGGCGTTGTCGGCCGTGTAGAATCGCCGGCTTTCGTCGCTGCTATAAGGTTGAAGCATGCCGTAGACCGAGATGTCGTGTTCGTGGGCGGCCTGCACAAGCCAGCCGACCGGCATATTGGCGTCTACGACGAAGTCTATATAGAGCATGGGGACCACAAAGTCGACCAGCCCTTCCCGGAGCCAGGTGTGCACGTCCAGTCCGGTCTTCAGGTTCAGTTCTTCGGTGGGATAGACGCGGGCACCGATCTGGGCGGGACCGTCCGGGCGGCTGCGGACCATCTCAGCGGCTTTGCGGACGAAGTCGGTCATAACCGGGGTGTATTCGGACACGTCCTCGGGCCTCAGCCAGAAGTGACTCCCGCCGGGGGAGGCGGCGAAGTCCAGTTCCACGCCTTCGACGGCGTACTGCGTGGCGAGTTCTTTCAGGACGGCGTACTGGTGATCGCGCACTTCGGGGTGGAAGAACCCCCGCCCTCCGGTGGCGAGCGCGTGCTCGGGGTCCATGCCGCCGTAGCCGCCCATGCGCAGGCTGGCGAAGAAGTCCATGCCTTTTTCGTGGGCGCGGTCGACCAGGACGGTGAGCGGGTTGAGGCCGCGGGCGATGAGGCTTTGCATGTTCTCCCAGGCGCGCCATTCGTGGGCATGTTGAAATGGACGCCGATCACCACCGAACTGGAGGCCGATTTTGGAGGGATAGAAGAGGCCGTCCGAGCGGGAGACGCCGTAGACGAAGGTGTCCACGGCCGTGCCGGCGACTTCATCGATGGGCACCCAGGCGTCTTCCAGCCGCATCGGCGGTTCGAAGACGAAGAGGTAGTAGTGGCGGGCGTCGTTGAAGTAGATGGTGCGGTGCTTTCTCATCGTGGACATTCCTGTTTTGTGACGGTGCCGATGCGATATTCGGGTGGTTTGTCCATTTCCAGAGCGGCATAGCTGAAGAAGGGATACACGCTCCACTCCACGCAGCCCAGGAGGTCGGGTTTGCCGTCGCCGTTGAGGTCGCAGGGCCAGGCGTTCGGGCCATGGATGGTGAAAGAGATCGGCTCGCCGAAGCACTTGAATTCGCGGGGAGCGTCGAATACTGGTTCGGCTGCGGAGCCGACGTTGCGCAGGAGGTAGATTCTGCCGGTGGCCGCGAGGCTGTAGACCAGGTCGATCAACCCGTCGCCGTCCCAATCGACCGCGCGGAAGGATTCGGTCCAGTGTTTTTCGCGGCCCACGATGGTGTCGTCGATGCATCTGCCGTCGACAAGTTTGACCGGGCCTTGTTTTTTGAGGCGAAGCTTGCCTGCTGAATTGCGATACTGTGTGAACAGGGTCGCTTTTCTGGTGTTGTCGTGCGTGATGAAGTCCATCAAACCGTCGTTGTTCCAGTCTGCGAAGGCCGCTCCCGTACGCCAGAAGAAGGGGGCGTTTTCGTCCCTGGGGTAAGGAGAATTGGGTATTTCCCGATCCTCTGCCCTGCGGCCGGACTCGGCGCGGCGTTCGGGAGAATCGGGGAAGCCGTCCACTTCGAGAAACTGCCGGGGCCCGAATCCGGGCTCTTTTTTTGTGCCAATGTTCTTGAACCAGACGATGCGGTTGGTCTCGTTGGGGAGCACAAGGTCGTTCAGGCCATCGCCGTCCCAGTCGATGAAGGCGGGGTAGGGGTAGCCCATGTTGTGCCAGTGGCTGCTGCTGAGGATTTCGTCCCGGAGCAGGCGGATGGGAACGCCCTCTGAATAGATGAACTGAGGTTCGCCGAAGGCCGGGCGCTCGTTGCTGCCTGTGTTGATGACGATGCGCGGCCAGCCGTAGCCGCCCCCGATGAGCAGGTCGTAGACGCCGTTATCGTTCCAGTCGCAGACGCAGGGCCAGGCCTGATCGCTGAGGGACATGACAGCAGAGATGGACCTGGCACGTGTCCGGTGTTTGAAGCGCGGCCGTCCCGTCCGGTCTCGGTCCAGTTCGTAGAAGGAGATGTTCTGAAACGTGTTGTGCTGGACCAGGATGCCACGCCCGTCCGCAGCCGCAGCGACTGAGGAACACATTTCCGCATCGATGCCTTCCAGGGCTATTTCCTCTCCGAACTCAGGCGAATCGCCTCTTCGGTTTTTCCGCCACACCAGGGGCTGAAAGTTGTTTTTGAGGGTGATGGCGTCAAGCTTTCCGTTGCCGTCGAGGTCCAGGAAGGCCGACTCTTTTTCGATGTGGAGTGCCACGGGTTCGGCCGGCTCAAAAGGCCAGCCTTCAGGATTGGTATTGCGGATGTAGTGGCCGTTCACGACCAGGTCAAGCGCACCGTCCCCATTGAGGTCCACGGCGCAGAGGCCGCTGTTTTGCGCCACAGGCGCAGGCAGGGATGGGCCGAGGGCGAAGATCGGCATGCCGGAGGGCTCCCGTTCTCCGGTGTTGAGGAAGAAGGTGACCTCTTCTGCGTTCATTTCGGCAAAGAGGATGTCGACCCGTCCGTCGCCGGTAAAGTCGGCGAAGTCCGCCTGGATGTAGATGCCGGGGAAGTCCTTCAGGCCGGTTGCGCCGGGCTTTTCGACATAGTGCAGGCGGGTGAGATCGCCGAACGTGAAGTCACCGTGGGGTCCGACGCGGGGGTAACAGATGACGCCGCTGACCGGTGAGCCGGGACGGTAGTAGTAGTTCCAGCAGCCGGCCAGGTCCTGCCTGCCATCTCCGGTCAGGTCGACCAGTTTCATGGAGGACAGGACGATGGGACGGGGCTCGCCCGCATTGTAGCGCAGCAGATCGCCGACGCCGATCATGGGAACGTGGTCCTGTGGCTGCAGCGGGGGGCGTTTCCCGGCGGTTTTGAAGCGAATTTCGTATTCTGTGTGCACCGGGTGCACTATGACCCACTCGATGCGGCCTGTGTCGCTGTAAGCAAAATCTTCGGTGCGCGCATGCGGGACGACCTCGCCGGTGGCCACATCGATGACCTGGATGGAATTGGGATCGAGCACGCCCGGCAGGCCGGCCTGCTCGATCAGAGCGGCGAAGTTGATGACCGGAGACAGGGGGATGTGTCCCACGTCCGCTGGCAGCTTCGAGGTGACGGTCAGGCAGAAATAGTTGTCGGGTTCTGCGGGTGACATCAGGCTGTGGTCCAATGCGGTTACGCCTCCGAAGGCTCATAAGGCCCCAGGTCCGGGTCCTGGCCCCGGTGGAAGTTCTTGCCCATGAGGTATTTGACCTCCAGCTCCACGTCGCGGAGGTAGATTTGCGAGGTGATGTCCGGGTCGCGTTTGAGCAGGGTGACTTCGAGGGTGTTGAGGCCTTTGCCGGGCCAGTGGACGCGGTCCGGCCGGTAGACGAACCAGTAGCCGGAGCCGGTCCGGTAGCGCGGGGCGCTCATCCGGTACATCTGGTTGATTTTGCGCAGGTGTTCGGCCGGAAGGTCTTTATTGTTGAGCCGGAAGCAGAGCCGGTCGCGTTCGGTGGTGTTCATGATCCGCACGCGCAGGAGCACGTCGTGCACCCGTCCGGTTTTGTGCCAGTGGGGGAGGTCGTCGCTGGTTCTGAATCTTACGCGGGTCGGTTTGTCCACATCCAGTGCGGCGGGCAGGTCCATGTCAACGCCGGGTTCGGTCACAGGTCTGGGGTACCGGCCGGTTTCGGTGGGGACGTAATAGTGCTTGTCCCTGGGGGCCATGATGTCCGGGTGGGGCAGTTCGCGCAGCTTCTCGTAGAAGGAAGCCAGGTAGGGCCAGTTGCCGAACCAGTGGGCCAGGTAGAGGCCGTCGACGCCTTGGGCCCAGTAGTTGCAGGTTGCAGCGCGGATCATTTCGATTGTGGCCTCGGCCAGGCGGTCGGAGTCCACGTGGCTGTGCAGGACGGCGTGTACCCGGCAGCTGGTTCCTTTGACCGCTTCGACCAGGGGGCGAAAGTCGACCGTTGCGTCGAGCAGTTCCGGGCCGGAAAAGGTCTGGCCGATGAGCACGTCCACGATGCCCCGCCGGAGCCATTCGCGCACATCCAGGCCCACTTGCAAACAGCCCTCAATGCTGGCCGGGATGCGGATTGCGAGTTCGCGTCCGGGGCCGCTGTTCTTCACGGCCCGGCAGACCCTGCCGATCCAGGCGGTCATGATCTTGCGGCCCGCTTCGACGCCGTCTGGATGAAAGTAGTACGGGGTGTAGTTGAGCTGCAGCTCAAAGCCGTCGACCGGGTAGGTGTTCAGCGTTTCCTCTATGAGGGCGAATCGTTCCTCCCGGACTTCCTCGTGTTTGAAGTCGAGGCAGGTCAGGCCGGGGAAGTCGGGATCGAGGTCGCCGCCGGCGCCGATTTCGAGGTGGGCGTTCTCAAAGCGGAAGTTGGAGCAGCGGACGTCCTGGTCGGGTTCGCCGCGACCCTGCTGGACCAGGAGGGTGGGGTAGACGAGCAGACCCTTGGCATGGGCCCGGTCGCAGATGAGACGCAGAGGGTCATGGCCTGCGCGGATGAGGCACCGGGCGTTCCGGTGGGCCCGGTGGAAGGTGAGGTGGGACCATTTTTTTACGTTATGGCCCCAGATTTCGCCCACTTTTGTGTTGTGTAGGACGGTGCGGCCGTCTCCCAGGCAGAACATGAGAGCGTCCACGGGGGTGCCGACCAGCTCGTCGACGCCCGCTTCGTATTCCTCCTTTTGCATAGGCGGTTCGTACATGTAGATGAGGGGGTGGCGGCCGTCGTGGTAGAACATGATGCGCGGCTGTGGCATAGGGCGTTCCTCTTTTGTTGTGACCGGAGGTCAGCATTCCGCCAGATCTGGCAAATAGATTACAGCCCCTTGAGGGCAAAGACAGGGGCTGTGGAAGGGGGTCTCGCTGCCGGTCGGCAGGCGTTTATCCGATTTCGAGCAGTTCGACTTCGAAGATCAGAACCGAATTTGGCGGGATACCAGGACGGCCGCGTTCTCCATAGGCAAGGTCGGATGGGATAAAGAGTTGCCATTTTGCGCCTACCTTCATCATCTGCAGGGCCTCCGTCCAGCCAGAGATGACGCCGTTGACCGGAAAACTTGCAGGCTGCCCCCGTTTGTAGGAGCTGTCGAATTCACTTCCATCGATAAAGGTGCCCCGGTAGTGGACGGTAACTTTACTGGTTGCCGTGGGCATTTTTCCGGTCCCGGCCTTGAGTATTTTATACTGCAAACCGCTCGGCAGGGTTACGACGCCTTCCCTGTTCTTGTTTTCGACCAGGAAGGCCTCGCCTGTCTGTTTGCTTTCTTCGGCTTGCTGCTTCACGCTGGTCCTCCGCCGGGTCTGGAATGCCACGATCGATGCATTCATTTCGGCCTCTGTCATCAGGGTATCCCCACCGATCAGCGCAAATCTTACACCCTGTACAATCATATCCGGATCCGCTTCGATCGATTGCGCCTGTAAGGTTTGATTTATGTTCGTTCCAAAGCTATATCCAATGCTGTAGCTGAGTTTGTCTTTTTCTGTCTTCAATTCGAGTTTGTCCTGCTTTGCGGCTTCACACCCCAGAAGGGCGACGGATAACACGACAGCCACTCCCAATCTCATTGTGATCTCCTTAAGATAAGGATGTACGATCCAACCCCTCAGTTATCGTCTTCCCGCTCACTCAGCAGTTCCCCGCGCTGCAGCCGTTCGGCGTTTTCCGTGGACCAGAGGATGCCCTTCATCACTTTCTGTGCGGTGATGTAACGGGTCGCCGCCAGCAGGTGCATCCGCTTCTCCTCCGGATCGTCCGACAGGTCGTAGTGCCGGAACGCCACTTCCAGGACCTGAAACATGTGCAGTTCCGCGTCTTCCCGCAGCATGATATGGGCCAACGTGCGTCTGAGCTTTGCGATATCGTAGCCTTCCTCCAGGTACTGGCTTACCAGAACCTCGGCCTCGAAGACCTTCTGGAAATCCGCAAACTCCTGGAACCGGTCCAGCATCTCATCCTCAGACGCGAATGGCTCATCCAGCCGCTGTCCCGGCCTGGGCAGGCGGGCCGCCGGCATGTTGAGCCAGCGCAGATAGGTCAAAAAGACCGCGCCGTGGAAAATCCCGCGCAGGAGTTCCTTGCTCGGCGCCAGGTGGAACGCCCGGTAAAGCGCGTGTGCGTAGGAATAGATATTCGCCACATCGTGCCAGTCCCCCTCGTTCTTGAGGTGGAACCGTGCCGTGCGGATCGCACCGGCATAGGTCATGGCCCGGCAGATATCCATGGGGTTCACGCCTTCTCGCAGCTTCGCCTCGATCCCGGCGACAATCGGCTCGAACGTCTCTCCCAGCAGGGTGCGGGTAAAGGCCGGAACGTCCAGCGGCGCCTCGTTCGCCTGGTTCGCTTCCCAGATCTCGTCCAGGCGGGTGAACATATCTTCCAGGACTGGCACGCTGTCTTCCCACCGGGCGGTCTCCTCGTGTCGCACCCTGCCCACCAGGTCAACCACGATCGGCCGCAAAATCTCATTCGCCCCTTCCCAGTCCACATAATCCAGGGCCTCGAACATTTTGTTCGCAAAATCAAGCGCATGGCCGTCGCCGGTAAAGTAGAAGTCCGTTGCGGTGGTAAACACAACATCCGCAATGGTCTCCCTGGGGTAACCTCGGTCGTGCATGGTCATCAGAATACGCTGCGCTGCGCTGCTGCTGCGCTGGTCCACCAGGCGCCGGAACCAGCGTTTGAGGGTCGCCAGGTCGGGTTCGTCCGATGTTCTGGGCAGGGCAAACCCCTGCCGCCGCGAACTCCCCGACGTGCGGCGGGAAATCTGCGTCAGCCCGTGGACCAGGAAGAGATTGTGGTCCTTCGCATCTACATCCTCCCACATATTCGCAGCCAGGGTCAGAATGGCCATCCCCGATGACCAGCCCTCACTCGACTTGTACGACCCGTAAAAAAGCCCCTGCTGGATGATCTCCTGCGGTGAGGCACCCGCAGCCTTCAGCGCGGTAATTGCCTTGGCGATCAGGAGCGAACTGCGGTCTTTCAGGCCCTGTTCAAGAATGTACTTTCCCCGGTCGATCAGCCGGCGTCTGGCCGCCTCTTTTTCGCCCGGGCTGAGGCCCACGTAGAGATACCCGTCATCACGGACCTCCACGGGAAAGCTCTTCAGGTCGTTTCCAGCTCCGGAGGTCACGAAGCAGCCGCCCGTCTTCAGGTCGAACTCCCAGTGGTGCCAGTGGCAAATCAGCACCCCGTCCCGGACGGTGCCCTTGGACATCGGATATCCCATGTGCGGGCAGCGGTTGTCCACCGCGTTGAACGTCCCATCGTAAAGAAAAACAGCGATGTGGGTGCCTTCCACCGTAAACGGCTTTCCCTCGCCTTCTTCAAACGCATCGGCAGGGCACAATTTGTGGTAGACCAGACTGCCCGGATGCACTTCGGATGAAGTGTCCAGGGTCTTATCTCCATCCAGGAGGCTTTCCCGAATATCCTGGGTAGCGATAGCCATAACGATCTCTCCTTCATGTATGAGGACCTGACAATTTACCTGCTTACTTTAAGGTAATTGATTTGAACCTATATATCAAGCGTTCCCGGACAGGTATGCCCTCGCCGCCCGGGCAAGGGGAATAAGCAACTCTCAAAAGGCTCTTGTTGACAGCGCACAAATTACGTACATTACAGACCCACCCACACCAGATTTCCTATCGTGACCTATCCCCCCGGCCCCCTTTCCTGAGAGGGAAGGAGGAAAAAGGCCGAAAAAGCAGGGCGCATGACAACTACTTTCACAATGAAGGCTCCAAAATGAAAATCAAAACCATCACCGCCACCCCCGTCACCATCCCCTACGCCGCACCCGTTGGTCCCTACATCGGACGCGGCGGCCTTCCGGGCACCCTGGGTGCCCACGGGCTGATCGTCAGAGTCGAAACCGATGCTGGACTCGTCGGCTGGGGCGAGGGAACCGGTGCCTTCGAAACCGACCCGGACGCCGTCCTCGCCGGCCGCCACGCAGCCGACATCGAAAGCGTGGTCGCGGCCTTAGAGGAGGCGGGCATCGGCAGAGGGCCCATGTCCGGCGTCGAAATGGCGCTCTGGGACCTGCTGGGCAAACAGGCCGGGCTGCCCATCTGCCGGCTCATGGGCGGTGTTGTGCGCACCGAAATCGACTTCTGCGCCTGCATGGGCCTCAAAGAACCGACCGAATCCGCCGCCACCGCCCGGGAATACGTCGACCGCTGGGGCTTCCGCTTTTTAAAAACAAAGGCCGGCGTCGACTCCGACCAGGATCTCCGCATTGCCCGCGCCGTTCAGAAGGAAGTCGGCGCCGTTGCCGTCTTCCGCCCGGATGCCAACGGTGGGTACCCCCCCGAGGAGACCGTCGCCATCATGAAAAAAATGCGCGATCTGGGCATTCGTTTCTTCGAAGATCCCTGCTCCGTCGAGAACCCCGAAACCCTTGTCCGGGTCCGAAATGAAGTCGGCATGGGGATTCTCGTCAATGGAGGCGTGGGCCTTCCCGAAAGCGTCCGTCCCCTGCTTGAGGCCAGGGTGGCCGACATGCTCATGCCGGACACCCCGGCTGCGGGCGCCCTGATCCGCATTAAAAAAATAGCCGCCATTGCCGAAGTCTGGAACGTACCCTGCCTGATGCACTGCTCCCACGA
>JAAXHW010000156.1 GCA_012270675.1 Candidatus Latescibacterota bacterium | reverse complement strand
CCACTTCTCAGGCCACTCCACCCGCCCCGCCCCCATCCGGCGCTGGGCGGACGCTTCGTTCGGAAAAATGCGGATCACGCGCGCCCGACGCCGCCGTTCCTCCATCCAGCGCTCTACCCTGTTGGGGGATACGCCACCGGCGCTGATATTTCCAGGGCCGCGTGAACCCCGCCGTGGCCGCGTCCAGTCCCTCCTCGAGCCGATCCACCGCCTTGGTCGCCTTCGGGCCCTACTCCTCGGCCATCTCCGCGAACACCGGGCGGGCGGCCGCCTGGCTGCAGCTGTTGAACAGCTGGTGCAGCAGCGGTCGCCGTGAAGCCGGCCACCGGGGCGGACACCGGTCCCGTACGTTCCGGGCCCAATGCACTTGGCCTCGCGGCCACTGGGCAGACGGAAAGCGCGGCGCAATGGCGCGCACCCGACCTGGGTGACGGTCCGACACCACCAGCTCCACCCCGGGCAGCCCGCGGTCCAGCCGTTGCGTAAACCAGTCGCTCCAACTGTGGCCCGACTCCTGGGCGGCCACTTCGAAGCCCGAAATCTCCCGTACCCCGTCCGCGTGGACGCCCCCCGCGATCAAAAGACTCATCGGACGCACCGCCTCGCCCGGGCGCACCTGGATCCCCATCGCATCCACCAGCACAAACGGATACGCCGCCGCCGCCCGGGAGCGGGCCTTAAACGCCGTTACACGCGCGTCCCGCTGCGCGCACAAGCGGCTGACTGTACGCTTTGAAAACGGGGTCCCGCACACCGCCTCCGTGATCTTCCTCACTTTGCGGGTCGATACCCCCTGCAACCCCCTCTCCATCATGGCCCGTATCAGCGCCGGCTCCGAGCGCTGGTAGCGGCCAAACACCTCCGTGGAAAACGAGCCGTCACGGCTTGGCGGCCTCCGCAGCGCCCAGGTGCCCCCCGCGTCTTCAGGAAACGGGGGCGGTGGCCGTGGCGATAGGCCGGCCGCGGTGCGGTGCGTTCCTGGCGCCCCGCACCGATAGGCTCGGCGATCTCCGCTTCCAGCACCGCCTTCAACCGGTGCGGCGGAAGCGGTTTCCAGCCATCCCCACGGGTGATCCGGTCTTTCCATTTGTTAAGGTCCAGCGTGAGCTTATCCATCGGGTCATCGTCTTGGGTTGGTGGAGTCGAGTTCCGGCATAACCTGTCTGTAGGCGGTGAAAGATTCATCGTGTTCGCTGTTACGTTTTTACAGCAAAATAGGGACACAACCCCCTGCGCCGGCGGTCCCAAAAGGATCGCACCTCTTGGGTAGCGGTCGAGCAGCTGACTCAGCTCCACTGGCCGCGCGTCCGCCTACTCCACCCGTGGCCGAGCCAACGGCTGGTCGTCTGACCGGAGGCCGGAGCCGGATGCATGAAAGTGCCCGTTCGGATCTGTGCGGGGGGCCCGGGGTAACCCGGGGCCCTACCGCGATGGACACTACACTAGATCACTACGTCCCCCAAGTTCCCCAGGTCTTGGACTGGATCGAGCGGCCGAAGCGCCTCTTCCGGCCCTTTACGCCGACCAGCGCGTCGGGGCGGAACCGGGTCGAGCGATGCTTCGGCCCGCGGACCGAGCAGCCGCTTCGCCGGGGCGTCTTCCATTCCGGGCCGGATCTGGAGCGGAGCCTCCAAGACTACCTCAAAACCTACAACGAGAATCCCCGGCCCTTGGTCTGGACGAAGACGGCCGATGAGATCCTCCAAAAGGTCGGGCGGAGTCGGCCGGCACTAGCTGCCGCTTCTGCATAACAATCATTATGTTCAGGACACTAGTGAAAGAAGATCTTCGGAGAACGGGAGAAAACCCGATCATCTATGTGACATATCCCTATGTACATGCCGAAAACGATCTGTATTTATCTAAATCACGATCTTATCGTATCCTAGTGCGATCAAGGTGCTCTTAGCACGGTTGTTGGGCGGGACTCGAACTCCGGCGACAGGAACAATACGTTCTTCCACTATCTGGCCACGACCAACGGGGTCGATATCCTCTCGTGCCCCGATTGTAACACAGCTACATAGACACCTGACGGCACGCCTGACGCATCCCAATTCACGCTGTGTGTACCTGCACTCAGGTGTTCGCCGGCCAAGAAGTTGACGACGCGTCCTGTCAGGTCAACGACCTTCAGGCGCACGAAGGCCGCTTCCGGAAGCGTAAAGGAGACGGTGGTTTGAGGATTGAACGGGTTGGGGTAACTGTGCAAACCCACAGCGTTCTCCGACCTATCCAAGTCTTGATCGGTAACGACCCAAGCGTTCGCCGATTCCAAGAAAGCATCTAAATCGGGCCGTGCCCACCGGGAGTGGATAACCCAACTCCGCTCTATCGGTTTAACTATGTCATTCTCTTTCTCACAGGCCTCGCCCTCCTTCACTTCCTCCAGTCTGATTGTGAGTGTATCAGCAATTGCACCTTGGGGAAACGCGAAGTCGGCCTCCCAGCCACCGTAATAGGGAGTGATGCTGATTGGGAGGGCTTTTGTTTCTCCGTAGTCTGGAATGTGCCACCACGTATATCGAAAACGGCCGTGTCTGAGCGGCGGCAGGGCCACAATACAAACCGTCTCGCCCGGGGTCATGGTCTCGGGAATCGGCTTGGGCAACGTGATCTCCAGCTCAGTACTACAGTCCCCCAGCTCTCCATCTGGCACCGCAAGCCTGAGCCCGGTGTTATTGTGTCGGGCGGAATTCTCAAGACTACTACTTACATGGTCCAGGACGGCGTCAATAGTCGGAGATACATCCGGACTGTAATAGAACCAGTCGATGTCAAACGTGTCAGTCGCACCGACCGCATATTCCTGGAGAAACATCGCGGCCAAGGGTAGATTGGGCACCCTCGAGCTACTGGAGCTTGCCCGGAGTTCTGCTCCATCCGTTCCATACGCCTTCACCTCGTAGTCGACCCCTCCATCAGACACATGAATCAGCAGCACCATGTATCCGTCTACCCCTAGCCCCGTTCCCCCATCATATTGGCCAAGTATAACCGCCGAACAGTCCGGCCCTTTAAGCTCTTGGACCGTTCCGTCCAATGATTCAAGCTCGCATGACCATGTGTACTCCTCCGCCCCGTACGGACATTGGGGGGAGCACAGGGGTTCACTAATAACATCATCCACACCCCCGTGATCCTCTGGCGTGTCTCCCACGGTGTGTCCTGTCCGCAGCCAGTGATGGTCGGGCTGTGTGTTGCTATGTGTATTCCACCACTCATAATCGATCTCATTCCACCGCGTTTCGGATTCAGACCCCAGACTGCCATGCATCGGACTATACAGCCAAAACGCCTGTTTGGCTTTTTTGACCTGCCAAAAATCGGAAAAACAAACTCTAGCCGCCCATGTACCCCGGCGGGCCACCAACCCCGACATGATCTGCGATCTTTCCACCGCCTTTGTGGACAGAGACAACATCCCGTTACCCATGCTCACCTCGCCAGCCTTGCTGGCTTTCTTGTCTGCCATAAATAGGGGTACCACATTTGTTCTGTCTTGCCTCCCCAATCATTATTGCCAAAAAGCTGTAGGGTACTCTTGTACTCGAAGTTGTCAAATACTGCCGACTGCGCGATTGCGGATTGCAAGGGCATCAAAACTAGCACAGCTACAAACAGAGTGCTGATGGCCGAGGGGATGGGGCGGTTCAAGAGCATCGGAACAATGTATCAATGTATCATTTGACACCTCTGAATCTATGTTCTGGTTGCCCTAATTTCAAATATTTCCACAGGTGCGCTGAGGTGCTCCCCCAAGTTTGGACAGAAAATGACTGAATTTAAGGTAGAATACAACACGTTACTGATGCGTGTTAGGTTGGGTGGAATGTAGCGGAACTGGCGATGGCGGAGCTGCCCCACGACGGTCTGAGCCAAAGTACACATCAGCGGGGGTGCGGTAGCCCCAGGCCTGATGCGGGCGTTCATCGTTGTAGAACACGAAAAAGGCGCGCCGGTACTGGCGGGCCGGGTGCCTCGTCTCGTAATCACGCCGGTACCCCTCTTCGTGCTGGACCGTGCGCCCCCGGCGCTCGATCAGGATAGGGTCGTAGCCGCGACCCGCACCGCTCATCGAGACTTGGACCCCCGCGATCTTGGACAAGCGAAGCATGGTTTTGCTACCGTATGGCACCCCTTGATCTGTGTGAAATATGTCCGGGGTCCCGACCGAGAGGGCTGGCCGATACCCTTCGGCGCAGATACTGGCGTCCGGTGTGTTGGAGCATGTCCAGGCCAGCACATAGCGACTGGCAGAGTCCATCACGGCTACCCAGTAGGCCAAGCCTCCCGGCATCCGGATGTAGGTCATATCACTGCTCCATACCTGATCGCAGCGGTCCACCGCCCGTCTGCGCAGCCGATTTTGGGCCCGATACGACCCCGCAACCGGGCATGAGCGCTTCGGATAAAGCGCCGGAAGCGCCATCCGGCGCATCAAACGGCGCACACGCTTCACATTGACGACCGGACCTTGGCGCCGCAAGGCCTCCGTCATACGACGAACCCCCTACATCGGACCGGCCGGGGACCGCTCGTCTATCCGGCGCATCCGCTCTCGGTTTAACGGCGTCTCTTTCTTGGGTGTATCGTACCACCGCGAGCGTGGCCGATCCAACCGCACACACTGGCACCGGATGCTCAGCGTATCCGGCGCCACCCTACCGCACCGGACCGAACGGGGCCGTGCTACCGCTTTTTTTCAACCCTTTCACCTCGATCTGAAGACGCCCAATCTGAGCGTAAAGCTCCTCGCTGCGTGCGGCATCTGCCGGTCGGGCGGCCCCACGACGCTGGGAGAAAATCACATTCAAGCCGTCCAAAGCTGGCTTTTTCCAGGCCGTCACTTGAGAGGGAGCCCCTCAAATTGACTCGCGATCTGACTGATCGTTTGCTCGCCCCGGATGGCCTCTACGGCTACACGAGGCTTGAAGGCGGCCGTGTACGTACGTCGCTTCATAACATGAAAATCACCTCATTATCTTGGCCATCCTCTACCTTAAAGTATAGTCCAATTTTTGGGGAGCATTTCACGTCGCACAACGGCTTGACCACCGGTAGGCCGTAATGTTGTGGCATACACTGCGGTTTGACGGGTACTGACAAAGCGATCACGGCCATCGGCAACTGGCCGGCATAACTGCCCAATACGCCGGGCTGCGGCCAAGCTTTGTTAACGACCAACGCACGCCATTAGCCCAGCCACCACAAGCGGCGAAGAACACATTAGTGCCGGTGATGCTCAGGCCGTTCTGCGCGATTGCACAGAAGGCCAAGAAGGCCAAATGAGCGGAGCGTTTTCGGTGCCAATGCCCTTGATTTGGGTCCCGAACCCTTATTTTTCAGGGAATTAATAGGAAGCTCTGATCAACGGCCCTTCCAGAGCGGATTTCTTGTCGGAAGACCGTGGATGCCTGTATTGGGGGGAATATCCTGGAGTTTAGGCCTGGTTTTTCCCTTGAAGCAATATCAATGCCGCCAAGACACACTGGTCCTAGGAGTCTGCGCCGCAGAAAATGTCGTAAGTTTATGTTCTCCACTCGAAGCCTATAATTGACCCAATTGCAAGCTACAATAGGGACCAGCCCCACCAAGTGCATCTAAACCGACGTAATTCGTCTGAAATCCCCCTTCGGAAGGCAATTCAGTTCCGGTGACGCAGACTCCTAGGCCGTCATAAAATGTTGGCATACCCTATAGAGATTGGCCAAAGCAAACAGGGTGTATAGCTGAGCCGCATTCTTGTGAAGACCCTTATATCGGGTTTATCGATACCCCACAGATGTTTGACTACACCAAACACAGGCTCCACTTTGGCCTGGGTACGGTTGCATTCCCGATTGAACGCCCGCTCCTCCCGACTCAACTGACGGCTCGGCGTCCGCTTGCCATGTCTTGCCATCCGTCTCCGCTTGGGCTTGGCGTTCCTCACTGACGTACGCCTGGTCCCCGTAAATCTCTTCCTCTTCCCCGTGCAAGCATTCCTCCATAACCGTCGAATCATGGACCTTCGCCGGGGTCACCACCGCTGTGTGCCCGATACCGTTCTCCTCCGTACCCACGTGGGCCTTCCGGCCAAAGTGCCCTTGATGGCCTTTTTCGTGGATTTCATCTCTGGATCCCGCTGTCTCGCCTTGTTTTTCGTCGAGGATGGCGCCGAAATAATCGGGGCGTCCACCATCGTGCTGGTCTTGATGATCAGGCCATGCACCTTGAGATGATCCCGAACCCGAACCAAAAACGTCTGCGTCCGCTTATGCCGCTCTGCAAATGGCGGAATTGGCAGATTGTGGACTCATCCGGCACCCGGCTGGTGTCCACTCGGGCAAACACCCGGCCCGGCATCACCTCCTACCGGGCCTCCTCCATGGCGGGATCAGAATATCCAAACCAACGCGGCATGAAGTAAAGGCGCTGCATCGTGTCCAAAGGAGTGGGGGGGGGGGCTCGTCGGCGGACGACCCGCCGGGACCGTCCCGAGGGCCGGGTGACCGGGGCCCCGCCGCCTAAGCAGCGCCAAGCCCGGTAGTCCCGGGCCGCCAGCCGCGCAGCGGCTTCGGACAGCAAGGTGGCCCCGACCGGCGGTCCGACGCCGGGCCGGGACCGGAGAATCACGGCCTCCGGTGGGGGGGGGCGGCTCCTCGCGGGCCGACCGCGGGTCCATGAGGTCGGCCCGGGCGCGTGGGGCCGCCCCGAGCGGTTCAGGGATCCCCGCGAGCGGCGGGGCCCGTAACCGGATCGGGGCGGGGCCGCTTCTACCACGCCCGGGGCCCCCGGGACCGGTTGGGCCCGCCCTAGCCGGAGAACCTCCGGGGCCGTTCAGCGCCGGAGGCGGTGTTTCTTCCGCACCTGGGTCCCGGGGGGCTCGCGGACGCGGCCGGCCTTCGCGGGGGCCGGCCCCATAAGCGTTAACTTGTTTTCCTGAGAAGTCTTCTGTATGTTGCTTTTGTTTGTCACCAAGCGAGGGCCTTTGGATGCAGGGTACGGTTGCGAGAGCGCCCGCAGACCCGGACGGGGACGTTCTGGCCTGGTTCCGGCCCGTGAATGGGCCGGACCTGGCGGTGGAATCTGGCGCCTGGCGCGGGTGGCGTAAGGACCAGTCACCGGACCCCCTCCTTCGGACGTTGCTTATCCATGCGGGGGGGCGGGCACTCGTTGCGGGAGACCGTGGGGCGAGCGCGTCGGGCCGACTGGTCGGCCGTAGCCCTTTTCAAGCGACTGCGGAAGTCGTGCGACGGGCTCTAGGCGTTGTGTAGGGCGCGGTTTCAGGAGCAGGGCCTAGCGGTGTCGGCGCGGGCGGGGCCGCCCGTGCGGGTGTTCGAGGCCCCGGTGGTTCGCGAGTCCGGCCGGACCGGATCCTTGGGGCGACGGCCTTACCGTAGGATCCGGCCTTCTCTGGGCGGTGATTTTTTCAAGTGGACGGGAACGGAGGGAGCCGGGTCGGGCGAATCGTTCCAGCCGTTTCCGCTCCGCGCGGGGGACTACATCCTGGCGGACCGGGGCGATGCGACGGCCCCGGGCGTGGCGTAGGGGGCGGCCTCCGGCGGCGAGGTGACCGGGCGGGTGAACCCCGGCGCCTGGCGTTTTGAGACGGCGTCGGGTCAGCCCTTTGATCGGTTGGCCTCGGTGGAGTCGGTAAAGCCGGCCGGAACGGGGGGAGTCTGGGGCGGGGCCGTCCGGGCCGAAGTCCCCGTGATGGGCCGCATTTGTGCCCTCCGCCAGACCGATGAAGCCATAGGCGTCGGCCCGGATTCACAAGACGGCGCAGCGGAAGGGTAGGCAGCCGCGTGCGGACCCCTGGCGTTACGAGCGCTAGGTGATGCTGTTTACCACAGTCCCCACCCCACCGTTTTCGGCTACCGAGGGGCGGGCCTGGTACCGGCTGCGCGGGCCGGTTGAACTGGTGTTCAAGCGGTTCAAATCGCGGGCTCAACGGGGCCACCGGCCGAAATTCGATGACCAGAGCGCTAAGGCCTGGCTATACGGAAAGCGGCTCGTAGCCCTGCTCACCGAAAAGATGGTCCGTCACGCCCGGACGCTTTCCCCTTGGGGCTAGGAGGTGCGGACGCCCCCCCCGCCCCTGGAGGGAGTTCCAGTTCGCCCTGACCCCGGTGGTGCGAGCGATGGAGCCGTCCTATGCGCTGGCCGAGATGGTCCGGCCGTGGCCCCCTATTTCCAAGTGGCTGACCGCGCCGCCGAGAGCCAGAACCTACCAGATTGAGAGCTGTTTTCCCAGCATTAAAACCAGTTAACGCTTAATGGGGGTCGCCCCCGGGTCCCAAGGGCCCCGGCCCACGGGGCGTACCGATCCGCCTGGAGGGGGAGCAACAGAGGATCGTCGCACCCGAGCGGGTCGCGGAGCCCCGTGCGCGGGGCGGTCCGCTCGTCCGCTAGGCGGGACCCCTCCCGGAGCGGGACCATTTCGGGGTCCACCGGATGGAGCGCCCGCCGGCCGTTGGGATCGGTCCGAACCGCGTCGGCGAGCCCCCGCGCGTCCCGGCGGTCCTCTTGGGCGCCCGCGGGCGAGCACCGATCCCGTGGCTGGGGATGGAGGGACAAGACCGGAGCGCCGCGATCCAACCGACGGTCCACGACCGGTCCGGGGGGGGGGGATCTCAAGGGCGACCGCCCGACGCCCGGCGTCCCCGCCAGCCCCCGTCACCCTCCCGTCCAGCAGCGGGCCGAGCCCCGGACGGTTCCGTCCGGGGCGAGCACACCGGCCGGATGGGACGGGGATCCCCCGTCCATACCGGCCAAAAACGGGGGTGAAGGTGGCGTGGACCGGATGAAGGCCTTATTTAGTGAACTAGGACAACGGACCGCGCGTCCCCCTGACGTTCCATCCGTCCCGGTATCCGTGCTCCCAGGCACACACTCCCTACGGGGGGTATATCCCCGTCCTCACCCGAGGCCCCTGTCCCCCCGGCGTTCGCCACAGCCGGGGGCAAGGGGTCGCTCTCGGAGAGTGGACTCGGGGTTTCCCAGCACAAAACAGAGCAGACCGGGGCGAACACCGCCGAACAGGCCCAGTCCAAAACCCTGCGACCAAACTGGCTGACTTCTCAACCTTGTTGCGCTCACTATCAACTTACCCCATTAAGCACCTCTTTCAAGATACAGGGGGGGGGGCTGCTCCAACGCTCCCTTCGGATAGTGCGACTCCACCGTAGTGACCAAGTCCTTCCACGGAGGACGCGATCCATCGCCGACAATAATTTTTGCTTACGCGGGTCCTTCTTGCGGGTGTATAACGTGGCGTCTTCAAACGAGAGCGGATACCGGAACGAACAAGGCCAAATGGTGATATGTCCAAAATACGGAACCAGACGGATACCGGCCTGTCGCACCTACTTAAATCAGAGTTTCCTATAACATCGCGGTAGGGATCCGGGGCCCCGGATCCCTACCGCGATGTTAAACTTCAGACAAGTACTCATTTGGCGAGATCGTGCGCAACTCGGTGTTCAAGATGGTGCCCGGATAAGCGGCGGCCTGCGTCCTGACGGGGCGGATTGTGATTTTAGGCTATAATCCTCATTTCTTAAGTGCGTAATCACGAGTTTTAAGGTAAGGGAAGGTCTGAACTAGTGCTTGTTTCTGTGCTGGAGTGGAATATGCTCACTTTTTTCGGCCACAGCCGCCCGATTTGGACCGTTTTGA
>JAAXHW010000155.1 GCA_012270675.1 Candidatus Latescibacterota bacterium | reverse complement strand
TGATGGGTCTGGTTGCGCGCGTTGAGGATGGGACGGCCCGCCGGATGGTAACTGCGGAACGGACTATGCTGCGGGTGCTGGGGGGGGGTGCCGGGTGCCGATCGGCGCCTGGGCACGGATGGAGGGGGGACGTCTGGTGGCCGAGGGCATGGTGGCCCTGCCCGATGGGAGCCGGTTGGTGCGGGGGCGCACCGCCGGAGAGGCTGACCGGGCAGAGGAGGTCGGGAAGAGGCTTGCGGATGCGCTGCTGGCGCAGGGAGCAGGGGAGATTCTGGAGGGGATCGGCGCATAGGATCTGGCCCTCCCTTTTCAAATTGTTATGGTGTTTATCGAGAGAACCGCGTACCCATTTCAACTGTGAATCAATATGGCCGAAGGGAAGGTCTACTTAGTCGGAGCGGGGCCTGGAGATCCTGAGTTGTTGACGGTAAAGGGGCTGCGCTGTGTCCGGCAGGCCGATGTGATCCTCTACGACGGGCTGGCCAACCCCGATTTGCTCGAAGAGGCCCCGGAAGGGTGCGAGGTGATCGATGTGGGAAAGCACATCGATGGACACAGGCGCGACAGGGATCGGCAACAGGCAGAGATCGATGCGACGATGCTGGAGAAGGCCAGGGCCGGTCTGAATGTTGTACGCCTGAAGGGGGGCGACCCGTTCGTGTTCGGACGGGGCGGGGAGGAGGCCGAGGCCCTTCAAAGCGCAGGTGTGCCTTTCGAGGTGGTACCGGGCATTACCAGCGCAATCGCAGCGCCGGCCTACGCCGGTATACCGGTGACTCACCGGACGCTTTCTCCTTATGTGACGTTTGTGACCGGCCACAGGGCGTCTTTGGAAGGGGCGCAGGATGTAGACTGGGAGGGTCTCGCGCGGCTGGGGGGGACGCTGGTGGTTCTGATGGGGGTACGCAACCGGGCGGAAGTGGCCGCCAGACTGATGGTGGGAGGATACGCGTCCGATACGCCGGTTGCGGTTGTGCAGCGGGGTACCCTGCCGTCTCAGAAGACGGTGCGGACCACGCTGGAGGGGCTTGCGGAAGTGGATGTGACAAACCCGGCGGCTATTGTGGTGGGTCAGGTGGCCGGGCTTGATTTTTCCTGGTTTGAGTCCCGGCCGCTGTTCGGGGTGCGGGTCGCCGTGACCCGTATGCGGAAACAGGCGGGCGAGCTGGTCGGCCTGCTTCAGGCCCTGGGGGCGGAGGTGCTGGAGGCACCCACGGTCCGGATCGAGGGGCCGGCCGACTGGGGGCCGGTGGACCGGGCGATCGGGGGGATCGAAGCATACGACTGGGTGGTGTTTTCCAGCGCAAATGGGGTGGAACGCTTTTTCGGCCGAATGCTGGATCTGGAGGGGGACCTGCGGGCTTTGAAAGGGGTCAGAATCGCAGCCGTAGGCCCTGCTACGGCTGAAAAGGTCGCTGCTTATTACCTGGGCGTTGACCTCTGCCCGTCGCACCACGTCGCAGAGGGGCTGGTCGAGGCGTTCGAACAGGAGGGCGGGGTTGCCGGAAAGCGGATTTTGATCCTCCGTCCCGAGCGGGCCCGGGAGGTCCTGGCCGGAGCGCTCCGGGAAATGGGGGGGGAGGTGCAGGAGGTTGTGGTTTACAGGACGGTAAGGCCAGGGGCGTTTCCGGCGGGTGTGGTTTCACGGCTGGGACGGGGAGAGCTTGATCTGGTGACTTTTACGAGTGCTTCCACGGCAAGGCATTTTGCCGATTTGCTTGGCTTTCACCGGCTGGAACGGGTGCGCGCCCGGGTTCTGGCTGCCAGTATCGGTCCGAGCACTTCGCAGACGGCGCGGGACCTGGGATTCCGGGTGGTTGCCGAACCCCCCGAGGGTGATATTTCGGTCCCCGGCATGGTCCGGGCTATCCTGGCCTATTATCAGGGTCAAACCCGGGTGTGATTATGCGTCGGGGTACCCCCGGGTTTTTCCGGAGGTCTCCGGCTGGAGATCAGATGATATTTTTCCGCGGTGGGGTGCGAAAAAACCGGTTGACACGCGTGCATTTTAAGGGTAAATTTTAAGCGGTGTTTTGTGTTTCTTTTGTCGATCCCGGTGTAAACTTGACACAGGAGGCAAGTATTATGAAACATATTGTGGTATTCGCTCTGTGTCTGGGCCTCGCTGCGGCAGGGTCGGTCACTGCCGGTGAGATGACCAGCGGGCTGGAGATGAACGGCGGTCAGAATGCGTTTGCAGGGTTGAAGCTGGAACGGGTGCAGGATGGGACGCAGAAAGAGGGCGTGTTAAAGCTTCAGGTGTCGATGAGCCAGACCAGAGACCTGAAGGGCTACGGATTTGTGCTCCAGTTCGATCCGGCCAAGTACGAGTTTGTAGAGGCCAAAGAGGCTACCGATAACCTTCTGAATACGGGCAGCGGGCAGCCGACCCTGTTTCTTTCGGCCAGCCACTCGCCCGGGCAGGTGACGGTGGGGGCGATGAAGGTGGACGGTCAGGCCGTCACCGGTGAGGGCAGGCTGCTGGAGGTGACGTTTAAGACCGCAGAGGTGCCCCTGCCCACCGATTTTCAGATTGCCGAGGGGATGCTGGTCGATTTGGAGGGGAACATCGATCCGATCCACCACCTTGAGGTTGGCAACCTGAAGCCGCTGCCGGACAGCTTCGGCCTGGATCAGAATATGCCCAATCCGTTCAACCCTTCCACGACCATCGGCTACCAGTTGCCGGAGTCGGGGCAGGTCCATCTGAGTGTTTACAACCTGCTGGGGCAGGTGGTTCGGACCCTGGTCGATGGGCCCCTGGAGGCGGGGTATTACACGCTGGATTGGGACGGGAGGGACGATTTGGGGCGTCAGCTGGCCAGTGGGATCTACCTGTACCGGATGCGGGTCAACGATTTTAGTCAGACGCGCCGGATGATGCTTTTAAAGTGATGGGTGGAGGGTTATATTCGGGGCCGTCTCTGAGGAGGCGGCCCTTTTTTTTCAACATGTTGAGACCACCATGAAAGTGATATGGAGTTGGAAAGGCCTCTGCCTGCTCTGGGCCGTCTGTAGCCTGTTCGGTCCGTTGTCCGTGGGGGTTGAAGGAGCCGTCGGGCAGGCAGAGGACCGGGTACGGGTTGAACTGTTTGTGATGCCGCACTGTCCCTACGGCGTGCAGGCAGAGACGGCCCTGGCGTCGGTGCTGAAGGATTTTGGAGACCAGATCGATTTCCGGCTCTATTTTATCGCGAAAGAGGCCGGAAAAGAAGACACACAGGCGCCGGTTGCCCGGGTATCGACGCCGCGGAGCCAGCCTGCCTGTGAAGCGAGCACTGTTGGCGGAACGGGGCGCTTTCGCAGTTTGCACGGAGATGCGGAGGTGGAAGAGGGCATCCGTCAGACAGCAATGATGACCCTTTATCCTGACCGGTATTACGAGTATATTCTTTGCAGGAACAAGGCGTTGCATGCCGATGACTGGGAGACGTGTGCGACGGCGGCCGGAATGGACCCGGCGCGGGTTGCAGCGACGGCCTCGGGACCGGAGGGCGAAGCGCTTTACCTTCAAAATATCCGGAGGGGCAACCGGCTGGGGATCAATTCCTCGCCCACGTTGCGGGTCAACGGGGCGGAGGTCAAGGATGTTCTTACTCCCCATGCTCTGGTGCGCCGCCTCTGCCGGGGAAAGCGCAGCCCGGGTGCGTGTGCAACAGTACCCGTCTGTGGGAGTGACCTGGATTGTTCCAGGCCCGGCAAGGTGGGCGTGTGCGTGGATCCGAATCGGCCAGGCGCCCGGTGCAGGTTCAGCGATCCGGTTGTTTTTCAGATCACGGGGCTGAACGACCCCGAATGTAAGGTCTGTGAGACCGGGCACTTCATCCGGTCTACGCTGGCGCTTTTTCCCGGCGCCCGGATTCGCACGCTGACCATCGGTTCGGCGGAGGGACAGGCGCTGGTTGAGCGCTACGGCATCGATCGGGTGCCGGCCTTTGTTCTGGACGAGGCCTTTGCCCGGACCGCCCGGTTTGCGCGGTTTGCGCGCCTGGTGCGCCTGGTTTCGGGGAAGTATCTGATCGATCCGAGAATGATTCCGGTGGTGCAGCTCCTGGACCGGGAGGCGCAGCCCGGGCGGCTGGACCTCTTTTTGGGGACAGCATCGCCCTTTGCAATGGGAACAGCAGGGGAATTGATCACGTGGCTGAGGGAGGAGAATGCCCTGGACCGGCTGTACGTGCGCTACCTGGGGGGGGGTGAAGATACCTGGCATCTCTGCGTTCAGAAGGCCCTGCCGGAGGACCACCTGGATTATCTTGTATGCCGGGTGCGTGGGGTGGTGGAGGGGCGCCCCTCCCGGGAGGCCTGTATCGAACGGATCGGATTGGATGCCGAATGGGTCGGGCGGTGTGCAACAGGGGCCGAGGGGGCGCGCTTGCTTGAGAAATCGCTGGGCCTGGCTGCCGATCTGGGCATCCAAAAGGGAATGAATCCCGCTGTCGTGATGGATAACCGGGTTGTGGTCATAGGCGGTATGGTCCGACGGGTACGCGATCTTTTCTACCGGATACATCCGGAACGCGCCAAAGGGAGCGCGTTGAAGACAAAGAAAAAGTGAACACGGTGCAGAGATGGGGGAGGGACAGGCTCAGGGGAGGTGATCGCCTGTGTACCGCTGGCAGAGCTGGATTGCGGGGCTGGGGATGCTGGTTATTATGGGAGCGGGGTGCGATGGCAGCACACCCGAAAGAGAAGCACCCGGTCCGGACGACGAGACACGGTACCGTCTTATGCGGGAAAAGATGGTAAAATCGCAAATTGAGGGACGGGGTGTTGTAGATCAGCGGGTGCTGGCCGTCCTTCGGAAGGTGCCCCGGCACCGATTTGTCCCACTCCATTTAAGGGAACGTGCGTACGACGACAGTGCGCTGCCCATTGGTGAGGGACAGACGATTTCTCAGCCCTATATTGTGGGCATTATGACCGAACTTCTGGGATTGGAGGGAGATGAGCGGGTGCTGGAGATCGGAACGGGATCGGGCTATCAGGCCGCTGTGCTGGCGAAGCTTGTCAAACACGTCTATACGATTGAGATCCTGGAGCCGCTGGCAACACAGGCAGAGCGCCGGCTGAAAGAGATGGGGTATACCAATGTAACGGTGCGTTGTGCAGACGGATATCAGGGGTGGCCGGAGGTGGCGCCCTTTGATGCGATCATTGTAACAGCGGCACCTGAGAAAGTGCCCCAGCCCCTGGTCGATCAGCTGCGCGTGGGCGGGCGGATGGCGATTCCGGTGGGCCGCTTCGATCAGGATCTCATGCTGCTGGTCAAGGAGGCCGACGGGGTTCGAGAGGAGCAGGTGATTCCGGTCCGATTTGTGCCGATGACCGGAAAGGCCGGTCGGCGGTAGAGAAGAGGAGGCGTTGTGATGACGTTTTGGGGGGTTCTGGTTTCTCTGGTTTTTCTGGTGTGCTACCTGGGGCAGTCGATTTCATCGGGATTGGAAGGACGAAAGGCCAAGATCTTTCAGTGGTTCTGCTGGATATTGGCCACCGTGGCCATGCTGCTTTGCTATCTGTTGACCGAAACGTCGGCGGGATGACGGTCCTGGAGGTCAAACGGCATCTGAACAAGCCGGATGCGTCTTATGTCTGCGACCTGCTGGTTCGGGGGCCGGGGTATGTGGTGCTCAAGTATGTGAGCGACCTGCCGGGACGGGTGGGAGACGTTCCCATAGAGGTTGGATGCACGACGTTCGCCTATTACCGGGATGGCGCCGGATATGTGCTCTGGAAGATGTGCGGGGCAGACGGTCGGCTGAAAGGACACCTGTTTCACATCTGCCGGGATCTGAAGGTGGAGGACGGTCGGGTGGAGTACCTCGACCTGTTGCTGGACCTCTGGTACGATGCCAGCGGCCGGTTGATGGTGCTGGACCGGGACGAACTGGAGGCCTGCCGTATATCGGGCGTTATTGGAGAGGCGGACCAGGAGTGGATCGGTCAACAGGAACAGAGGATTGTGCGCCATGTCGGACAGATGCTCGGCGAACTGGACGCCCTGTTAGGAACCGGAGTCTGATTGTTGCCACTCGTTGGAGAGGAGGAACTCGCGAAAGGCGGCCCGGATGGCCGGGTGTTTGAGCGAGAAGGCAACGGTGGTTTTGAGGTAGGAGAGGAGGTCGCCCACGGTGTGCCACTCGCCCTGGATCGTACAGGCGTAGATCGCCCGGGCATTGACCATCATCTGGATGGCGTCGGTCAGCTGATATTCCCCATCGGGGGACGGGGGGATGCGTTCCAGGAACTCGAAGATTTCCGGTTCAAAGATGTAACGGCCCAGGATCGCCAGATTGGACGGTGCAGCCTCCGGGTGCGGTTTTTCAACCAGTCCTTCCACCAGGTAGATGTCGTTGATCTGTTTCGCCTGGATCACGCCGTATTGGCCGATGCGCTCTGTGGGGATCTCTTTGACGGCCAGGATGGAGGCGCTGTATTTTTCGTACTGGTCGATCAGCTGGCCGATACAGGGTCGTTTTGAGAAGACCAGGTCGTCTCCATAAAGGACGGCAAAAGGCTCCTCTCCAATGTGTTTGCGGGCCTTGAGAATGGCATGGCCGGTGCCCAGCATTTCTTTCTGGCGGACGTAATGTATGTCGGCCAGCT
This sequence comes from Candidatus Latescibacterota bacterium, assembly GCA_012270675.1. Taxonomy (GTDB): domain Bacteria; phylum Latescibacterota; class UBA2968; order UBA2968; genus JAAXHW01. The sequence continues at coordinate 24,287 of JAAXHW010000155.1, read as the reverse complement.
TCTCAATGCGCTCCAGGGTTTCGAGCATGGGCAGGTCTTCCCGCTCTTTCAGGGCATGGTGGATTTCCACATTGCGGTCGAAATGGTCTTCGATTGCCCGTTTGCCGCGTCCTGTGATGATCAGGATATCCTCGATGCCCGCGTCCACGAGTTCTTCGATGATGTACTGAATGGCGGGTTTATCGACGATGGGCATCATCTCTTTTGGCAGGGCCTTGGTCGCCGGGAGCATCCGGCTGCCGTGACCTGCGGCGGGAATGACAGCTTTGCGTATTTTCAAAAAAGGCCTCCAGGTTGTGGTGTGGGGCGTGAAAGAACGGTGAACACCTCACGCTATTACTAAATTAGCCGCCTTTGAAAAGCGTTGTCAAGTGGATTTCCAGTGTGGGAAGGCATAGGTTATTGGAATTTAAACTACTTGACATTGCTTCTCTAATAATTTATTATTATCCTGTCGATATTTATGGAAAACCGCTCTGGTGGGCTGTTGTTCACCATCGGGTTTTCTCCCCCCAGACTTTCCTCTCCTTACGTTTACCCTCGATTTTTCAGGCCCCCTTCAAGGGGTTTCCCGCTATGCCTGCCTCAGAAAAGACGGGGGTCTTTCGCCTGGGGGCGCTGGCCTCTGGAGGCGGTACGAATCTCCAGGCCATCATGGACCGATGTGCATCTGGTGACCTTCCAGCGCGCATGGCCGTTGTGATTAGCAACAACAGCGGTTCGGGGGCACTGGAACGGGCCCGGCGCGCAGGCGTGCCGACTTGCCATTTAAGCGGCCGCACCCATCCCGATCCCCAGGCACTGGACCGGGCGATTGCGGAGGTGTTTCAATCTTACGGGGTAGACCTGGTGGTGCTTGGGGGCTATATGAAAAAGCTGGGTCCCGTTACCCTTCAGGCCTATCCCAACCGGATTCTCAACATCCATCCCGCCCTGCTGCCGGCATTTGGAGGCAAGGGGATGTACGGGCTGAGGGTGCACCAGGCGGTTATCGAGAGCGGGGCCTGGATTTCGGGGGTTACGGTGCACCTGGCGGATGAGGAGTACGACCACGGGCCGATTGTGGCCCAGGAGGCCGTGCGGGTAGGTCCGGACGATACGCCGGAATCTCTGGCTGTGCGGGTGCTGGAGGTGGAACATCGGCTCTATTGGGAGGTTGTCCGGCTGTTTGCAGAGGGAAGAGTGGCTGTGGAGGGGCGGCGGGTGCGGATTTTGGAGCGTACCTGATATTCTGAATATTCTGAAAGGATGGCTATGGAAGAGGCTCTGCTGGAGACGTGTTTAGAGGGCGTGCCCCTGTTTGCCCGCGGAAAAGTGCGGGATGTTTACGATTTGGACGACCGGCTGTTGATCGTGGCGACGGATCGGATTTCGGCGTACGACGTGGTGATGCCAAACGGGATTCCGGGCAAGGGGAAGATCCTGACGGAGATGTCGCTGTTCTGGTTCGACAGGCTGGCAGGTCTGGTGCGCGACCATCTGATTAGTGGCAATGTGGACGAATACCCGGAGGAGGTGCAGCCTTACAAAGACCAGCTGGAGGGGCGGTCGATGCTGGTGGTGAAGGCGGACCGGATCGATGTGGAGTGCGTTGCCCGTGGCTATCTGGCCGGGTCGGGCTGGCGCGAATACCAGGAGAACAGGATGGTCTGCGGTATTCCCCTGCCGGCGGGCCTGCAGGAGTCCAGCCGGCTGTCCGAACCGGTTTTCACGCCTGCCACGAAGGCCGAAACAGGACACGATGAGAATATCTCGTTCGATCAGATGTGCGAGATAGTGGACCCCGAACTGGCCGGAAGGCTGAGGGATTTGACGCTGCAGGTTTACGCTGCGGCGCGCGACTATGCAGAGGGGCGGGGGATTATTATTGCGGATACGAAATTCGAGTTTGGGCTGCACAATGGCGGGATTGTCATGATTGACGAGATCCTCTCTCCGGATTCCTCCAGGTTTTGGGACCAGGAGGTTTATGCGCCCGGACGTTCTCAGGATAGTTTTGACAAGCAGTTTGTGAGAGACTACCTGGATACGCTGGACTGGGACAAGACCCCTCCGGCGCCGGCGTTGCCGGAAGAGATTGTGCACAGGACCCTGGAGAAGTACCGGGAAGCGCGGGACCGGTTGCTGGAGTAGGGGCGTGGGGTGGCCTGCTCCGGAATCTGCGTGATATGGTGTGTAAAAAACTGTTCACAGTATTGTTGCAGGGAATGCGAATATTATGGGGTTTTTCCTTTCTAATCTGCTGTCAAACGATATCGGAATCGATCTGGGCACGGCCAATACTCTGGTCTACGTCAAGGGGCAGAGTATTGTGGTGAATGAACCCTCGATAGTGGCTCTGGATCGTAAGACAAACAAACCGCTGGCGATTGGCGCAGAGGCCAAGGAGATGATGGGGCGTGAGAATCCCGACATCCAGGTCGTCCGCCCGCTACGGGATGGAGTGATCGCCGATTTTGACGTGACGGAGGAGATGCTCCGGTTCTTTATCAAGAAGGTGCAAAAGAACAAGCTGCTGATGCGTCCCCGTATTGTTATTTGCGTACCTTCGGGGGTTACACCGGTGGAGATGCGTGCCGTGCGGGAGTCGGCCGAACGCGCCGGTGCGAGAGAGGTTTACCTGATCAAAGAGCCGATGGCAGCGGCGATTGGCATCGGGCTGCCCGTGGAGGAACCTGTCGGGTCAATGGTGATCGACATCGGAGGGGGGACCACGGAGATTGCCGTGATTGCCCTGGCCGGCATTGTGGCGTCCAAGTCGATCAAAGTGGCGGGGGACGAACTGGACGAGGCCATTGTTCAGTTCCTCAAGCGCAATCACAATCTGATGGTGGGGGAACGAAGTGCGGAACAGATCAAATGTGCGATCGGGTCGGCTGGACACTTCGAAAGCGAGGACCAGCACCTCTGCAAGGGGTTGGATCTGGTTTCTGCCACTCCCAAGACCATTCTGGTGGATTCTTCCGAAATCCGGGAGGCCATGAAAGAAGCCATCGATGCCATTATCGATTCGGTGCGGCAGACCCTGGAGAAGACGCCTCCGGAATTGGCGGCGGATATTCTGGACCGGGGGATTATTATGACCGGTGGAGGCTCCCTGCTGCGGGGGCTGGACCGGCAACTGGTTGAGGAGACGAGCCTCCCGGTGATTGTGGCCGACGATCCCTTAACGTGCGTGGTGCGCGGGACCGGCAAGGTACTGGAGGATATCAGCGCGTTTCAGAAGATCCTGATGTAGGTCTGCTTTATGCATCGGCTTTACAGATTTTTAAGGGATAACCGTGCCTATGTGGTGCTGGGGGTGGCGGTGCTGCTGTCGCTGATGCTGATGGCTCTGGGGCCGTCGGAGAAACTCGGACTGGCGCGTGGGGTGGCCACCGGCCTTTTCAAGGCGGGACACTGGTTGTTTACGTGGCCGATGGATATTGCCGGGTTGCGGTATGAAAACCAGGTACTGAGAGAGCAGAACCTGCGCCTTTCCCTGGAGTTGATGAAACTCCGGGAGGCGCGTTTGGAGAACGGGCGTTTGCGCAACCTCCTCCGGTTTCGGTCCGAAGCGGAGGAGGTCGGCTCTTACCTGGCCGCAAAAGTGATCGCCCGGGACCCCGACCGTATTTCCAACACCATTCTGATTGATGTGGGGCGCGGCGATGGGGTTGAGAAACGGATGCCGGTGGTGACGGCGGACGGGCTGGTCGGGCGGGTGCTGGAGGCCCAGCAATTGACCTCTGTGGTGTTGCTGCTGCTGGATCGGAACTGCCGGGTAAGTGCGATTGTACAACGGGAGGGTCGCGTACAGGGCATTGTGCATTGTGAAAACGGGACGCTTTATTTGAAGAATGTCACGATGAGTACCGAGATTGACGTGGGCGATGCGGTGGTCTCTTCCGGGCTGGGAGGCATCTTTCCCAAAGGTCTGCTGGCCGGGCGGGTGGCCAGCGTGGGCCAGGAAGACCGCGGCCTTTTCAAGGAGGTCATTCTGACGCCTGGCGTCAATTTTCTCAACCTGGAGGAGGTCTTTGTGTTGAAGCGCCCCCCGGCGCGTGGTCGCAGCACCGGGGTTCCCTGATATGGTGTTGTTCATTCCGTCTGAATGGCCTTTTTGATCTCCCTGAGGCGTGTGCCCTCAGGGGATCTTTTGTAAAAGGCATCCAGAGGAAAACACCCGGAGATGAGGCCGTTGCGGGGGGCAGTGGTGCAGTCGCTGAAGGTCCGGCAGACCTTGCGGATGTTGAGGGTGCCCTTTGTGAGCACATCGTGCGGGAGGTCGGGATAGGAGAGGACCATCCGGCCAAGACCGATGAAGTCGGCTTTGCCGTCGCGGACAACCTGCTGGGCCACGTGGGGAAGGTAGTCCTGCAGGTAGGAGTAAGCCGATCCGACAATGAGGAAATCGGGATACCGTTTTTTGATTCGGCTCACAATTTCAATCTGCCGTGCAACGCCTGCTAGGGGATCCTCGGGAGGCTGATAGCCGTCGGAGGGGGGATAGTAGGCGGGGCGCTGGATGTGGGGGGTGTAGTAGGGGCTGCCGGCCGAGAGGTTGAGCAGGCGGATGTCGAGGTCCTGGAGGAGGTCTAAAAAACGGAAAGTCTCGGTGAGATCCGGACGGGTGGGCCGGGTCTGGTCCACGCCAAAGGCGTAGCGATACGGAAGGCAGCCGGTGTGATCGTCCGGAATACCGGGGCCGAGCTTTCGGCCTTCGGACCGGGCGGGATCGGGTCTGAAGGAGACAAAATCGAAGGCGCTGAGGCGGACGCCGATGAGGAGGTCCGGGGCGGTGGCGCGGATGCCTTCGACAATTTCGCGCAGAAAGCGCGTCCGATTTTCAAAAGGTCCCCCATAGGGTCCCGGGCGGGTGGTGGCGCTGAGGAATTCGTGGCCCAGATAGCCGTGGCAGTGCTTGACGTCGACAAAGTGGTAGCCCAGTTCACAGGCCATCCGGGCGGCCCTGTGGTAGTCTTCAACGATGCTTCGAATTTCGCCGTCGGTCAGTACGGGGAGTGCGGGATCGATGTTGAATTTGCGGTCCAGGATGGGGTGGTGATAGACGATCTTCGGCTCCATCCTGACTTTGTCGTTGGGGCGACAGAAACGGCCGGAGTGCGTAAGTTGCAGGCCTGTGAAGAGGTCGTCCGCTGCGCCTGTGTGTGCTTTGTGCGCTTTGAGGAGTTCTTCACGCAATCGCCCCAGGCCGGTTCGGGTATGGTCTGCCGCGTAGAGCTGGTTGGGGTTGGCGCGGCCCTCGGGGCGCACCGCAATGGCCTCTCCCCCCCAGATGAGCCGGGCACCGCTTTTGCCGAAATTGCGCCATCGCCGGAAGACGCGTTCCGATGGATTGCCGTCGGTCTCTCCGTCCCAGCCTTCCATAGGCTGGATTGCAAAGCGGTTGCCGATGGTGAATGCTCCAAACCGATAGGACCGGGCCAGGGGGGAGTCGGGGGCGGTCAGGATCGCGTCGTCGCAGGGCAGGTCAATACCGAGGGTCTTGACGTGGGCCCGGAAGTCGTCTACGGTTTTGAGGTGTCCGATGCGGCGGATGGGGTCGGGGGGCATGGGGGCTCCGTTGGGGCAGGCAAGTGCATGCGTGTGGAAAAACGATATCAATGCACGCCGCACTTGTTTTTTATTTGCCGATTTCCCGTTTTGGGGTGTTATTGGAGAATATACCAAACGGCCGGATGTTGCGCAATTTCCCGTTGTCGAGGAGAGGTGTGATGCAGAAGGCGGAAGGGTCGAAAGTTTGGGATTCCAGGGCGTCTTTTTTCCGTTGCACGGGGAAGGGGATTTCGGTGCAGGAGGCGGGCGTGCAGCTCCAGCAGGGGGTGGCGGTGGCCGACGAGATGGGGCGAAACACCCGCTGGGACCGGGAGCGGGTGGTGGGGCTGCGCCAGGCGAAGAAGATTTTTGTGCTGCCGGCGCCGGGTGCCAGGCGGGCGTTGCTGTGTCCCTACCTGGCCTGCGATCAGGAGGGCGGCGAGCTGGACGTTCTGGTGAATGGGCAGCCGATGCGCGTGCGGCTGGACAGGGACCGTTCCTACTGGCAGGACCGCTGGACACCGGTGGAAGTGCCGGTCGCCTATTTGAACGAGGGCGAAAACGAGGTCGTTTTCAGGGCCGTGGGGGATGCACAGTGGACGCTGCTGATCGAGAACGGGCGCTGGCCCGACCGGAGCGAGGTGAGCGAAGATGGAGGGCAGACGTGGCGTTCCGAGGACCTGGGCGAAAACAACCGGGCGGACGGAGAGTATATGGTGCGGCTCTGGCTGGACCGTTACGTCGCGTCGGGAGAGGTTGATTCGGAGCCCATCGATCTGGCTGGCCTGGCGACGGAGGGGGAGGTCGCACCGGGTGGAAGGGTGGGGTCGGTGCGGTTTGAAGCGGAGGGGGAGACGACCGGGGGGACGGCGTTGACGCTGGAATGGCGCGGGGGGCCAACCCCGGCCTACGACCCGGAGCGCTGGTCGGCCTGGCGAGCGGTGGACTCAGAGGTTGTGCCCGGCGAGGACGTGCGGTTTGCCCAATGGCGCGCACTGCTGTATTCTGAGGCGCCGGACCGGACGCCCGTGTTGAAGCGGGTGCGGGTGGCTGTACAGGTGGAAGTCGCCCGGGCGGCAACGGCGCGTGTGGTGGCAAGTGACAACGCCGACCTGGTGAGGAGTTCGTACCGGTTTGCTTATCTGCCGGCGGATGCCAGTCGGGGAAAACGCCTGCGGGATCGGTGGAAACTGGACGAGGTCGTCCGCGGCGCCGGGTCGGAATTCGACGTGTTTCTCCATCTGCGGCAATGGGTGCGGGAGCAGTGGGAGGATGGATGGAATATGGGAGAGATCGATTTTTGCCCCCCCTGGGACGCGATGGTCATCCTGGAGCTGGCCAGCCGAAAGCTGAGCCTGGGCATGTGCACGCACTACGCGACGGTGATGTCGCACTGCAGCGCGGCCCTCGGGCTGGTCGCCCGGACGCAGATTATGCGGTCGCACTGCATCAACGAGGTCTGGTCGAGCGAATACGGGAAGTGGGTTGCAATGGATGTGGGCGGAGACGCGAACGACGAGACGAAGTTTACTTACCATTTTGAGCGCAACGGGGTGCCATTGAGCGCCTTAGAGGCGCACCGGGCGTGGGTGGAAAAGGACTACGACGATGTGGTGATCGTGCCCCGGCCGCCGCCGGCGACCGGAGATCGGTTCGAGGTGGCCAAACGGCTCCGGCTCTTCGAGCGGTTTATGATTTCGCTGCGTAACGACGAGATGGTCACCATGGCGCCGGGGGAGCCGGAGCACGGGAAGGTCTCCTACCAGTACGACGGCTACCTTTTCTGGCAGGACGGTAAGACCGAACCGCTGCCCTGGTTTTCGAAACACACAGACCGGACCGGAGACCTCTACTGGACGGTGAACCGGGCGAAGGTCCACCTGCGGCAGGGGACGCAGCCGGGGGTTCTGGAGGTTGTACTGGATACGGAGACACCGAATCTGAAGGAGTTTGAGGCGCGGGTGGACGGGGGGGACTGGGAAGTACGGGGCGCGCGCTTTGGCTGGACGCTGAAGGCGGGGAAGAACCGGCTGGAGGTACGCCCGGTGAACGCCTTTGACAGAAAGGGAGCGGTGAGCTGGGTGGAGGTAGGGTATCAGGCAGGTTGAATGAAAAGAGGGTCTATGGACAGGACATCGATTGAGACGTACGGCACCAGCATGGTGCGGCCCGATGACTTCGACGCGTTCTGGGACGATGTGCTGGCGCAGGCGGACCGGATTCCGCTGAATGCTTCGGTTGAGCGGGTGGCGTTGCGTTCGACGCCTGATGTGGATGTATACGAGGTGCATTACGACAGTTTGGACGGGGTGCGCATCGCCGGGTGGTACTGTCTGCCGGTGGACCGGCAGGAGAAGCTGCCGGCGATTTTGCACGTGCCGGGTTATATCGGCGAGCCTGCACTGCCCAAAGGGTGGGCCAGGGCGGGCTACGCGGCCTTCGGCGCGGCGCCAAGAGGGAAGCTGCGGAGCAACGCGCAGTTCAATCCGGGGTATCCGGGGCTGCTGGCGCACAATATCGTGGACCGGAATACCTATTCCTACCGGGGCTTCTACATCGACGCGGTGCGGGCGTTCGATTTCCTGCAGAGCCGCGAGGAGGTGGATGCGGAGCGGACCGGTGTGACGGGCAGCAGCCAGGGTGGAGGGCTGACGCTGGTGGTGGCGGGGCTGCGCCGGGGCGTTCGGGCGGCGGCGGCCGGAGCGCCTTATCTGTGCGGCTTTATGGATGCGATCGAACTGACGCACACCTATCCCTACCAGGAAATCCGGGACTACCTGCGGCTCTATCCGGATCGGGAGGCGGCCGTGCGCGAGACCCTGTCCTATTTCGATGGGATACATTTCGGGCTGCGTATTAGCTGTCCGATTATTGTCAATATCGGGCTGCAGGACAATGTGTGTCCGCCGGAGACGGGGTTTGCGGCATTCAATGCCATCGCTTCGGAAGATAAGACGCTTTATTCCTACGATGGATACGGGCACGATGCGGGGAGCGCGAAGCACGGGGCAGTTGTTGAGACATTTTTTAAAACGCATCTGAATCCTTGATCTGGAGCAGAAGATGGCGAATGTATTTCAACCCACGACCGTGCGTCCGGACGATTTCGACGCCTATTGGGAGCGGGTGCTTGGGGCGTTGGACGGGATGCCGGTTGCCGCCGAAGAGGAGGAGAACCCACTCCGCTCAACGGAATTCTGTACAGCCTATAAGGTGCGCCTGACCAGCATCGGCCCCTACCGGATCTTCGGACACCTGAGCATCCCCAACGGAGAGGGACCGTTTCCGGTGCTGATTTTTCTGGCGCGCTATCAAAGTGTGATGGATGTTGTTCCACAGGGCGACGCCAACGAGAAGCGGAGCCGGTTTGTGACCTTCGGACTGTCGGCGCGCGGACAGCGCAATGCGGACAAGCCCTACGCGGCCGCGTATCCGGGGATTTTTACGGACGGGATCGGGGATGCCGAATCCTATGTATTCCGGGGTGTTGTGGCGGACTGTTGCCGGGCGGTGGATTACGTGCTTTCCCGCCCGGAAGTGGACCGCAGCCGGGTTGCGGGCATAGGCATCAATGAAATGCCGCTGCTGACGGCTGCGCTGCGGCAGGGGTTGACGCACGCGGTTGCCTCGCCTTCGTTCTTTTACGGAACGATGGACCAGGCGCCAAGGACGGGGGGCTATCCCCTCGAAGAGGTCAACGATTACCTGCGGCTCTACCCCGACCGCCGGGAGGCCGTGGCGCGTACGGTGGCCTATTTCGATCCGCTGTTTTTCGCGCCATCGGTTCGCATTCCAACGCTGCTGTGGTCCGGCGCATCGCTTGCAGCGCCTCTGGTGGAGGCGATGGATGGAGAGGTGGAGGTGAAGGAGAGCGAAGGTTCGAAGTACAAGGACGGGGTTTACCAGGAGCAGTGGGTGGCGCGGCAGTTCGGATTTGAGGATGCAATTCTGCCCGCGCACTGGCAGTGAGGATAGGTGCTGTGGATATTCCGAAGATCCGTCAGGATTTTCCGGCCCTGAAGCATTATGTGTGGTTGCAGAACGGCGGGGTGAGCCTCACGCCGGCGCCGGTGGCGGAGGAACACGTGCGGTTGATGCGGGAGATCCTGGAGCGCGGGCCGATGCACATCGTTTATCCGGACGAGGAATATCCGAGGCGACAGCAGAGCAAAGAACGGCTGGCCCGGTTTTTTTGGGTGGACGCCGGGGACTTGAGCCTGATGCGAGGGGTGAGCGAAGCGTACCAGACGGTGCTGAGGGGGCTGGACTGGCGCGAGGGCGACCAGGTTTTGATAACCGAGGAAGAGGAGCAGGCGGTCTTTTTGCCCACGTTCCACCTCCGCGACCTGTTCGGGGTGGAGGTGATCAAGGTCCCGCTGGTGGACGACGCAGAAGGGCAGGTGGAGGCGATTGCCGGCCGGATGACGGACCGGACCCGGCTGGTGGCGTTCAGCCACGTGATCACCGATTCGGGGTTCCGGTTGCCTGCAAAAGAGATCTGCCGGGTGGTGCGCGAACGGGGGGCGATGAGTTTTGTGGATACGGCCCATTCGGCGGGACTCTATTCGATCGATTTGAATGAGATGGGGTGCGATTTTGCCGGGCTGCTGTCTTATAAGTGGATGTACGCGCCCTATGCGTCGGGCCTGCTCTTTGTGCGGAAGGAGCGCCTGGACGACATCCGGGTGACCTACGCGGGCGCACGTGCTGAGTCGTGGGTGGATTTTAAGAGGAACCGGTTTGAGATGAAGGCGACGGCAGAGCGGTTTGAGTACGGCCCCTGGTCCTGGCCGCTGGTCCACGCCTGGGCTTTTTCAGCGGATTATCTCTCGGATATCGGGCTGGCGCGGATCTGGAAGCGGACAACGGCCCTTGCCTCCCGACTCAAAACGGGGTTGAAAGGGATTCCCGGGGTGAGGGTTTTTACGCCAGAGGCGCCCGCGCTGTCCGCAGCGGTGGTGAGTTTCCACATGGCGGGATGGGACGTCATCGATCTGCGGGATACCCTGCGGGAGCGGTGGAAGATCATGATCAAGGCGTTTCAAACGACCCGGGACGGCCTCCGGGCGAGTGTGCCTTTTTTTCTGCTGGAGGAGGAGATTGACCTGCTGCTGGAGGCGCTGGAGACGCTGGGAGAAGCGTGAAGTTGTGACCAAAAAGGGGAGAGGCAGATGCCTGAACGGAAACGCGTTGAGATTGTGGTGCCGGGTGATGATCCGTTGATGATTGACGGTTCGCCGCATCTGGAGCGGCTGGCGCCTTATGGGGATGTGGTGCTCTACCGGGACCGTCCCGGGCGCGTGGCAGAGAAAGTCGAGCGGGCAAAGCATGCTGATATTTTGATGAATACCCGGGGGGCGGTGACGTGGGGGGATGAGGAGTTCGAGCAGCTTCCGAAGCTGCGGATGATTACGAGCTGTTCCATCGGGACCGATATGTTCGATCTGGAGGCCGCCGCAGCGCGCGGGATTGTGATCTGCAACCAGCCGGGGCGGACCGCATCGGTGGTGGCTGAACATATGTTCGGACTGATGTTCGCCGCGGCCAGGCGGGTGGCCTATTTAACCGCTGAGATGAAGGCGGGACGCTGGCCCCGGATCGACCTTATCATGTTGCAGAAGAAGGTGCTGGGTATTGTGGGCACGGGGAATATCGGCGCGGAGATGGCGCGGCTGGGCCGGGCGGTCGGGATGGAGGTAATCGCGTGGACCTACAACCCGTCTCCTCAACGGGCCGAGGCGCTGGGGGTGCGTTTTGTGGGGTTGGACGAGCTGCTGCAGACGGCCGATGTGGTGAGCATCCATGTGCAGCTGACCGGGGAGAGCCGGGGACTGATCGGTAAGCGTGAGTTCGGGCTGATGAAACAGGGCGCGCTTCTGCTTAACGGAGCACGGGGGCCGATCGTGGATTCGGATGCTCTGGTTGAGGCACTGAATTCGGGACATTTGGGCGGGGTCGGGATCGATGTGTACGACGAGGAACCCATACCCACAGACCATCCGCTTCTTTCCTGCGAACAGGTGGTGCTCACACCCCACTGTGCGGATATGACGCCGGAAGGGGTGGACCTGCTGAACGGCGGGGCGGTGGACAATGTGATTGCGTTTCTGGAAGGAAGACCGCAGCATGTGGTGAGCTGACCGGGAGGTTTCTTATGGATGCGTACGAACCCCTGGATCTGTCTGCGCTTTGCAATGCAGGGCGGGATGAGGCCGGGGAGGCGCCGGTGGGCGTGCAGTTATTTCAGGGGCTGCCGTTCCGGATCGGCACGGCCGACGGGGCGGGTGAGCGCTGTTTTGTGGGGTTTGGAGAGGGGTTGCGGGAAGAGGCTTTGAACATTCCGATAGGGAAGGGGGCGCGGCAGGTGATTGTGGCGCACCGGCTGCTGGAATCGAAGCTTTTGGAAGGCGGTCCGGTCGGGTTGCCGGTGGCTGACTACATCTTTTACCTGGAAGGCGGGGAGACGGTTCGGGTGCCGATCCGGGAGCGTTTCGAGATTTCTACCGTGCCGAATGCAGGAGGGGCGCCTTTTGTGGCTTTTCCGGAACAGACGGACAGCCTGCTACCCCGCCGGGAGGGCCCCTGGGGTGCTGCGGGCCAGCGGCAGACGGAATCGAGCCGGGGCGGGTCACGGGGGTATGTGCTCTGGGTGTGGGAGAATCCGCATCCGGACCGGCAGGTTGAGGCGCTGGAGGTGGTCCCGGCAGGCCCCGGGTTCCTGATCGGAGCGATCACGCTGGGGTATGCGGACGAGTACCCCTTCTCCCGGAAGGCGCCCCGGCCGGTGGTGATTACCCTGCCGCAGGAGGGGGACGCGGGAAAGCGGTTCGACCTTGAGGTGGAGGTGGACCGGGGGATTGCCACCTATCCCTACCCGCTGCCGGAGCAGCCGGAGGCGTTTCTGGAAGATGCTCGGAAGGGATGGGGAGAGCCGCAGAATCCGAAGAACAGCCCGGCCTACGTGGAGGTGGCTGCCGTGCCGTCGGCGACGGTGATTGTGAAGGGAGGGGGCGAGGTGCTGGGGAAGGTGAACTGGGGAGCGCTGGAGGAGAAGGGCAAGGTGGAGACGTCCAGGCTGCGGGTTTCGGTGGTGAAAGGGGGGCGCAACTGGGTGCATACGCGGGTGGTGGACGACGAGACGGGAAGGCCGGTGCCCTGCCGGGTGCACTTCCGCTCCCCTGAGGGGATTCCCTACGCGCCGCACGGGCACCACGCGCATGTCAACTCCAACATGGAGACCTGGCATATCGACGTGGGCGGGGATGTGCGGCTGGGACAGATTTCGTACGCGTACATCGACGGGACGTGCCAGGGCTGGCTGCCCCGGGGAGAGGTGGTGGTGGACGTTGCCCGGGGCTACGAGTACGAGCCACTGCGCGCAAAGGTGGAGGTCAAACCCGGGCAACGGGAGCTGGAGCTCAGGTTGAAGCGGTGGTGTCATATGAACCGGGACCGCTGGTTCAGCGGGGATTCGCACGTTCACTTCCTGTCCACGCAGGGCAGCCACACGGAGGCGCAGGGGGAGGACCTGAACGTGGTGAACCTGCTGCCGTCACAGTGGGGCAGCCTGTTTACGAATACCGAGGAGTTTACGGGGCGGGCGAGCGTGTCGCCCGACGGGAACAGCATTGTGTATGTGGGGTCGGAGAACCGGCAGCACTTTTTGGGGCACCTGATCCTGCTGGGGCTGAAGGAGACGGTGATGCCCTGGTGCTCCGACGGACCGGGCGAGGCGGAGTTGGGGGGAACGCTGGAGGTGACGATGTCGGACTGGGCGGACCGGTGCCACGCGCAGGGGGGGACGGTGATCATCCCGCACCTGCCCAACCCGAACGGGGAGCCGGCCGCGCTGATTGCCACGGGCCGCGCGGATGCGGTGGAGATGCTCAGGCACGGGACGTATAACCACCTGGAGTACTACCGCTATCTGAACTGCGGGTACAGGCTGCCGCTGGTGGGCGGCACGGACAAGATGAGCAGCGACGTTCCGGTGGGGATTTACAGGACGTACGTCCACATCCCGGCGGATGAGCCGTTTACCTATGAGAGCTGGTGCAGGAATCTGACCGCCGGGCGGACATTCCACAGCGGCGGGCCGATCCTCCGCTTTGCCGTAGACGGTCACCAGATCGGAGATACGGTCAATCTGCCGGGCAATGGAGGGACGGTGGAGGTCACCGCCGAGGCGGAGTCGATCCTGCCGATCCATACGCTGGAGGTGGTGCAGGAGGGCCGCGTGGTGGCCTCGGCGGATGAGCCGAAGGGGACGCGGAGGTTAAGCCTGAAGGCAAAGGTGAAGGTGGAGGGACACTCCTGGCTGGCCGCCCGATGCGGGGGCCCCGGCTATACGGCGGTGCCGCACCTGGACGGCTGGGGACGGGGCCTGATGGCGCATACGTCTCCGGTCTATGTCGCCTGCGGCGGAGCGTGGTGGATGTTCAACCAGGAGGCGGCGCAGTATATGCTCACGCTGGTGGAGGGCTGCATTTCCTACATCCGGCAGACGAGCCGCCAGGACCGGCCGGGAGAGGTCACGCACCACCACGGAGAGGAGGACCACCTGGCCTATCTGGAGAGGCCGTTTGCAGAGGCCCGGCAGGCGATCCACAAACGGATGCACCAGCTGGGCGTTCCACACTGAGCGCATTGGAGATCTGACTCCCCCACGATTCTGGTCTCCCCAACAAAAGGGCCTTCGGCAGTGTGTTCGCCGAAGGCCCTTTCCGTGTTCGGGACGGCCGGCGACGCCCACAAAAGTGCAAATTGTCACACGGCTGTAACCGTACGGTCGCAAAACCACCGTGTTTTGACACCATATTGTAACCTCTGTCCCATATTTTGTCAGCGCCACCGTGAATACCTGTTCACAATATCAGGGGAGGTACACATGTGTCATCGCAGCCGATCCTCACGTTTATTGATCATCCTGAGTGTCTGCTTGCTGGGGGCCGCGGGCTCCGTATACGCCCGGAGCGAACTTCAACTTCGATTGCTCGGCACCTATCATTCGGGGGTCTTCGATGTTGTGACGCCCGGGACTTCGGCCGGCGACTTCACACTCACTGTTCTGCACAACAATGACGGTGAATCCCAGCTGGTCAACGCCGGCGAAGGCCAGGAAGACTTCGGTGGTGTGGACCGCTTCAAAACCCTGGTGGATCGGCTCAAAGCCGAAGCCCGGCAGGACGGCGGCGTGGTCATGCTCTCCTCGGGCGACAATTTCCTGGCCGGTCCGGAGTTCAACGTCAGCCTCCGGCGCGCCGAGACCGCTCCCTACTACGATGCCCTGGCAATGGACCTGATCGGCTATGACGCCGTTTGCATCGGCAACCACGACTTCGACTTCGGCCCGGACGTTCTGGCCAGGTTCATTTCCGGTTACAGCCACACGCAGCCGCCGTATCTGAGCGCCAACCTTGACTTTGGTGACGAACCCCATCTGCAAGACCTGTTCGACGCCGGCCGCATTGCCGGAAGCGCCGTGGTTACCGTCAACGGCGAACACATCGGCATTGTGGGCGCCACGACCCCCGACCTGGTGTTCATCTCCAGTCCGCGTAATGTGGAAGTCAACGACCGGGTGCGGGAAGCCATCCAGGCCGAGGTGACCGGACTCCAGGTGCGCGGCGTGCACATCATCATCCTGATCAGCCACCTTCAGTCCATCCAAAACGACCTGGAGCTTGCCAGACAGCTGCACGGGGTGGATATTGTGGTTGCGGGGGGCGGCGACGACATCCTGGCCAACCCTGGCGCCCGGCTCATTCCCGGCGATGAGGCCGAGGTCTTCGGCCCCTACCCGATGGTGGAACAGGATGCGGATGGGAATGACCTCTACGTTGTCACCACGTCGGGAAATTATCGTTACGTGGGCCGGCTCGTCGTCCGTTTCAACGCTGCCGGCGCCATCACATCCGTCGACCGGAACACAAGCGGCCCGGTGCGCGTGGCCGGCGGCGGTCAGCCGGATGCGGTCGCGTCCGACCCCGGGGTGCAGGCCCGGGTCGTTACCCCCATCACCGATGCTCTGGCTTCCCTGGCTTCCAACCCGGTCGGCACATCCGGGGT
Source organism: Candidatus Latescibacterota bacterium (assembly GCA_012270675.1). Taxonomy (GTDB): domain Bacteria; phylum Latescibacterota; class UBA2968; order UBA2968; genus JAAXHW01. Next base: position 8,681 of record JAAXHW010000155.1, on the reverse strand, counting down.
CGTCCTGGACGGCGTGAAAAGCAGAATCCGCACCGAAGAGACCAATGAGGGCAACCTGGTGGCCGACGCGCTGCGGTGGCAGGCGGCGCAGCTTGCCGGGTCTTTCGGCGTTCCTGTGCCGCAGGTGGGCCTGCAAAACGGCGGCGGCATCCGCAACGCCGGCGAAATTCCGGCCGGCACTGTCTCCGAACTCACCACCTTCGACATGCTGCCCTTTCCCAACTTCGTCACTGTCGTGCCCGATATTCCGGCGGGACAATTCAAAGAGATCATGGAAAACGCGGTCTCGCGGGTAGAAAGCGTCTCCGGCCGATTTGCGCAGATTTCCGGCTTCACGATGGTCTGGAATCCCGAAGGCACCCCCCAGGAACTGGACGAAAACGGCAATGTGACCCGGCGCGGTACCCGCGTTGTGGACATCACCCTGGATAGCGGTACGAAAATCGTCGCGAACGGCCGCGTCGTTCCCGGAGCGCCGGACATCCAGGTGGCGACCATCGACTTCCTCGCCCGGGGCGGTGACCAGTACCCCTACCGGAGCGCCCGCTTCACCCGACTGGGCGTAACCTACCAGCAGGCGCTGGTGAACTTTATCCAGGAGGGTCTCGACGGCCAGATCACGGCCGCGGCCTATCCGGAGGGCGGCCAGGGCCGGATCACCACGGGCAAACCGATGTCTGTGGCTGGTTCGGGCACGAAGAACCGCTCGGTCCTGAATGTCGTGCTCACCCGGAACGGCCAGCCCGTAGCGGACGCCATGGTCGCATTCTCCCGGTCGGTTTCCGGTCGTGCAAGCGAATATCAGTGGAAAGGCACCACCGATGCCGGGGGCCGCGTCACGATCGAGATCCGATCTGACAGCCCGGGGGGCGTCTCCGGCTACTATCTGGCCCGTGCGGTGGACACCGGCGGAAATGTGATCTCCACCTGGGGAAGCATCCCGATCAACGGCGGCAGGGAAGTGACGCTTTCCCTGCCCGCAGGCGGCCGCGCCCGGGTGGAAAGCGAGCGGATGCTGGCCCCTCAGACCCTGGTTCTGCACCCCAACACACCCAACCCCTTCAACCCCTCCACGCAGATCGCCTACCAGATTCCCGAAGCCGGGCAGGTCAACCTCACGGTCTACAATATTCTGGGGCAACAGATCCGGGTTCTGATGCAGGATCATCAGGCCCCGGGCCGTTACCGGGTCACCTGGGACGGCAGGGACGCGTTCGGTCGTGACGTCTCCAGCGGCGTTTATTTCTACCGGCTGACGCATCCAGGCGGGGTACTCACTCGCCGGATGCTCCTGATGAAGTAGGGTCCAGCGCGAACCTCACGCACAGCAACAAATCCGGGCGGTCGACAGATGGATCGCCCGGTTCAATTTGAGAAGTCCGGTCGGGTCATAGCGAGTTTTCAAATTCAGACGGTGGAACGCGCGCGGCAGGACACGGATCTGTACGATCTTGACCTTGACAGCCCCAATCATATTCCGTATATTTCGACGATACACTTTGATGTGATCTACCCTCTCTTGAGGTTGATAAGGTGTTTTATCCTTCCAAAAGGCTACATCCTGTTGCCTTTGTCATTCTGCTGGTTTTTGTGGCTTACCTGGCGGCCTTCCTACTTATCGCTTCCCCCGGCCACGGCCACGGCCACGACCACGACCAGCAATGTGCTATTTGCGCATGGCTCAATAACCTGACCCTTTGTTTGCCGGTCGTATTGCTCTTCCAGCTTTACTTCCTGTGTTTTCTGCAATGGTTTTCCTCATGCCAGTCCCTTCGCAATTTCCTCCTCCTTCCTGATGGACGTGCCCCTCCGGTGTGCTGAAGACACCTCCACCGTCTTTTTTCCCCAGTATGTACAATCCGTTATACCAGGCCAGCGCTACGTCTGTGTTCAGGCGGTTTTGAATCTCCCGAGCCGGTAAGCCATCCATAAAGCCGGGATAACTCCGGTATGGCATCAGAGATGATCTTCCACACCAGATATCCGCTGATCAAATCCCTGACCGCTATCGTTATCACACGCCTCTCAAGGTCGTGCGGCAGCACCCCTTTCCCGAACCGTACCCCATGTGACCAACAAGATGTACCGGTCAGGTCCCGGGTGTACGTTCAATCCCAGCCATCAGGAGACTCTTCATGTTTTTCAAGATGAAAACGCTGCATCACCGCATTGCCGCAGCGGCGGTTCTGGCCCTGTTCGTGGCCGGCTGTGGCAAAGACGATCCCATATCCCCAGAGGAAGAACATTACGGAGCCGAGGGGCTCGTGCTTATTGACTCGGGCAACCGATTTTTCCGGTATTTCCGGGGCGAAATCGACTCCGAATACGGCCGGGTGGACGTCCTCGAGGTTCCTCACGGGCAACTCACCTCCCACTGGAGCATCCGGTTCCTGGATGAGGACGGAAACGAAATGGCGCCCCCCAGCGGTGAAGGCTACAGCTTCACGTGGGTCATCGCCGACCCGTCGGTCGTGGAAGTTGTTCAGGATGAGGGCGATGAGGGCAAGTTTGAATTCCACCTGCACGGCCTCGAAGAGGGGGAGACCACCATTGTGCTGCAGATCGCGCACGAAGGCCACGTGGACTTCCGCACGTCTCCCATTCCCGTGCATGTGGTAGAAGAGTTTGAGGCCGAGGGGCTCGTGCTTATTGATTCGGGCAACCGATTTTTCCGGTATTTCCAGGGCAAAATCGACTCCACCGACGGCCGGGCGACGTACCTTGAAGCGCCGATTGGGCTGACCCCTCACTGGAGTATCAAATTCCTGGACAGCCACGGCGAGGAAATAGACCCACCCGACGGTCCCGAATTCACCCTCGACTGGGACATTGACGATCCGTCGGTCGTGGAAGTTTACCAGGATGAGGGCGATGAGGGCAAGTTTGAATTCCACCTGCGGGGCCTCAAAGAGGGGGAGACCACCATTGTGCTGCAGGTCGCGCACGAAGGCCACGTGGACTTCCGCACGCCGCCCATTCCCGTACATGTGATGTCACAGGCCGGCCAACACGGCGAACCCGTGGGTCTGCGCCTCAAAGAAGAAGACAGCGGTGAGGTGCTCGTCCAGGCATCCCGTGAGGGGAAGGGCGACTCCACCGGTGTTCTGGCGCTCGCCGTGGGCGATACCACCGACCATATCGAGACTGTTTTCTTCGACGATCAAGACGTGGAATTCCAGCCCGAAGCACCGGATGAGACCCTGGGCATTGCAGTGGCGGACACATCGTTGCTCGGCATTGATCCGCCGGTGGCGCCCGAGTACTGGGCTTTCAAACTCATCGGCAAAAAGGCCGGGACCACGACGATTACCCTGTCCATCGTGCACGATGGCGAGGCCGAACACACCTTCGTGCCGATTTCCGTGGTGATCAGCGCGCCGTCGCAATAGACGCAGGGGAGAAGGCAGCCCAGCCTTCTCCCCGTTCACAACGTTGGGGGTTCATACAATGCTCGATACACTCGGGATAAAGCGTCTCCTGTCGACCGGAGATGTCAGCGCCCTGTTCCCCGGAAGATTGGGCTTGAAATGGACGGCGTGTGTGCTTTTTTGCCTGTGCTTCGTTCCCGCGGTCAGCGCGGCGGGCAAAACCGCGCTGGTCGAAGGGTATGTTTTCGACAGCGAGACCCGGCACCCCATCGAAAACGTCAACATCCAGCCTGATGCGCATGCAGGGGGCACAACCACCGATGCGCAAGGCCGTTTTGTGCTGCATCTGTCGCAGGGGGTCTATCGCCTGTCTTTTACGCATATCGGATATCAAAAAAAGCACCAGGAGGTGACCGTCTCAGGCACAAAGCATCCCATCCTCTACATCGAGATGGCCTCGCTGGCCCTTGAAATGGACCTCATTGACGTTGTGGCAGAATCCGCCGAAACCCGCTTTGAGGAACTCCGCAAGACCACCGGCGTGCTCTCCGGCGACGAACTCCGGCAGAAATACGCGCTCACGCTTGCCGAAACCATGAAAAACGAAGTCGGCGTTGCCATCCGCAGCATGGGGCCTGCGCCTGCCCGCCCGGTCATACGCGGCCTCAGCGGCGACCGCATACAGATCAATGTAGACGGCATGCAGACTCAAGACCTGTCCGCCACCTCGGCCGATCACGCGGTCACCCTCGAATCTTTCAACGCGGAACGCCTTGAAATCATCCGGGGGCCTCGCACCCTGCTTCACACCGCTACCGCCGTGGGCGGGGTTGTCAACGTTGTCAAACACAAAATCCCCGATGTCCGCCCCCAGCGCGTCTTCGGCAGCGTCGGCGCCTACGGGGAAACGGTCAACCGGGGCTATTTCTCATCCGCCTCCGTCACCGCGCCCTTAGGCCCGCTCGCACTTTATGCCGAGACCACGTACCGCGATACCCGGGACGTGCAAACCCCCGTTGGCAGACTCGACAATACACCCATCAACACCCGCACCCACACCATCGGTCTGTCCTACGCGGCCAATCGAGGCTATATCGGCGCTTCTTTCGATCAGTTCGGCACGCAATACGGCATTCCCGGCGGATTTATCGGCGGCCATCCCAACGGCGCAGACCTGGACATCCTGCGCCGGGTCTTCGACGGCAGAGCGGTCTACCGTTTTGACCGCCGGGTGATCAACAGGGTAGAGGTGGGTTTCACAAAGGCCTTCTATCATCACCTTGAGTTCGAGTCCAGCGGCAGCATCGGGTCCGAGTTTTTGTTCAACGACTACAGCGGCGATTTCAAACTGCACCTGGACACACAGGACCGGACGCAGAATACCGTGCTCACCGCCGGCTTTGCACACCGCAACCTCAAACTGGGCGCCTTTGTCTTCACCCCACCCACGCGTGAACAAGAGGCCAAGGTCGGCCTTTATCACGAATTCACGTGGCGGCAGATCGAACTTCAGGCCGCCGCCCGCTACACGTACGCCGCCTTTGATCCGCGTCCTGACGTTGTTACCAATATGGAACTGGATGTAGACCGGACCTTTCACACCTGGTCCGCGGCTTTCAGCCCGCTTGTGCCCATCACCGATCAGCTGACCGCGGGCGTCAGCCTCAGCCGCTCCCAGCGCGTGCCCACCATCGAAGAACTCTACAACCAGGGTCCGCACCTGGCCGCGTACACCTTTGAAGTGGGCAACGTCGGTCTGGATGCTGAAAAGAGCTTCGGCGTCGAAGCCTTTTTCCATTACCTGCAACCGGGTCTGGACCTGGTCGTCACCGGATTCTGGAACGAATTTGGCAGTTATATCGCTCCGCGCAATACCGGAGAGATCAATTACGCCCAGCTTCTCCCCATCTTCGCTTCCGAGGGTGTTGCCGCGCGAATGCTGGGCCTGGAGATGCACCTGGGGTGGCGTCCGAATACCCGTCTAAACCTGGAATTCAACGGCAGCTACGTGCGCGGACAGAACCGCGATGAGCATCTGCCCCTGCCCGAAATGCCCCCGCTTAAATTTGTCGGCAGCACAACCTACCGGCACCCCTGGCTTACTGTGGGGGGAACTGCGGAATGGGCCGCCGGACAGAAGCGCGTGGATATATTCGAAGATCCTACGGACGGCTATACCGTCTTCGGTGTGTACGCCCAGCGCGATATTCTCACCGACCATACCCGCCATAGTCTCATTCTGTCCGTAGACAACCTGTTTGATACGGAATACCGCAACCATCTCTCACGCATCCGGTCCGTGATGCCCGAAACCGGCCGAAGCCTTAAGATGTACTATAAGATGTATTTCTTTTAAGAAGCCGCCTTCGATGGGGGCTGCTTTTGCGCGCGTGGTGTAAGCAGGCGGTTGTGCCCTGCGGGCCTTTGGGGCGTTTTGGGGCGATGGTGCTGGACGGAACCGCGCGGAAAAGCCCATTCCCCCCGCCAAATACCCTTTCTCCCAACGATCCTTCCGAAGCTGTTTCCGCTTCTCGATATCCCCATCCGTTCTCTTTTTCAGGGCAAAAAAAAGCGCGGGATGTAGTCCCGCGCTTTCCCGGCCAATCCGGAAGGGTTGCGGAGCGCTATTTGGCCTGTATATACCCTTCGGACTTCAGCAGTTCGGCCATGAGGATGGCGCCGCCGGCCGCGCCCCGGACGGTGTTGTGGCTGAGGGCGATAAATTTGTAATCGAAGAGGGTGTCACCACGCAGGCGGCCGAGGGTAACGCCCATGCCGTCGCCCGCGTCCCGGTCGAGTCGGGTCTGCGGACGGTCCTCTTCTTCATAATAGGTGAGAAAGGGTCTGGGAGACGAGGGGAGGTTTGCCGCGCGGGGGCTGCCCTGAAAGGCCTTCCAGCGTTCCAGGATGCTGTCGCGCGCGGGCCTGCTCTCAAAGGAGACCGAGACGGCCGCCATGTGGCCGTCCGTAACGGGCACACGAATGCACTGGGCGGAAATGACCGGGCCCCTGGCGTTTACGATTTCGCCTTTTGTGACTTTGCCCCAGATTTTCAGCGGTTCCTGAGTGCTCTTTTCCTCTTCGCCGCCGCCGATGTAGGGGATGATGTTGTCGACCATTTCCGGCCAGGTGCCAAAGGTTTTGCTGGCGCCCGAGATGGCCTGGTAGGTGCAGACGGAGGCCCGGGCGGGACCGAATTCCGAGAGGGCGTGGAAGGCCGGTACGTAGGGCTGAATGGAGCAGTTGGGTTTGACGGCGACGAACCCGGCCCTGGTGCCCAGGCGCTTCCGCTGGGCAGGGATGACGTCCAGGTGTTCGGGGTTGATCTCCGGGATGAGCATGGGCACGTCCGGGGTCCAGCGGTGGGCGGAGTTGTTGGAGGCCACCGGGGTTTCACGTTTTGCATAGGCGTCTTCGAGGTTGCGGATGTCCGCTTTGTCCAGGTCCAGGGCCGAGAAGACAAAGTCGACTTCACCTGCAATCGTCTCGATCTCGTTGACGTTTTTGACGACCATGTCGACGATGCTGGCCGGGATATCCGACTTCAGCGTCCACCGGCCCTCCACAGCATCCCGGTAGGTCTTGCCGGCCGAACGCGCACTGGCGGCTGCGGAGACGACTTCGAACCAGGGATGATCGGCCAGGAGGGAAACAAACCGCTGACCGACCATGCCGGTTGCGCCCAGAACGCCCACCTTCAATCTGTCCATCTGCTGCTCCTTGTTAGGGGGTATAAAAAAAATAGCCGGTATGCCCGGGGTAGAGGGCATCGCCGGCTGCGTTTTACGCAACTCACGACCCGCAAGAGAGCGCTCCACAGGGCTTTCCTGTGACAGTCCAGTAGATCTTATCCACTGGCCCAGCCTGTTTGCCCCGGCGGATGGGCCACCAGGCTTCGGCAGGTTTTCCCTTTCGCCCAACAGGTCCGGACCCGCCCTTCCCCTGACCGGCTACTGATGAAAACCTGCGCCTCTACCCTTGCAACTGGAGAGAAGATACCATATTCGAAGGATTTTGTCAAGAGGCGTGAGGGTCGTATATTGTGGTGGTGCGGACGTTCGCGACGATGCGGTCAAAAAAGGAAGGGGAGGCAGGATGGACGGCGCGCTGGACGGGGTGCGTGTGCTGGACCTGTCGCGGCATTTGGCAGGGCCTTACTGCGGGATGATGCTGGGCGATCTGGGCGCAGAGGTGATCAAGGTAGAACGTCCCGGCCTGGGCGATGAGACGCGCCGCTGGGGACCACCCTTTCTGGAGGGTGAGTCGGCCTATTACCTTTGCTGCAACCGCAACAAGTTGAGTCTCACGCTCAACCTGAAACAGGAACGCGGTGCGGCGATCGCACGGGATCTTGCACGGAACAGCGATGTGTTGATCGAGAACTTTCGGGTCGGCGGCCTGGGCGAACTGGGATTGGGATACGCGGATCTCAAGGCGGTGCATCCCGGGCTGGTGTACTGCTCAATCAGTGGTTTTGGGCATACCGGTCCGGACCGCGGGTTGCCCGGGTACGATTTTTTGATTCAGGGGCGCGGGGGGTTCATGTCCATTACCGGTGAGCGCGATGGCCCCCCTGTGAAGGTCGGGGTCGCGATTGTGGATGTGGCGACGGCCCTGTTTGCGTGCAACGCGATTCTTGCCGCGCTGTTCGCCCGGGAGCGGGGGGGGGGAGGACAGCATCTGGATATGTCGCTGTTCGATTCTCAGATTGCACTGCTGGCGAATGTGGGAAGCAATTATCTCTGTTCGGACGAGACGCCGCAGCGCTGGGGCAATGCGCATGCCAGCATCGTGCCGTATCAGGCGTTTCTGGCGGCGGATGGTTACCTGGTGCTGACGATCGGCAACGACGGGCAGTGGCACCGGTTCTGCGAAGCGGCGGGCGTGGGCGAGTGGGCATCGGATGCCCGCTTTGCGACCAATCCGGAGCGTGTGGCGCACCGGGACACGCTGGTTCCGATGCTGGAGGGTCTGTTCCGTCAGAAGACTGTTGAGGCGTGGTTACAGCTGTGCGCCGGGGCCGATGTGCCCGCCGGACCGGTCAATACGATTGACAGGGTGTTCGCCGATCCGCAGGCGCTTTCGCGCGGGATGCTGGTGGAGATGCAGCGGAGGGAGACCGTGCGGCTGGCAGGCACGCCGCTTCGCCTTTCGGAGACACCGGCCCGGATGCGCCTGCCGCCCCCGCTGCTGGGAGAGCACACGGATGAGGTTCTTGGCCGTGTGCTCGGGATGGACGAAAGGACGATTGCGGCGTTGCGCAGGGAGGGCGTGGTTTAGAAGCTGCCTTAAAATCCCCAGCGGTCTTCGCGC
>JAAXHW010000154.1 GCA_012270675.1 Candidatus Latescibacterota bacterium | reverse complement strand
GTATGACGGATGCCAAAGCGGTGCATGGTTGCGCTGGCGGTGGCAGTGCTGACTCGCTTTAGCTGTTCGATGAGTTCAGGCTGAGGGCGGGTAACGGGACCGCCGTCGACGGGCAAGGGCACGCCGGCAGAGGGGACTTCGATGGCCGCGTAGTCGTGGGTGGGTCTGCTCATAGAGCGGGTTCCTCAGGTGGGTGAATCCGGATGGAATGGATAGGCGCCCGCGGTCTCGCTTGGGGCGCAATGGTTTTCTGATGGTATGCGAAGAAGTCGATTCCCGCAAACGTCAGGGGTATCGCGGACCTTGTGAGCGGGGAGGCGTGGTCGTTTGGCTGAGTTGTGATTCTTGTAATGGGCTGTGATGTGGGTGCGGGCAGACTGAGGCTGGGCCGCATCCCTCAGAGTGTATTGAAGCCGCGCCAGCCGGGGAGTGCGGCTGACTGGCGGATCCATTCGACCATCTGCTCCTCGTCGAGTTCGCCTTCGTAGACGTCGATCCAGCGGGAGTCTTCGTCTTTGCCTGAGCCGGGTGGGACGGGGCTCAGGAGGGCGCCGTTCAGGAAGGTTACTCTGACGTAGCGGGTGAGGACGTGGTAGCTGACGAACCACCCTTCGCCTTCGATACCGTAGAAGGGGGAGTTCCACCTCACGGCCTTGCGCACTTCGGGTACGTTGTTCACGATGAGGTCGTCGAGTCGACGACCGATACCTGATTTCCATTCCGGCATAGCAGCGATGTAGGCCTGCACGGGGGCGTCGCCGTCGCCTTTGGAGATCTGGGGATTTCCGCCTGAGAGGAGGACGGGCTTTTTGCCGGCGTTCGCCGGCGCGGTCTCTTTCGAGTTCTTCTTCAGGTCTGTGGTTGTCTTTTTTGGCATGAAGGTCAATTCCATTTGTGCTGGAGGAGGCTGAGTGGGCTACTCATTCTTCTTGGTGTTAAAGGCCACGGCCTGGCGCGCCAGCTCCATGAAGGCAGACTCGTCCAGTTCGTCACCTTCGTAGAAGTCGATAGCCCGCCACTTGTTTCCATCCTGGCCGGCGTTGAAGACGCTTTGGGGGTCGGGGAAAAAGGCTCCCTGGTGGAAGGTGATCTTGACCTTGTTCTTGTAGGCGTCGCCGACGGCGATGATGCCGTCGTGCTCCCATACGGGGGTGCCTCTCCACTTCCATTCTTCGGTGATTTTGGGACCGGCCTGGTGGAAGAGTTTGCGGAAGAGGGCGAGTTTTTCGCCTCTCCAGTCTGTCTGGGAGGCGATGCGCGCGTCGATCTTTTCGGAAGGGCTCAGATCGTCTTGTCGTTTTGAGGGGGCCTTGCGGGACTTTGCGGGTTTCCCGGACATTCCATTAATGTTTGGGGTGTCAGAACCTGCCTGCGGGCGGCAGTTCAGTTTGTGCTATCGTATCGTATTTTTGGGCAGATCTTCAAGCCGGATGACTTTGTAGTGTGCAGTCCAAGTGTGTGTGCGCACCAGGGCCCCCACAAGAGGTGCCCCTACCGACGTTGGCGAAGAGACGGGTGTAAGGGTGCGAAGCGTGCGATCCCAGTTGGAAGCAAGCGGGCAGGGCAGATGCAAGGGCTGGGGTGCATCCCAGAATTGGGGTGGGGATAGTCTGGCGGGAATTCATGGCTGCGGTGGCAGAAGTTGATTAACGTCTTTTGGCGAGACGCAGTGCAGACCCCAGGCCTAGCCTCATGATGGAGTCCGTCAGTTGGGCGTGCGAGGGCAGGCACAAGGCCGGCACCCACGGGGATTTGCTGGGACTGGCGGGACCTGGTCTGGCTGGACACCTTCGATTAGGCACCGGTTACGAATATCGACACCCGGTCGATGAGGCATGTTGTTGGGGGGGGCGTTGCGGGGGCGGAGCCCCCGCACAAGGGAGGGCCGACTAGGCCCGACCGCCCAGAACTGCAG
>JAAXHW010000153.1 GCA_012270675.1 Candidatus Latescibacterota bacterium | reverse complement strand
GAAGTCCATAACACAGCCCCAGGAAGGGCACACCGTTCTCCCGGGCGTATTGAATGGCCTGAATCACCCCCTCCGCCCCGCCCTCCCCGAAGGCCCCCGGCACAATAATCCCGTCGAAGTCCGCCAGAATCTCCTCTGCACGACACTGCTCCAACCGCCGGGAATCGATCCAGGAGATCTCGACCTCCGTACCCAGGGAAGCCCCCGCGTGTTCGAGGGACTGGTTGACCGAAATATAAGAATCGGTCAGCTCGTACTCCCCGATCTCCACGTATTTGCCGACCATGGCCACCCGAACGCGCCTGGAAGGGTGACGAATCCGATCCACAAGCTTCACCCAGAGGTCCCAGTCCGGCTCCTCCTTGGAGGCCAGGTTGAGCTGGTCCAGGAGCTTGGGCCCCAGGTTCTCCTTCTCATAATCCAGCGGCACCTGGTAGAGGCTATCCACGTCGGGCGCGGAAATAATTCGGGCTGCCGGGATGTTGGCAGAGACCTCGATCTTTTTCCTGCGCACATCGTCCAGGGAATCCACAGCCCGGCAGATGACAAAATCGGGAAATATCCCGTGCTCGGTCAACAGCTTGATGGCGTGCTGGGTCGGCTTCGTCTTCATCTCCGGAATATGTCCGGGAACCGGAAGATAGCTGACCAGCACATACACTATGTTCTCTTCGCCGACTTCCCGTTCCAGGCCCTTCATCGCAAAGAGAAACGGCATGTTCTCGTAGTCGCCGATCGTCCCCCCCACCTCCACCAGCGCGATGTCGACCCCTTCCGCTGCTTCGGTCACACGCCCTTTGATCTCGTCGGTGATGTGGGGAATGGGCTGAACGGTCTGCCCGAGGTACTCCCCCCGCCGCTCCCGCTCGATCACCGTGTGATAGATCTGCCCCGTGGTCAGATTGTTCATACGGGGCAGGGCGATCCCGAGGAGACGTTCGTAATTGCCCAGGTCCAGATCGATCTCACCCCCGTCGTCGGTCACCCATACCTCCCCGTGCTCGGTGGGCCGCAGGGTGCCCGCATCGTAGTTCAGATAAGGATCGATCTTGATCGCCGTTGTCTTATAGCCGTACTGCTGCAGGATTTTGCCGATCGACGCTGTTGCCAACCCCTTGCCCACACCGCTGATCACGCCTCCGGTAACCACAATGTACTTGGGACCCTGATAGTCCTTTTTCACAATATCGCCTCCCCACATCGTCTCGAAAAATTCAACACGCAAAACAAAAAAATCGGCGGTGATTCTGCAGTCACCACCGCCGACATCAATCCTATTCGATCACCCTGGGCACCCGAAAGTGACCGTGCCCCGAGCTGGGGGCGTTTGCCAGCGCCTCCGCCTGGGAGAGAGAGGGCCCCGGTTCGTCCTCCCGAAAAACATTGGAAATGGGAAGGACATGGGTCGTGGGAACAACACCGGCTGTGTCGAGTTCGTCCAGTAAAGCCACATATCCCAGCATCCGATTCAGTTCCTCGACCAGGCGCTGTTCCTCCTGGGCACCAAACGTCAGCCGGGCCAGCTGGGCCACCTTTCGAACATCGTCCACCGAGACTGACATTATCCTGTTTTCCCTCGTGGAGAACCCCATCACGCCAGAACAACTCCTGTTCCATAATATGGGACAAATCGCCCCTGAAATCAAGAGGATTTTGCCCGGACACGCCTCCTACCCGGGCTTGAGACCGGCGTATTTGACCACGACCTTTTTTGTCGTACCATTCTCAAAACGGACCGTCAGCCTGGCTTCCTGTCCATATCCGGACCGCTCATGGATCTGTCCACGCCCCCAGGACGGATGCACAATCCAGGTACCCACCTCCAGACCCCCCCCGTCGCGTTCGGCCTCGGAAATGTGGTGTTCCGAGTCGACCAGCGCTTCTGGAATCTCCGTCAGAAAACGGGACCCGGCGCTGCCTGAGGCGCCCCCGTAGCGCCGCCGCTGCATCGCATAAGAGAGAAAAAGCCGCTCCCTGGCGCGGGTAATGCCCACATAGCACAGCCGCCGCTCCTCTTCCAGCGCCTCCTCCCTGTTCTCCTCACCGTCCCGCCCCCTCCAGATGGGGAAGAGCCCCTCTTCCATGCCGCTGATAAAAACCACGGGAAATTCCAGCCCCTTGGCGGCATGCAGCGTCATCAGCGTCACACACGGGGCCTTCTCGTCCCACCGGTCCACATCGGTCACCAGCGAGACCTCCCGGAGGAAGGCCTCCAGGGAGGCGTCTTCTGCCCGTTCGGTAAAGTCCTGAATAGCGGCTAAGAGTTCTCTCACATTTTCGGTCCGGGACTCCGCTTCCACCGGCCCCAACGCCTCCAGGGCCCCCCAGTATCCCGTGCGGTCCACCACCTGAGCCGCCAACCGGTCCGCCGGCAGGGCCGCCATATCGTCCCGAAACGCCGCCATCATCCCGTAAAACGCCGCCATCGCCCTCCCTGTTCGGGCCGCAATCCCCTCAATCTCATTCAGCCGTTCCAGCGCCTGGTACGGCGCAATACCCTCCCGCATGGCAAAGTCGTACAGCCTGGCCACCGACGCCTCTCCGATCCCTCGTCTGGGCGTATTGATCACCCGGCCCAGACTGATCGAATCCCGGGGATTGACGATCAGCCTGAGGTAGGCCAGGATATCCTTGATTTCCTTTCGGTCGTAAAAGCGCACCCCGCCCACAACCACATAGGGGATGCCCGCCCTGCGCAGCCCCTCTTCAAGCGCCCGGGACTGGGCGTTGGTCCGGTAAAGAACGGCCATATCCCGACAGGTATACCGCCTTTGAAGGTCACGCATCATCCCGGTGATCCACCCGGCCTCCTCGACCTCGTCCATACAGCGCTTCAGTCGGACCTTCTCACCCCCGGTCCGGTCGGTCCACAACTCCTTCCCCTTGCGTCCCAGATTGTTCCGGATCACCGCATTCCCCGCACCCAGGATCACCGACGTAGACCGGTAGTTTCGTTCCAGGCGGATCACACGGGCATTGGGAAAGTCCAGCTCAAAGTCCAGGATATTCCGGAGGTCGGCCCCCCGCCAGGCGTAGATGCTCTGGTCGTCGTCCCCCACCACGCAGAGGTTGCCGTGCGTTTGTGTGAGCATGTGAGCAAACAGGTACTGCGGCCGGTTGGTGTCCTGGTACTCGTCAATCAGGCAGTACCGGAACCGCTCCTGGTATTTTTTCAGGATATCGGGATTGTCCTGAAAAAGACGAACCGACAGCATCAGCAGATCGTCGAAATCGACTGCGCAGTTCTGTCGCAACGCCTCCTGGTACTGCCGGTAGATTCGGGCAACCTGCTGCTCGTAAAAGGTTGCTGCCCCCTGTGCAAACATTCCAGGGTCCACCATCCGGTTCTTTTCCCGGCTGATGCGCGCCCGTACCCGCCCGGGAGGAAACTGCCTGTCGGAAACCTCCTGGTCCCGGATCACCTGCCGCAGCAGGGTCAGTTGATCGTCCGAATCGTAGATGGAAAAATTGGACTGCAGGCCAAGCGCGTCTGCCTCCATCCGGAGAATACGGGCGCAAAGGGAGTGGAAGGTCCCGATCCACATCCCCCGGCTCGAGCGGTTCAGCAGGGCCTCGACCCGTTCGCGCATCTCTTCTGCGGCCTTGTTGGTAAACGTCATGGCCAGGACCTGTCCCGGACGCACGCCCATCGCTCCGATCAGATAGGCGATCCGGCAGGTCAACACCCGCGTCTTTCCAGATCCCGCACCCGCCAAAACGAGAAGCGGTCCGTCTACGGTGCGAACCGCTTCCTGCTGCTGCTCGTTCAGCCCTTCAAACATCCCCCCTGCCCCCGTCAATCGGTGGACGAACGCCGCCAGGTCCTCCGGCGCGCCCACCGGGTCTTGCGTTTGGCCTCTTGGTGTTCTTTGACCGTTCTGCTAAAAAGATGGGAACCGTCCCCCCGGGCGACAAAATAGAGATAGTCCACATCGGCGGGATGCAGCACCCCCCTCAATGAGGCCTCACCCGGACTCAGAATCGGGCCGGGAGGCAGCCCCTGGTGCCGGTAGGTGTTATAGGGGGAGTCAATTCTGTAGTCCCGGTTAAACAGCCGGCGTGGACCGTCGGCAATCGCATACTGGACCGTGGGGTCGGCCTGCAGGCACATCCTCCGCTTCAGGCGGTTGTGATACACGGCTGAAATCACCGGCCGCTCGGAATCCAGGCGGGCCTCGCCCTCAACAATGGAGGCCAGGGTCACCACCTCGTGCACCGACAGGCCCAGCTGCCGGGCCCGGGCCTGCATCGCAGAATCAAAAACAGTAAAAAAATGCTTTACCAGGAGCCCGACGACCTGCACCTCGTCCATCATCAGGGAAAATTTGTAGGTCTCAGGGAACAGGTACCCCTCCAGGTTGTCCGCCTCAACGCCCAATTTCCGGCAGAATGCCGCATCCGAGGTGATCTTCAGGAGCATGTCTTCGTCCAGGTCCAGCGCCTCTGCCAGCAGGTGGACCGTCTGCTCCCGCCGCAGCCCTTCGGGAATGGTCACATCCCGGGTCACATCCCGGCCCACCCTCAGTTCCAGCAGAACCTGCCACGCCGTCATTCCCCCGTGAAAGGGATGCACCCCTGCGGTGAGCCGCCGGCTGGTTCCATTGATTACGGAATAGACCTGCAACAGCCTGGGGCTCCGGATAATCCCTTTCCGATGGAGCAATTGGGCAATTTGCGAGACCGACATGCCCTTCTGGATGGTCACGTTGCACGCAGGTACGCCCGTGGGGCGGTTCAGCATATACACAGCCCCCATAAGTCCGAGAACCGTGCCCAAAATCCCCACACCCAGCAGAGTCACAACCCTGGTGCGGCGTGTCCTCCACCATATGGAGACCCTGCCCTCGATGGGCCCCGCTTCAGATTCCTGTTTTGCCATGGTCATCTTTTACCTGCGCCCGCAGATAAGTATCCAGCAGGAGCGTGGCCGCCATACGATCCACCGTTTCCTTCCGCCCCCGTGTCCCTTTCCCCATCTCCCGCACGGCCCGTCGAGCCGCACGGCTGGTCAGCCGTTCATCCCAGCAACGCACCGGCAGGCCGGTCGCTTTCCGCAGGCCACGGGCAAAGGCCTCCGCCGCTTCGGCCATCGGCCCGCGGCTGCTGTCCATATTCAGGGGCAGCCCCACCACGATCTCTCCAACCTTCCACCTGGAGGCTGCCCCGGCAACGGCCGCAGTGGCCTCCGCCATTCCCCCGGCCCGGACCGTGGGGATGCCCTGGGCGGTCAACCCCAGCTCATCGCTGACCGCCAGACCGATCCGGCGCCGTCCGTAATCTACAGCCAGAATTCGAGCCATGTTCGGGTATAAAAAGAGCGGAATGCGCAGCACATCTCCCGTCGGATGTCACTGCTCTTTGCACTCCGCTACCTGGTCACAATCAGCGTCACGACCACCTTGCCGACTCACCCACCTTTTTGGTACAAATCTTTCAGACGCTGTCGTTTCTCCATAACCTCCCTGTGGAGGTGCACCACCAGATCCCGGGCCTGGGAAGATCCCGACCGGACATCCGCCAAAAGGTTCTCCACCAGTTCCTCTAATTCCACAATATGGGCCAGCAACGCCTGCCGTTTTACCACCCTCAGGTCCTCCCTTTCTGACCATTCTTACCCGATGCCGGCAGCCGTGTTACGGGGCCATAGAGCGAATGGACAAAGGCGCCTTGAGGATCCTCTGCCGGGCGATCCCAGAGGGTTTTGAAGACAGACGCGACCCGTGCCCGCAGCGACCGCTTCACATCTTTCAGACAAAGCTTCCGAATGGTCTTCCGAGAAGTCCGCCGGGGCTCCTCGCGGATAAAATCCGCCGCGCTTACCCCCTGCTGGTGCGCATGCACCATCAGATTGGAGAACGCCTCGATATCTATGGGATCGCTCAGGCTGGCCAGAATATGCTCGTCTTCACTGTAATCGGACATCTCCTGGGGCATCTATGTCCCTCCTTCCAAACCATCCGCTTGTCCTGGGGAGGCATGCTGCCTGGTACCCCTGGGGTGACTCGAACACCCGACCAACGGATTAGGAATCCGCTGCTCTATCCTCTGAGCTACAGGGGCTGTGTTGTTCGGGAAATTTGAATATAAGGTTGTGCATCCGAACAGTCAAGCATTTTGCTCTGAGGACCTCGACGCGCATCTGCCTCAGTACTGGAGAACCGAAAATATCTCCCGGCCATCCAGTTTCTTTCGCCCCTCCAGAAATGTCAGCTCAATCAGGAAGGCGATCCCCACAATCTCGCCCCTCAGCTCATCCACAAGCCTGCAAGCGGCCTCCATGGTCCCCCCGGTGGCCAGCAGGTCGTCCACCATCAGCACGCGCTGGCCCGGGGCAACCGCATCCTGGTGGATTTCCACGCTGTCCGTGCCGTACTCCAGTTCGTAGGAGGCCGAGATCGTCTCTGCCGGCAGCTTGCCGGGCTTGCGGATGGGGACAAATCCGGCCCTGAGCTCCCGCGCCAGACCCGTTCCAAAAATAAACCCTCGCGATTCCACACTCGCCACAAGTTCGATTTCCCGGTCCCGGTAGGGATCGGCGAGCTTCTGGATGGACGTTTCCAGCGCGTCGGGCTGCTTCAACAGGGTCGTAATATCTTTAAACAGGATACCCGGCTTTGGGAAATCCGCAACCTCTCGAATGTACGACGCCAGATCGATCAACATGCGCCCTCCCTTGTATTAAAAAGAGGGGTGTGCATAATTCATGA
>JAAXHW010000152.1 GCA_012270675.1 Candidatus Latescibacterota bacterium | reverse complement strand
GATCAGGCCGGTGAACTCGGCGCACCCGGCGTGGGCCTCCTCTCCGGCCCCGACCCGGGCCCGGAAAACCGGGACCAGGCCGTGGACCTGCTGGTAGACTCTCTGAACCGCCTCTGCGACTATGCCGCCGCCAGGGGGATGAACATTGTGCTGGAGACCTTCGACAGGGTCTCTTATGGCAAAAACTGCCTGGTCGGCCCCAACGCCCTGGCCGTTGAGGTCTCTGCCCGGGTGCGCCGGGAACACGCCAACTTTGGTCTCATGCTCGATCTGAGCCACCTCCCGCTTCAGGGAGAAACCTCCGCCTATGCCCTGAATACCGCCCGCGACCACCTCGTACATGCCCACATTGGAAACTGCGTGATGCGCAACCCCGAACACCCGGCCTATGGCGACAACCATCCCCGCTTCGGATGTGAAGACGGAGAGAATGACATCCCCGAGACGGTTGAATTCCTCCGGGAGCTCCTCAACATCGGGTACCTCGATCCCGATAAACGCCCCATCCTCAGCTTTGAAGTCGCCCCAATAGAAGGCGAGTCGGCTGAGCTTGTCATCGCCAACGCCAAGCGCGTCCTCGATACAGCCTGGGCAATGGTCTGATCGGAGCGGGCAACAATCCGGCGAGCCGGGATCTCCTGGGGGGATTCCGGCTTCTTTCATAGCCCCAGCACCCGGGACTTTGATGATGATCCAGGACAAACGCAGGCTTCAACTCTACACCGCCCTCGCGCTCTCGGCGCTCGTGCTGTGCCTGGGGCTTCTCTCGGCCTCCTATGCCATAGACCGGCTCAAGTCCATGCTTGAGCGAAAAATGGCGCAAGACAGCGAAATGATCGGGGAAAACCTGCGGATCTTCATCAAGCAGGTAACACAGGAATACACCGATCAGGACATGGCGCTGGCCCAAATCCAGAGGATTCTTGAGATCTTGAAAAAGAAAAAGTGGATCGGGTTCGCCTGCGTACTGGACAAAAACGGCCGGGTGCTGGCGCATCCCAGACCGGAACTGGTCGGGATGCAGGCCCCATTGAATACCTATGAACCCACCGCTCTCCTGGGCTCACCCGCACCGCCTGTAGACAGCCTGGCCGTCTTACAAACTCCCGGTGAAGCGAGTATCTACAAAACGCCTTCCGAGATTATTGCCATACACTGGCTGCCTCAAATGATGACCTATCTCTGCGTCCATCAGTCAGTGGAGCCCCTCAACGAGCGAGTCGAGCAACTCAGCCGTCTCCTGGCCCTTATTGGCATCGGATTTGTCGCGGTTGCGGCCGCTGGATCCTGGTTTTTTGTTGGAAAGCTGGTGGACCGCTATGAAAGCCACCTGGAACACTCCGAGGCGCGAAACCGCGTCCTGGTGCAAAACAGCGCCCCCATCCTGGTGGTGGACACCTCCGGTGCCCTCCTGGACGCCAACCCCCAGGCCGAAACCCTCCTGGGCGCACCCAGGGAGGCGCTTCTGCAAAAAAACCTGAAAGACCTCTGGCTGCCCCATAACCACGACCAGCTTGAAGACCTCTTCCGTACGGTGGGCCCGACCGGTGTCCTGGAAAGGAACGACCTGGACATGCTCACCTCCTCGGGCCAGACCGTGCCGGTAGACCTCCGGGCCTGCCGGATCAACTACGCAGACCGGTATGCGATCTACCTCTTACTCCGGGACGTCACCGAAAGCCGCCGCGCCCGGGAGGAGATCCTGGAGGCCAACCGCCGGCTGCGCGAACTGGATCAGCTCAAAACCGATTTTCTCAACACAGTCTCCCACGAACTCCGCACGCCCCTTACCTCCATCAAGTGGTCTACAGAGTCGCTGGCAACGCTGGTTAAAGTACAGGACGATGAAAATATCCAGAAATTGCTTGGAATCATTCGGGACGACAACCAGCGTCTTTCGGCCCTTATCGAACAGCTTCTCAGCTTCTCACGGTTCGATGCGGGAAAGCTCAAACCCAATTTCCAAACGGTCGACCTGGCCCACTTTCTCCAGCAGGCCCTGGGGGAAATGGCCCCTATTGCTCAGAAAAGGGGAATCGCCCTCTTCCCCCACGATGCGCTCAAAAGCCTCAAGCTCAAGGCCGACCCCGAACAGCTCAACCAGGTCTTCGTGAACATCCTGGACAATGCCATCAAATACACCCCCCGGGGGGGCCAGGTCCACCTCTCCAGCCGGCCAGGCGAGGGCTGGGTGGAAATAGACGTAAAAGACACCGGCATCGGTATCTCCGAAAAAGACCTGCCCCATATCTTTGAAAAGTTCTACCGGGCAGATCAACCCGCCGCACGGCAGGAGCGGGGAACCGGACTGGGGTTGGCCATCGTCAAAGGCATCATAGACGCGCATGGAGGAGAAATTCGGATCCAAAGCACCCCCGACTCCGGAACCACTTTCACCATTCGCCTGCCCAAAAACGGACCATCCCGTACATAAAAAATCCCCACACAGGGGCACAGCAACCATTCCCATCCTGCCAGCTGCCACTCCTCTTCTAACGGTCTTCTGAAGACAGGGCCTTCTGCCCTTCCACGCCGATCATTCTGCCGAAGAGACGGGCAAATACCACCATCACGTAAAACGAATAGGTGGAAACCAGGGGCAGTCCAACATAAGGCAGCCATCCCAACACCAGATTCCCCATCAGCCAAAGTCCGTAAAAAGCCAAACAGGTCTGAACGTAATCTCCTTTCACCAGCGCCCGGATATCGGCCCAAAGCGCCCACGGATCAAAAGCCGCCCAGACCCGGCCTTCTGCGGCAAACCGGGCGAACGCAATGGGTAAAAACCCATAGAGCAGCATCACCGCCAGCATCACCAGCAACACGACCGCAGACAATTGCTCCGGGTTTTTGCCCGATGGAAACATTCCCAGAATCGATAGCAATCCCGTTAACCCCACACCCGTGAGGAGAATGTATCCCAGCACAATGAGAAACACCCGTAACCCGGCGGAGGAATAGACCTTCCAGTTGACCCATTCGGGCAGGGTGTGCCATGCCTGTCCATTGAGGGCATCCACAAAAATCCGGTAAAGATAACCCCACACCACCCAACTCAGCACCAGGCCAAATATGAACAGCACGGGCCCCAGAACCCACGGCACCTGCTCTGCAATCAAAAGCGCCATCGCCAGGTTCGGCACCAGACTCAGCAGCCCACCCAGCACAAACTTGCGCAGCCAGTCGGAATCCTGGAAGGGGGCCCGCATGGCCTCTACAAAACCCACACCAAACATGATTAAACCGCCTCCAGCGCCTGCGCCACATCCGCAATCAGGTCCTCCGCCTCCTCCACACCCACCGCATAGCGAACCAGTTCGTCGGCGATGCCGATCTCCAGCCGGTCCTCCCGCGACAGTTCATAGTAAGAGATGGAGGAAGGGTGCGACACAATACTCTCAACTCCGCCCAGGCTGGCGCCGATACAGGGGATTTCCAGACGGTCCAGAAAGGCCATGGTCCGCTCCAGATCGGCGTCCAGGTCAAAACTCACCACCCCCCCATACCCCCGCATCTGGGTCCGGGCCACGTCGTAGTCCGGGTGACTCTCCAGGCCCGGATAATAAACCCTCCGGACCTTCGGGTGTCCCTCCAGAAAACGGGCCAGCGCCAGCGCCGTTGCGTTCTGCCGGGCCATCCTCAGCGGAAACGTCTTGAGCCCCCGGATCAGCAGATAGGCGCAATGCGGGTCCACCACCCCGCCCAGGATGCCCCGGTAATCCTTGATCGCAGAGACCAGGGGCGCTTTTCCCAGCACCGCACCCACAATCAAATCGTTGTGCCCCCCCAGATACTTGGTTGCGCTCTGGATCACCAGGTCCACCCCGAACGCCAGGGGCCGCTGGTTATATGGCGTGGCAAAAGTACTGTCGATGACCACTTTGATCCGGTGCGCCCTGGCAACCGCTACCAGCTGCTCCAGGTCCATCACATTCAGATGAGGATTGGTGGGTGACTCCGCGATGATCACCCGGGTATTCTCGCGTATCTCCCCTTTTAGCCTCTTGTAATCCCCCGCCGGAATAAACGTTGTCTCCACGCCGAACTTCCGCAGCACCATCTGGCAGAACTGCGCCGTCTTCCGGTAGCAGTCGTCCATAATCAGGGCGTGCTGCCCCGTTGAGAGCATCCCCAGCAGCGTCGTGGTCACCGCGCTCATCCCGGACGAAAACAGCAGCGCGGCCTCCGCCCCTTCCAGTTCCGCCAGCTTATCCTCGGCAATATGCTGCGTCGGGTTGCCGTAGCGCCCGTAATCCAGCCGCGCTTCCCGGCCCGACACAAAATCGTCTACCGCCTGCGTGTTTTCAAAAACATAGGTCGAAGTCTGTGCAATGGGCACCGTAAGCGAATGCCCCCAGTGTCCACGGCTCTCCCCCGCGTGCACGGCCTCTGTGGACGAACAGATCCCCCCCGTTTCGCTCTCTTTCTTCATAGCGTCTTTAAGCCCCTCGCACAAAAAAGCCCCGGTGCCAAAAAGCCCCGGAGAAATCAGAAACCCGGACTAAAAAGCCCGGGCTGCACCGTGTGTCGGGTAGCTTTTTAGCGACTTATTTATCGTGGCTGCAATATGCTTCAAATCACCACTGTACACCTGGTCGTTGGACCATCTGCTTATGATGGGCTACAATATAATCAAAATCCCCTGATCTGTCAACCTCTCCTCTCCTCCAGCGCCCGATAAAGCGCATCGCGCACCGCCCCGTACTCGGCCGGCAACTCAATCGGCATGTTCGCATCATGGGGTTGCACCCCCATATCCCGGAGCTGGCCCTGGTGATACTTTAGCTTGAAATCGATAAATTTCAACCCGTGCGCCGTTGAAATCACCACCACCTGCTGGTCCTTTCGAATCACCCCCCGGTTCACCAGCTTGAACAGCACGGCGAACGCCACCCCCGTGTGCGGGCAGCAGAAGAGCCCCGTGCGGTCGGCCCGCGCCGCCGCATCGGCCAGTTCCTGTTCCGTTGCCTGCTCCACCACCCCGTTAAACACCTTCAGCGTCCGGACCGCCTTCTCCACGCTCACCGGGTCGCCAATCTGAATGGCGCTGGCCAGGGTTGTTCGGGCCTGGACCGGCTCGAAGCTGTCGAACCCCTTCTGATAACTCAAATAAAGCGGATTGGCCCGGGCGCTTTGCGCCACGGCAATTCTGGGCAGCCGGTCGATCAACCCCATCTCCAGCAACTCCAGGAACCCCTTGCCCAGGGCGCTTATATTGCCCAGGTTGCCTCCCGGAATCACGATCCAGTCGGGCAGACTCCAATCGAACTGCTGGAGCAATTCCACGCTGATCGTCTTCTGTCCCTCCACCCGGAGGGAATTCATCGAATTCGCCAGGTAGATATTCTCACGATGGCAGACCTCCTGCATCAGCTTCATACACCCGTCAAAATCGGTGTCCAGGCTCAACACCAGCGCCCCGTTGGCCATCGGCTGTACCAGCTGCGCCGTTGAGACCTTGTCCCGGGGCAAAAAGACCACGGCCTGAATGTTCGCCGCCGCACAGTAAGCCGCCAGCGCCGCCGACGTGTCTCCCGAAGACGCACACCCCACCGCCGGGATCTCCTGCCCGTTCGCGACCATATGGTTGACCATCGACACCAGCACCGTCATCCCCAGGTCCTTGAACGAGCCGGTGTGGCTGTTGCCGCACTGCTTCACCCAGAGGTCTTCGACCCCGACCTCCTTTTGCAACCGCTCCGCCCAGAAAAGGTTGCTGCCTCCTTCGAACATCGAGACCACGTTGTCGTCGTCCACCTCCGGGCAGACCATCTCCTTCTTCCCCCACACCGAACTCCCGTAGGGCCACGCCGTGCGCATGTAGCGCTGGTCGAACAACTCCCGCCAGTACACAGGAGACCTGGTGCGCAGCGCATCTAGATCGTGCCGCACCTCCAAAAGACCGCCGCAGGCAGGGCACCCGTAGATAATCTGTGTGAGGGGATAGCGGCCTTCGCACCCTCGAAAACATTGAAACCAGGCGTTATAGGACATATTAAGAATATACGTCTCCCGACCTGTATTTCAAAACAAAAAGGCCCAACCCAAAGGCGAGCCTCAACTTCAGAACAGGCTGGGAACGCCCCCTCATTCCCGTTCAGATCCGTTCCATCCCCTCTACCGGCACCCATCCCCCAATCCCATTGGACAGCCGCACCAGCAGCCAGCCCCCTTCCTCCCGTTCAATGGTCACCCTGGTCCCTTCGTGCAGGGTAAAGACCTGGAGGTAGTCCTTTCCCGGACCGCTGCGTCCCACAACCTCCTCTGAGAGAATCACGGCCCGTTCAACCCCCTCCCGGTCGTGGACCTTAAAGGTCATCAGCGCCCCTGCCCCAAAGAATCCGACCCCCAGCAGCACCAGCAGGCTGACCCACAGCATCCGACGCCGGGGCGAAAAGAGCCAGCCGGCGCCCGCGCCCGCCAGACAGAACAGACAGATGCTGCAAAAAACAGCCAATCCATTGGCGCTCAACGCACGGTAGACCCTCCGAAAAAAGCGGACCACCACATTCTCCTCACCCTCCGGTTCCCTGTCTACCTTCATCGCATTCACAAACCGCAGGTTCGCCGCAACATCCTCGTCTCCGGGCATCAGTCTCAGAGCCCGTTCGTAAGCCAGAATCGCTCGCCCGATCTGCCCGGCCTTGAAATACGCATTCCCCAGGTTATAGTAGACGTGACCGTTCCGCACGCCCTGCCGCAAAACCGCCTCATACTGCTCCACAGCTTCGGCGTACTTCCCCGCCCTGTAAAAGGCATTCGCCTCGTTGTACAGCGCCGCCCCGGCCATCTCCGCTGACGCGCGCGCACCCAGCAAAACAACCAGCAAAACACTCAGCACACAGCGCATCATTCCGCATTCCGAAATTGCCTTTTCATACCTTCCTCCCCAGTTCATCGACCAGACCCTCCGCCGCCTTGTAAAGCGTCTCCATCTCTCCATCCGATACGTCAGAAGGCGCGAACCGGGCGAAATCGCACCGCTGGAACACCTTTCTCACCTGCGCGATCACCTCTTCAGAGACCCCTCGTCCGGCAAGCGCCTCGGCCGCCGAATCCGCCGCCATCCCTGCCACCGGACAATTTAACCGGTCCGCCAGGAACTGCGCCAGCGCCCGGTAAATCTCGGAATGGAAGGCCCTGTTCTCCCCCGACGCCATCAGCCGACGGGCATCGGCCAAACGGCGCCTCGCCTCGGAGCGGGAGCGGCGGCGGCGGGCATAGGCCACGTCCCCCACCAGCCGTTCCCGGTGGCGCCTGTAAGCAAACACCCCCAGAAACCCCAGCACGGGCACTGCCTGCAACGCCAGGAATCCCCAGTTCCGGTAGAGCGCCCGGCCCTGTACTTCCAGAACGGGCATATCCGGCTTGATATAACGGATATCTTCGCCCAGCACCTTGATTTCATCGCGGCTCAGCATCGGGACCGGCGCAGGCCGGGAGGGCACTGCGCCCGGGTTGATCACCAGAGCAATCGGCGCGGTCTGTACGGTAGCATAGCGCTTCTGGTCCGGATCGAAGTAGGCCAGGCGAAACGGCGGAATCTGCCGCTCACCGGCCTTTTGGGGAATCACCACATACTCGAAGGTCTTCCGTCCTCCGAGGCGGTTTTCCCGCTTTTCAGTCTCCACAGAGGCCCTGGGATCGTAAAACCGAAACATCTCGCCGACGGGTCGGGGCGGTTCGGGTACGGCATTGAGGTTGCCCGTGCCCGACACCCTCACCTTCAATACAATCGGATCCCCTTCCGCAACCGTCGTAGGCGTTGCCTCCGCGGAAATCTGCAGCTGGCCGACCGCGCCCGCAAACCCGGCGGGAGCCCCCGCAGGCAGCGGCATCGCTTCAAGCTCCAGGTCGTTCGACCGCACCACGACCTGCTTCGTCTCACCGAAGGCATCCATGTCAAAGAAACTGTCAAAGCCGAGCAGGCCGCGGCGCTTCGATCTGACCGGAAAAGAGCAGAGCAACCCCAGTTGCTCCAGCGTCTGCTTGCCGGCCGTGGTCGGAAACAGCGCCACCACCTTCAAAAGCCCTGCCTCAAACTTGCGGCCATTGACCACCTCCGTATTCCAACTCACCTGTTGAACGTCAAACGCGTCGAACAGCTTCTTCGCCCAGAATCCGGTATAGGTCGGCAGGTGATCATAGCTGTGAATGCGAAGGCGAGGGATTCGGTTATACAATGTGTAGGAGAGCGTCATCTGCTCTCCCACGTAAACGGTCCGCCTGTCCGGCCTGGCCTCGATAAAGAGGTTCTCTTCAATCTCCCCCAGGTCCTGTGCGCCCGGGGACTGTCCGGACCCGGGCGCCGGCCGGACCTGCTGCCGTTTGGGCCCTTTGACCACCTCCACCCGGACCGGTGAGGCGGTGTAGGTCTTCCCCTGATGTGTCACCTTCACCGGGCCGATCAGGTACGATCCTTCCCGCTGTACTCGCAGCGTATAGATAAAAGAAACCGTCTGAATATGGGTCACAACCCCGTTTGCAATACCGATCGACCAGCTGGTGGATGAGCGCCTTCCCAGCACATCGAACCCGTCCGGAACCGCCAGTTCGGGCTCTGAGACAGCCTCCTGACCTTCCAATGACACAGATACAGTCAGGACCACGTGCTCTCCGACCCCCACACGCGTCCGATCTACCGACACCTGAAGCTTCGGATCTTCTGCCCGGAGCGCCGAACCGAACGCCAGAATCCCGGTGCACAGGACCAGGATGACAAACGCGGCCCTTCCCGGCAGACCAGACGCTTTTAAATGCGCATATCGCACAGGGGATTTTGGACCTTGGACGCTACCACTCATTTCCGGTATACCGCCTGCCCAGGAGCCGAAGCCGCCGGCGCTTTTGAGCCTCACGCTCCCGATCCTTCAGCGCCTCCAGGAGCCGCTCGGCCTCCTCCCGGGTCATCTCACCCTCCCGGTGATCCTCCGATTGATCTTCTCCCTGCTGCTGCTCCTGATCCTGCTGTTGTTGCTCCTGCTCCCCTTGTTTTTGATCTTCTCCCTGCTCCTGATCCTGCTGTTGCTCCTGATCCTGCTGTTGCTCCTGCTGTTCGTCCAGCAGCCTCTGGGCCAACTCCAGATTGATCTTTGTGTCCAGGTCGTCCGGTTTGAGCTCCAGCGCCTTCTTGTAGGCCCCAATCGCCTCCTGCGGGCGGTTCTGCCGGAAATGGGCATTTCCAATGTTGTAATAGGCCTTGGCCAACAGGGTCGGATCGCCGGTGTTTAACACACGGCCGAATTCCTGGATCGCCCCGTCATACGTATCCTGCTTATAAAGCGCATCGCCTGCGTTGAAATGGAGTTGGGGCGCCTCCGGATTCTGAAGCTGGGCATCCCGATAGCGCTTGAGCGCCTCTTCGAACTTCCCCTCCGCAAACAGCCGGTTGCCCTCTTCATTCTTCCTGGCCACCTCATCCAGGAAGGTAGCGCCCATCAGGGGGAAAACCAGCAGAAAGACCATACTTCTATCCATGCCTGCCCTCACATTGCGGATTGAAACACTACTGAAACCGTCCCCGCCACTCCCTCCGTCCCCGCCGCCTGTCCGAAAGCAATGCCTCGCTCACAAAACAGACCAGAGCCAGGGCCAGGGGCCACTGAAATCGATGTTTATACTGCGTATACTTGCGCGATTCCAGCTCCTTCTTCTCCATCTCTGCAATCTGGTCGTAAACCGCATCCAGCCCAACACCGCCTGCCGACGCACGCAGGTAAACGCCATCCGTAATTCTGGCGATCTGTTCAAGCGTGGCCTCGTCCAGACGTGTCTTTACGATATTCCCCTGTCGGTCCTTCATGTAGTCCACCCGGCCGCCCTCCCGCATCGGGATCAACTCCCCCTCCGGAGTGCCTACCCCCACGGAAAAGATCCGAACGCCCGCTTCGGCGGCCTCCTCGGCCACGGCCACGGGATCACCGGCGTGGTCCTCCCCATCGGTAATCAGGACCAGCACCCTGTACTTCCGCTCCTGGGCCCCCAGCGCCCGCGTACCCGTCTGAATGGCCTCGGCAATCGCCGTTCCCCTAACCGGGATCATCTCCGTATCAATTGTATCCAGGAACAGCTTGGCCGCTCCGTAATCGAGCGTGAGCGGGCACAGGACAAAACTCCGTCCCGCAAAGGCGATCAGTCCCACCCGGTCTCCCTCCAGCCGGTCAATAAATGCTTCAATCTCGTAACACGCGCGCTGCAGCCTGTTCGGCTTAATATCCTCCGCCAGCATACTCAACGAGGTATCCAGGGCAACCATAATGTCCACCCCTCTGCGGTGGAGCAACTCCAGCCTGGTTCCGAATTGCGGCTGAACCAGCGCCAGGGCCAGAAAGATAAACCCCACCACCGCCAGGGCCGCTTTCACCCTCTGCCGCACCCGGCTCGTCGCCGAGGTCAGCTTCTCCATCAGCGCAGGGCTTCCAAAATCTGCCAGCGCCCGGCGGCGCCTGCGAAACGCCCAGATGTAAAAGACGACGCACACAGGCGCCAGCAGCAGCAACCAGAACGCCTGGGGATCACCGAACCGCACCTATGGGATCCTCCGAAACCGCGTATTGGCAAACACCACCTCCACACCCAGCAGGACCAGCCCGGGCCAGAGCAACCTGGGGAACAGCTCCGTGTAATCCACAAACGTCCTCGTCTTGATCTCCGTCTGCTCCATCTCCCCGATCTCCCGGTAGATCTCCTCAAGTTTCTTCTCGCTGGTGGCCCGGTAATAACGTCCGTGGGTAATATCCGCAATCTTCTTCAACGTCTCCTCATCAACCTCCAACCTCGGGTCCCGCACATACCGGGGACCGAAGAATCCGTCCACCTTAATCGGACCCTTACTCCCTGCTCCGATCGTGTAGATCCGGATGCCCATGGCCCTTGCCGCCTTTGCCGCTGTGATCGGATCGACCTCTCCCCGGTTGTTCTTCCCGTCCGTCAGCAGAATCACAACCCTGCTCCGGGCGTCGGACTTTCGGAGGCGGTTGACCGCCGTGGCAATCCCTGTACCGATCGCCGTACCGTCCCACGTCTCGTCCGCAAGCTGGACCGTATCCAGAAAATTGAGAAAGACGCCGTAATCCAGGGTGAGCGGGCACTGTGTGTAGCTCTCCCCCGCAAACACCACCAGCCCCAACCGGTCATTCGTCCGCCCCTGAACGAACTGGGCCACCACCTCCTTGGACACCTCCAGCCTCGTCTTGCGCTGCTGGTCCAGGTCCTTGATCTCCATACTGGTGGAAACGTCGATGGCCAGCACAATATCGATCCCCCGGGTCAGAATCTCCCGGCCCTCCCGTCCCGACAGGGGGCGAGCCAGGGCCAGCACCAGGAGCACAAGCGCCAGACACCGCAGGACAATCAGACTGTGGCGGAGTTTCAGAATGAAGGACGGCCGGATCTGTTTGAACGTTCCGATGTCTGAAAACCGGATGCTCCCCTGCTTCCGGCGCTCCCGGTATACATACCGATAAATCAGGATCGGAACGATCAAGAGCAGCAGGAGCCATTCCGGGTTGTGGAATCGAATCATCGAGCACTTCCTGCCGGGGCCGGTTGCTGATCGATCTCCTCTGGCCGGGCCAGGGGTTCCGCGTCCAGGTGGGCGATCAGGTCGTGCACCCGCTGTACCGCATGCGCAGCAGTCTCTTGAGGGAGCCTGACCTTGGCGAACTTCACCAGATCCGCCTCCGACAGGAACCCTTCTACCTCAGCTACGCGGGCCTTTCTGATCGATCTTTCATGCAGCCCCGATGCAATTTCAAAGGTCGTGCGCTCCATCGCTTCAACGCCTGTACGCGCTTCCAGATAACGGCGTGTCACTTCTGAGAGCAGCGTGTAATACCGCTTGTAGTCCCCCTTCTCCAAAAGCCCCATCCGGGAGATCTTCTCCACCTCGGCCCGCCAGTCTACGGGCGGAGGTGGCAGCGCTTCGACGGGCCTGCGGCGCCGGCGTATGATGTACCAGATCGCACCGACAACGGCCAGAACCAGCGCAGCCCCTGCAATCCATACCCAGATGGGAATCCGCGCCGGCATCTCCACGGGCGGCTTGATATCCCGGATATCCGAATCTTCGGACACCACGCTTTGAACCACAATCGGAATAGAACCGGAGGCAATACGGCCCGTATCTCCGGACGCCGTCTGGAAACGCAGCGTCAACGGCGGAATTTCAAATTCCCCGGTTCGATAGACCGCAATCACGTAATCCCTTGTCTCCTCGACCCGTCCGTCGTCCATCTGCCGGACGGACGGCGGCCGCTGCTCCCGAACCTCGAACGGCCCCGGAAACCCACCCTGTGGCAGGACCTCCACCCGATCCCCTATCTGACGCCTCACCTGCAACCGAAACGCAACAGGGTCCCCTACCGTAATCGTATCCCGGTTAACCTCTGCATGAAAAAAGACCCCGGCAGGGCAGGGGCGGGCCAGACAGAGTACAGCGGCAAAAACACAGCAGACACGTCCGTACATGAGCGATCAATCCTGTTGTTTCAACGCCTCCGCAGAACCGGACTACGGGACCTGGGTCTGCACACTATCCGGAATGAAAGGGCTCAGTTCCAGCGTCAGCCTCTCCAGGATGCTGCGTCCCACCTCCACCACCTGCGGCCGGGCATCGCCCCTGGCGTAAACCTGCTCTCCTTTCCTTCCCAGCGCCACCTCCCGCGCCAGTTGTCCGGCCTTCCACAGCTTAACCTGCACTGCGGGGGCATCCAGTCCGTATGTTTCCGGCAACACCAGCGTCTCGGCCGCAAAACGGACGGCCTCAAGCTCCTTTACCCGCTCGATCAGGTCTTCCACACTCTTGCCGGAAGCCGCATGGAAGCGGGGCTCCAGCGTCGTCCACGCCTGGCTGCTCGTATCTTTTCTGCAGTCCACCGTACTGTCCGGATACACCAGCACCACCCGGTCGATGCCTTCGGAGTCAAAGGCGAAGATCTTTTTATATCGCAGTTCCGAAGGGGTCTTCATCATCTCCTTGACAAAAGTCGAATCGACCGTAAAGACCGGGGACTTGGCCACGTACTTCCCATAATACCTTTTGATCCTGCCGGCCCTCAGCCCGTCTCCCAGGATCACCTCCTTCAGCGCCAGCCCCTCTCCCTCGTAGATCGAGATCCGCATCCAGGGGTCATCCAGCCCGTAGGGCGCCAGATCTGTCGCTTCCTCTGTCACAAAGCGTTTTGCCTGGGCCGTCCACAGCCGGCTCAGGAGGCGTCGAATGACCAGACTGTCCCCCCGGTCGGCCACCGGCTTTTCAAGACGCCAGTCCCCCCCCTGTTTCGAGGCCACAATATCCTGGCCGTCGCGGGCGATCTCAAATTTTCTGACCTCATCCCTGTCAAACAGAACAACCCGTTTGTCCCGCAGGTCGTAAAGCCCCTTTGCAAAATTCGACTTTCGCCAGGCCCCGACGGCCAGGATCTCCGGACTCCCCGACACCCTCAGGTAGACGTAGCTCCCCGTGGGGCTCTTATCGCCGAAAAAGAGGCTGTCCCGTTGCTCACCCTCCCGTTCAAACACCACGGCAATCTCGGGCTTGCCAAGCCCAAAATCTGCAGGATCCACCGCTCCGCTGATCAACGAAGCCTCATCCGCCACCACCTGGACCTTCTCCAGGTTTTTTCCGGTGCGAAGCAGGGACTCGATATTCGCCCGGTCTCCCCCGGTTTTGAGAGGCTCCAGAATCCGCCAGCCGTCTCCCTCCCTCACAGCCACCACCGTAGTATCCTCCCGCTGAACCACCAAGCGGACCACCTCCGTATCATCAATCCGGAGAACCTTCCTGGCCTCCGTTTCCGCCTGCTTCCGTCCCTCTCCACCCCTGATCTCGTAAAAATAGAGAAATCCCAGCAGGGCGATAAACAACGCGGCCAGAAAACCTGTTGTCTTAAAGCTCATCGCTTACCCCTCTCATTAACAGTAGCAAATCGTGAGGGTTGGAGCACTCGTAGCTCACCACTTATCGTCTTCTCCACCACACCAGAACCCCGGCAATCACCGGAATGGCAGGCAGCAGCACCAGCGACAGCCAGCGGATCCACTGGGCGTCTCTCTGGGTCAGGCTGAGGGGACGGTGCCCCGGCTCCCTGGGCCGGATGGAGATCATCTCCCCCTCTTCCAGGAGCCAGCTTACCGAATTGAGGAAGAGGTCGCCGTTGCCCTGAGCCCCAAAGAACTGGTTGTTGGCAAAGTCGGAATCCCCGAAAACCACGATCAGGGTTTTACGCTGTGCATCTTCTCCCGGCCTGTGCTGACTGCGTTTGGGGCTGGCCGAAACCGCCATAGCCAGGGAAATCGGACCCCGCATATCGGACTCGGGATCGAACGTCGGTTTCTTGCTCGACAGGTCCGATTCGCCCCAGCTCCTCGGCGAGGTCAGCACCAGTTCCAGGGCCCCCTCCACCCCCGGCTTCGGCCCCTCCCGGGTTACCGAACGCGCCATCATGTAAAAGGTCATCAGACCCTTGTGTTTCGACGTGATCGGGTGCGCTCCATACTGAGCGGCCACCGGCATCGAGTAGTCCAGCCCGAAGAGCCTGCCAACCCCGC
Source organism: Candidatus Latescibacterota bacterium (assembly GCA_012270675.1). GTDB lineage: Bacteria > Latescibacterota > UBA2968 > UBA2968 > JAAXHW01. Next base: position 17,085 of record JAAXHW010000152.1, on the reverse strand, counting down.
TGCCGTCCACGACATAATCGTTGTTTACGGCAATCGCCCAGTCCTTCAGCATCGGTTCCAGGCCGGTCTGCACCCCCGGGTCCAGCAAAAACAACGCGGCGCCTCCTGCCTCCAGATAAACCCGGATAGAATCGACCTCCGCCTGAAAAAGTCCGGTCTTGGGACCCGCCACAATCAGCAGATCACACGCCCTGGGCACCTGCCTGGACCGCGCGAGCAGCAGGGAATCGTGCAAAGTGTAGTTGGCCTCTAAAAGGGCCTGTTTTACCCTGTTGTAGCCATCCCGCGCCAGACTCTCTATGGACGCTTCACCGTGCCCCACCAGAAAATAGACGCGCTTCACCTTGCCCCGTACCGCCTTGGCAATGGCATTGGTCAACGCCTTCTCTTCAGAACCGGTAATCCGTTCCTCCATGTCCCCCACCTCGATCACCGAGGTCTGGTAAGCCTGGATTTCATACCGATTGGCCTCCGCCGGTTGCCTGTCCGGATCTACGAAACGGTAGGAGAAGCGTTTGGAGTGGTAGGCGTATTCCTTCAGCAGATTCTCGTACCGGGACTTCTCCTGCTCCCGGAAAAACGCGATGACCTGCACATCCTTTTTCAGAGAATCCAGCAACGTCACCGTCTGGTCGGACAGGCTGAAAATCCCCCCCTCCGTGGTATCGAAACGCCGGTGATAGCGGTTGGACAGAAAGTTGACCACCACCAGGATGCCGAGCATAATCAGCACCGCAACAAACGCATTGGAGCCGTATTTAAGCGTTCGGCCCTTCAGAAAACTCGCCATAACCTATTGCCTCCATCTGCGGGATTCGATGACAGTATGGGTCAGAAAGAGAAAGAAAACCGTCGCGCTCAGGAAAAAAACCACATCGCTGGTATCGATCACCCCCCGGTTCATGTCCCGCATGTGCTCCAGGATCGAAAGCTGGCGCAGAATCCCTCCCAGCACGGGATCGGCAAACTGCGCCGACCAGTCGATCATCCAGAGCAGCAGCAGCAGAAAGAACGAAATGACCACCGCCACGATCTGGTTCTCGGTAAGCGAAGAGGCCAGAATGCCCGCACTGATAAAGGTGGCCCCCAACAGCAAAACGGCCAGACAGGCCGAAAAGATCGGTCCCCAGTCGAGGTCGGCATAGACCGCCAGAAGGCCGATGAGGGCGAAGGCCGCGATCTCGATGAGCACATACAGCCCGAAACAGGCAAAAAACTTCCCCAGCAACGTCTGCCAGACGGTCACCGGCGACGTCATCAACAGCTCGATCGTGCCGCTCCGCTTTTCCTCCGCATAAAGCCGCATGGTCAGCATTGGCGTCACGATCAGCCAGGTAAAGAACTGGATTCCGAAAAAGCGCGTCACCACCATCTCGTTCACGTTGATTCGGGGCCTGCTTGCAAACTGCTGCTGTGCGTAATAGCGGCTTAGCTCGTGGAAACTCAGCACGATATTTTGAAAAAAATATCCCGTAAGCACGAGGAACCCCCCTGCAATCACGTAGGCGATGGGGGAGCCGAAATAGGAGCGCATCTCCTTCCAGAAAATCGCAAGCACATTGTGCATTACCCGCTCACCTCCTCACTCGTTGTCAACTCGTGGAAGATATCCTCAAGGCTCATCTCGACCCGCCGCAGCTCCAGCAGCTCCAGCCCCCGTTCTACGACCCTGGCCGCCACTGCCGCGCGGATGTCGCTTTCAACGGGCGCATCCACGTGCAAGCCCACGGCCTCTCCTTCTGTGCGCCCATCGGTCCTCGACACATCCACCACCCCGGGAACTTCCCGGATTGCCTCAACCGCAGCATCGGCAGCCCCGGCCACTTCAACGTAAAACCGTTCGTTCCCCTGCATCGTAGCTGTCAGGTTCTCCGGCGTGTCCACCGCAGCGATCCGCCCCCTGTTGATAATAATCACCCGGTCACACGTCATATCGACCTCGGGCAGAATATGCGTGCTCAGGATGACCGTATGCTCCCGGCCCAACCCCTTGATCAGCTGCCGGATCTGCCGGATCTGGTTCGGATCCAGCCCGATGGTCGGTTCGTCCAGGATGATCACCTCGGGATTGTGCACAAGCGCCTGGGCCACGCCCACGCGCTGCTGATACCCCTTGGAGAGCTGGCCAATCAGCTGCTCCGCCCGGTCCACAATGCCACAACGTTCCATCACCTCTGCAATGCGGTCCTCCCGGTCCTGCCTGGACAGCCCTTTGATTTTTGCCACAAAATCTAAGTAGGACCGCACCCGCATATCCCGGTACAGCGGGGGGTGCTCCGGCAGATAGCCGATGCGTCGCTTCACCTCCAGCGGCTTCTCAAAGACGTCGAACCCCGCCACCCGCGCCGCCCCCTCGGTCGCGGGCAGAAAACCGGTGAGGATGCGCATCGTGGTGGTCTTCCCGGCCCCGTTGGGTCCTAAGAATCCCACGATCTCCCCCTTCTCAACCCGGAACGAAATATCGTCTACCGCAAGAAGCGGCCCGTAGCGCTTGGTTAAGTGGTCAACTTCGATCACGTCTGCCTCCTCTTAAGTTTATATTCTGATCTTGCGCGCCCGCATCTTGAAAAACTGCATCAGCGGTTCTACGTAGGATGCGTTGGTGTTCACGTCAATCGTGTCAATGCCAACTGTACGAAACAACCGATCGCGCGCTTCGACCGCCTCCTGGGAAAACCGGGCAAAAGATGTCCTGAGCGCCGAATCCGAGGTATCCACCAGGATCTCTTCGCCGGTCTCCGCATCCTCCAGCTCCACAATCCCCACATCGGGCAGGACCGCCTCCCGGGGGTCCTTCAGAGCAATCGTCACCAGATCGTGCCGCCGGTTGGCCACCCGAAGCGCGGCCTCGTACCCCGAATCCATAAAATCCGAAATCAGGAAAACCACGCTCCTGCGCGTCGTCACCCGGCCCAGATAGTCCAGCGCAGCACCGATATCCGTCCCTCGCCTGCTCGGCCGGAAATAGAGCAGTTCCCGGATGACGCGCAACACATGCTTCTTCCCTTTCTTGGGAGGGATAAACGCCTCCACGTCGTCTGTAAAGATAATCAGCCCGACCCGGTCGTTATTCTGAATCGCCGAAAACGCCAGCAGGGCGCAAATCTCAACTCCGATCTCTCCCTTCATCTGCGCTACCGTACCAAAGTCTGCCGACGCGCTGGCGTCCACCATCAGCATCACCGTCAGTTCCCGCTCCTCGTCGAACACCTTGACAAAGGGGTGTCCCATTCGCGCGGTCACATTCCAGTCAATGGTCCTGATATCGTCTCCCATCTGATAGTCCCGGACCTCGGCAAATACCACCCCCTGGCCTTTAAACACCGAGTGATACTCCCCGGAAAAAACCGTGTTCACCAGGTGACGCGTGCGGATCTCGATTCGCTTCACCTTTTTTAAGATCTCTGCCGGGACCACGGTTCAGGGCACCTCAACATGGTCAAACACCTGCTGGATCACATCCTCAGGGGTAACCTCTTCCGCCTCCGCCTCGTAGGTCACAATCACCCGGTGCCGCAGAATATCCATCCCCACCGCCTTGACGTCTTCCGGCGTCACATAGCCCCTCCGCCTCAAAAAGGCGTGGGCCCTGGCCGCCCTGGTCAGAAAGATGGAGCCCCGGGGCGAGCACCCGTATTCGATCAACGGCCCCAGATCCGGCAGACCGTAGCCCGCAGGCTCCCGGGTGGCCAGCACCAAGTCCACAATATAGTCTTTGATCTTGCTGTCCACATAGACGCGATCCACCACCGACCGGGCCCGCACAATATCGGCCGGGGTCACAACCGGCTGTACGGCCGGCACGGCGTCCCCGCCCATCCGGTCCACAATCATCCGCTCCTCCTCCCGGCTGGGGTAGGTCACTTTGACCTTAACCATAAAACGGTCTACCTGGGCCTCCGGCAGGGGGTAGGTCCCCTCCTGTTCAATCGGGTTCTGCGTGGCCAGAACCAGAAAGGGGTCTTCCATCCGGAAGGTCTGGTCGCCTATGGTGACCTGCCGCTCCTGCATGGACTCCAGCATGGCGCTTTGCACCTTGGCCGGCGCCCGGTTCACCTCATCGGCCAGCACCAGATGGGCAAACAGCGGTCCCACCTTGGGGATGAATTCTCCCGTAGGCTGATGGTAGATCATGGTCCCGATCAGATCGGCGGGCAGCAGATCGGGCGTAAATTGAATACGGCGGAAAGAGGCCTGCAGCGTCTGTGCCAGGGTACTCACCGCAAGGGTCTTGGCCAGGCCCGGCACGCCCTCCAGGAGGACATGCCCGTTGCACAGCAGCCCGATCAGAAGCCGTTCTACCATCGCCTGCTGACCCACGATCACCTTACTCACCTCCCCCACCACCCGTTCGGCAAATACGCTCTCCTGGGAAACCTGCTCGTTAATGGCCTGAAGATCCTCTGTCATCAGCATAGGCTATCCCTATTCAGAAAGGGTCAACCGGCGCGTCTTCCTGCCGCTGTGGCAAAGCCTTTGAAAAATCTGAAACCGTATGGAAGAGTGGGGATTGACTCGTCCGCTCCCCGGAAGGGTAGGAAAAACAGGACAGCAGGCCTTCTCAACGACGTTGTACGCTGTCTGCGGTGGTCGAATCTGGAGGGAACCACGCATCGGGAGGCTTTCCCAGATTGGCAATGCAGGCCTGCGCATCATCAACCAGTTCCGAACCGGGATACCCGTTGACCACCTTTTGATAGGCTGTTCGGGCCTGTTCGTATTTGCCGTCTAAATCGTAGATATAACCGATCATAAACTGGGCCTGATCGGCATACCGGCTGGTGGGAAACCGCCGGATGAGCTCCTCATACCGGGCAATCGACGCCTCGCTTTCCCCCTGGTTCAGGAGGACACGGGCCAGGGCCTGCAGAGCCAGATCGGCCCTTGGGTCGTCCGGAAAGCGTTCCAGGAATTCATTCAGGTAAATTTTGGCTTCCGGGTAGGTTGCGTCCTGATGCGTTGCAGCCTCTCCCTTTGTAAAAAGCTCATCCGCCGACTCCTGGCTGCAGCCAAGCGTCAAAGCACACGCGAAAACGATAGACCACCTGTCCATACCGCTGTAATGGCTCCTTCTCAAAGAAAATAATCGAGAAAATAGACTCTTCAAAACCGTTTGAGTTCCAGATTTTTTCAAGCCGAATCCGCACCGTTTTGGGAACCGGAGCCTTTGGATTCACCCGACGCTTTGTCACTGGACGATTTCTTGTCGCCGGGTGCCCCTTCGCCCTCCTTCTTGGCCGCCTTCTTATAGCTTTCGCTCCGATAGTCTGTGCTGTAAAACCCGGACCCCTTAAAAATCAGTCCCGCTCCGACCCCGATCAGCCGTCTCACCGACCGCTTGCGACACGCGGGACAGGTCCTGATCGGTCGGGCCGTCATCGATTGAAACCGCTCAAACGCATGTCCGCAATTCCTGCATTCGTACTCGTATGTGGGCATAAATATCTTCCTTATTTTATTGAGGATAATCAGATATTACAGCAAACTCCAAATCTATATGATTGTTTCTCCAGAGTCAAGATTTTTTTGTCCACGCACCTCCACAAAGGGGCCTCGTCCTTACCCTGATCCTCCGCCATATGCGGGTACCGACCCATACGGCGACAAATCCCCCGTATTCAACCCCTTTCACCCACGCGGCCTCCTCCCAGACGCCTTCGGCCTGGTAGCGGATCAACACGTGGTAGGACAGAACGACCAGACCGGTAAACGTCAACCAGGCCGGACTCCGATAGAACACCAGAAAAGGCAGCATCCAGACACAGTACCAGGGATGCAGCGTTGGGGTCAACCATAGAAAAAGCCCCGTCAGCAGGTAGGCCGCCTGGATCGGAGGCATCCACCCCAGCGTAAGCGCCAGCACAGCACTTCCGAAAAGGACGCCGACCGCGATTCTCGCTGCGACCCCGCTGCCCAGGACTGCTTTCAAAAGGCCAAAAACCGGCGCGTTGAATTCCCAGTGCTCCGCATAGGTCAAAAGCCCTTTGAAAAGCCCTGCCCCGGCCCCGGCGTAGGGCAGATAGCCCAACAGGACCACAGCGGGGAAGACCAGGACCGGCCAGGCCTTGCCGGGTCTTACCATCGCCTGCAAACGGACACGCCAGCCACCCGCGTTGCCTCTCCGTGCGCACATCCAGCGCCAGAACACCGGGATCAGGCAGATGGCAAAGAACTTGCTCAGAAACGAGAGCGCCAGGGCTCCTGCTGCCCGTCCGTAGCCTCCAATCTGCAAATAAAGCAGGGCCATCACCACGGTGGCCACCCCCATAATATCCATGTGTCCATTGCCGGCCACCTCCACCACCAGCAGGGGGTTCCACAGGTAGATCAGGAGCTGTCCCGGATGCTGGTCGTACACCCGGATGAGGCCCAGCAGGAACCAGGCCGCAAGCAGGTCTATCCCGACCAGGGCGATCTTCACCGTCCACACGCCCGGATGCAGCGCATAGCACCCCAGGAAGAGGGCCTCTGCCAGGGGCGGGTAGATGGTGGAAACCTCCGGATGGTTTATTCTGGGGTAGATCTCGTCGTCTCGCAGATACGCCAGCGCCTCCGACGCCGGCGCATACCGGTAGGGATTGATTCCTGCGGTTTGCACCCGACCGTCCCACACATACCGGTAGAGATCGTCCGAAAGCGTCGGCAGCGAAGGCAGAAGCGTCGCCCGAAAGAGCAGCCCGAACAGCACCACCGTCCGCAGCGACGCCGTTTCGCTCCGCCACACCACCATCAGATAGACGGCTGTCGCAGTGCCAAACAGGGCCAAAAAAATCGGCACCTGCCCCCTCAGGTCTCCCAGGGCCAGAATGCCGATCAGGCAGATTTCGATTACCCCTCCTGCCGCCCAAAACAGGGCGCCCCCACGCCCCATCCCTATACCCTCTGCGTCGACATGGAAAATCGACCCGATACGCCCATAAGCTTCACCTGCCCCTGGATGACCGCTGCCCCCCCCAGCGCGCTTTGAGCACCCTGTCGGGCAGCAGATCCTGGATGGCCTTCCGGCTCTGCCGGTCCAGCGCCCAGTAGTCTTCGATGCGATAGCGCTTTCCATCCTCGTCTGTAACCGCAATCGCAGGGGCCTCCGAACCGTCCAGCGCCTCCCGGTCCTGGATCCGGAACGTCCGCTGCCCATCATCGGTAAGCACCTCCCAGAGGCTGCCCGTACCCCCGGGCGTCACAGAGCGGATCTCCAGAATCGTGGGCACAAAATAGTCGGCCTTCAATACTTCCTCCATCAGCACCCGGGACGCCCCGTCCAGCCTGGAGGGAGCCTCGATCATCCCGATCTCGCGCCCATCCGGGTCCAGCAGCCCCACATAGCGTTCCGGATCGGTCCTGGGAAAGGCCCTGACCATTCGCCCCACCCGCCGGGCGACACCGTCGATGGCGACCTGTACTCCACTGTCTGTCCGAACCAGCCGGATTTTGGCAGCATCCAGGTTCATAAGAGCGGGCCTCCTCTACCGCAGGCGCCGTCTGTGAGGCGCTCTTGTAAGGACGATCTCTCCCCCCCTGAACGCCCGCACGATGCCGGTCGACTCCGATATTGCCACAGCAACCGCCGCCGTATGTTTTGTAATGGCCGCAGCAGCCACATGCCGCGCCCCGAGTCCCTTGGGCAAAACGAGGCCTTTGACATCGGCGGTAATATACCGTCCGCCCGACAGAATCACCCCATCCTCCTGAACGATAAACGCCCCATCCATCAAGGCGACCTCCTTCACCGCTTCCCGAATATCGGCGTTGCAGATATTCTTCTCACGCTCGGAATACCCCCGAAACGGATCGAAGGTCATCGGCCGGGAGTTGGCCATCACCCGCTCGGAGTCTCCGATCACAAACAGCGTGCCCACCGGCTCCCCCTCACGGCCCTGCTGGCCGATGTCCACGCTCAGGTCAAGCACGGCCCTGACCACTTCAATCGGCAGATCGCCCGCCAGGGCGGCGACGTTTTCCGGATGGAAATCCTCGCCTCTCCGGGGCGTATCCACCACCACCAGCGCGTCCACGCCGCGACGTTCCACCAGGCTGCTCAGACAGACCAGACGGCTTCCCCCGGGGATGTACCCCCCCTCCATCCCCAGGGTGATCCCCTGTCGCACCCGTTCGAAATGCGCCAAATCGTCCGCATCAAAATCAAAATGCATCCACCGCACCCCCACCGCCTCAATCCCCTTCAAAAACCGGTTGTTTCGGGTTACCACAAAGGTCTGGCAGACCTCGTTTAAGGCCTGCACGGCAGCCCGGCTGACGCCGGAATCCGCAACCAGCAGAATCAGGTCGGCGCGTACCTCTTCTGCCAGATCCCCGGCCACTTTCAGCATCGCCTGCGAATTCGGCCACTTTTTCTTTGACATCGGTATCTCGTTTTCCGTCTCACGATCAGGAGACAGGGGAACGGGGGAATCTAAAAAAACCACGCCCATCTCCCGGCTACCTCTTCTGGCCAAACCTCCGTTTCCGTCCATACATAACCGGGGGCTCGCCCTGGGGTACGGCCACATCGCGTTGCACCGTGGGCCGGGTGGAGGGCATCTCCGAAGCCTCTGGAGACTGCTCCAGAATGAGAAAATCGGACGGCACCTCCGGCGTGAGGACCGTGGGTCCACAGTCGTAAAAGAGAACACCCGCCCGGTGGGCGCGCCGGGCGTCCACCCGAACCACAGCGCCGCGTCCCCTTCCCTTCCCGGCCAACCGTGCGGCCACATCGGCCTGGAAAGAGAGGTGCACGTACTGCCGATCGACCGGCTTCAGCCCCTCCGCCAGCACCCCGTCCACATCCCTGAGGTGCACCCCCTTGTAGAGATATTCCGGCGGTTCGACCGGATCGATGCCCAGGTCAATCTCAAAGCTGTGTCCATAGCGTGCCCGGATGCGTCCCTCTACAATCTCGAACCGCTGTTTCTCAGAATCGTAAACCACCGATTCGACATCGCGCAACCGCAGATTCGCATCCCGCTCCTGAAGTGCGCGCACCACCGCCTCCAGATCGGCAAACCCATAACGGTCTACCTCAACGCCGAATTCCTCCGGCCGATGCCTCAACATCAGCGACAGCAGTTTGGAAACGTACACAGGCGATCTTTTCCCGGTCCCGGCAAATTCTCTTGACACAAGCGCCGATTCCCCCTTTCCTGCTACCTGTTAAACGGCCTGCCCAGCGTCACCTCCTGGGCAGCGTCAATGTCCGACACCCCCACCACTTCCATACCGGCAGGGGCTTTCAGGCCCGCCATGTTGGCCTTGGCAACAATACAGCGCGTGAATCCCAGCTTGTGGGCCTCGGCCACACGCCGGTCAACCTGACTGACCGGACGAATTTCCCCCCCCAATCCCACCTCCCCCACGGCCACGGTCATGGGGTCTACGGCGCAGTCCCGAAAACTCGAAACCATTGCCAGCGCAACGCCCAGGTCCACCGCCGGCTCGTCGATGCGGAGCCCACCGGCCACGTTTAGAAAAATGTCCTGTGATCCCAACGCCAATCCCGAACGCTTCTCTAAAACCGCGACCAGGATCGCCATTCGGCGGGCATCGAAGCCGGTGGCCACCCGCTGGGGATATCCGAAGGTGCTGCTGGCCACCAGGGCCTGAACCTCTACCAGGAGCGGCCGGGTGCCCTCCACGCTACAAACCACCGCCGTACCCCCGCACGCCGTCTCCCGCTTTGAGAGAAAGACCCGGGACGGATTGGCAACCTCCAGCATCCCCCGGTCGCACATTTCAAAAATCCCGATCTCGTTGGTAGACCCAAATCGGTTCTTGGCTGCCCGGAGGATGCGGTATGCCCCGTGCCGTTCTCCCTCCAGATAGAGCACCGTATCCACCAGGTGCTCCACCGCCCGGGGCCCGGCCACCGTCCCCTCCTTAGTCACATGACCCACCAGAAAAACGGCTGTGCCGGTGGTCTTGGCCAGAGACACCAGGCAGGCCGCGCACGCTCGAACCTGGCTCACGCTGCCTGGAGCGCTCTGCAGATCCGGGCGGTGAATTGTCTGGACCGAATCGACCACCACGGCGGTCGGTTTCAGATCTTCAATATACCTGCAAATCAAATCCAGGCTGGACTCGGCAACCAGGTAAAGCTGGTCCGACAGCGCCCCGACCCGCTGCGCCCGCATCCGGGTCTGCGGCAGCGACTCCTCGGCCGACACATAAAGCACCCTCAGCCCCTCCAGCGCCAGGGCCGCGGCGCCCTGCAGCAGCAGCGTCGACTTTCCGATCCCCGGGTCTCCGCCCACCAGCACGGCCGCCCCCGACACAATCCCTCCGCCCAGCGTCCGGTCGAACTCCTGCATCCCTGTGGCCATCCGGTCTTCCGGATGGCCATCCACCTCCGTGATCGGTGCGGGAGGCACCGACACCGCTGTGCCGCTTTGTTTTTCAGGGGCAGGCGAGATGGGCTCTTCTACACAGGTATTCCACGCCTCACAGCCCGGACAGCGCCCAAACCACCTGGGCGCTTCCGCACCACAACCCTGACACACATATCGGATGCGCAGCTTGGCCATCGCCATATCCCTGGATCAGAACGGTTCCTCCCGATAGATCTCACGCTCCTCAAACCGCACGTAGTCGCCCACAAAGGTGAGAGAAACACTTCCGATAGGGCCGTTTCGCTGTTTCCCGATAATAATCTCGGCCATCCCTTCCTGGCTGTTCCCCTCCTCATCCGGAATGCCGTAGACCTCCGGCCGGTAGAGAAACATCACCACGTCCGAGTCCTGTTCGAGGCTTCCGCTTTCCCTCAGGTCCGAAAGCTGCGGCCGCTTATCCGCCCGTGCTTCCACCGCCCGGGAAAGCTGGGCGCATGCGACCACCGGCACGTCCAGCTCCTTGGCCAGCGCCTTCAGCGACCGGGAGGTCCGGGCGATCTCCTGCTCCCGGTTGTCCGCCCGCTCTGTGGTGGTCATCAGCTGGATGTAATCCACAACAATCAATCCGATATTGTGCTCGGCCCTGGCCCGGCGGGCCTTTGCGCGCATCTCCAGGGCGGAAATGCTCGGCGTATCGTCAATATAAAACGGCGCCTCCGCCAGCTTGCCGGTCCATGTCGCCAGCCGCTGCCACTCCTCCTCGTTAAGCCGCCCCGTTCGAAGCCGGTGCGAATCCACCCGGGCCTCGGCGCACAGCATCCGCTGCACCAGTTGTTGTACCGACATCTCCAGCGAGAAATAGAGTACCGGCGTGTTCCCCTTGACGGCCGCATTGCGGGCCATACAAAGGGTCAACGCCGTCTTCCCCATAGAGGGCCTGGACGCCACGATGATCAGGTCCGACGGCTGCAGCCCCGCCGTAATCTCGTCTAAATCGGTATACCCGCTGGTCACACCCGTCAGGGCGCCCGCCCGTTCGTGCGCCCGTTGGGCCAGCGCAAACGCCTCCGGGAGCTGGGACTCCAGGGAGACCACGCCCTTGCCCAGGTCGCCTTCAGCAATCCGAAACACCCGCTGTTCGGCCCGGTCGATGACACCCTGGATGTCCTCCGTGTCCTCATAACTTTCGGTGATGGTCTGTGTTGCCGCATCGATCAGCCTGCGCCGCTGCGCCTTTTCCAGCACAATCCGGGCATGGTATTCCGCATTGGCCGCCGTGGCCATCTCCCCGGCCAGAGCCGCGACATAAACAGCCCCTCCCGCCTCTTCGGAGTGCCCCCGCCGGGAGAGTTCCTCGGTAACGGTCACCTGGTCCGCCGGCATGCCCTTATCGTAGAGCGCCAGAATCGCCGCATAGATCTTTCGGTGGCCAGTGTGGTAAAACGCCGTTTCGTCTCCCAGCACCTCAACAACCTGGTTGATGGCCCCGTTGTCGATCAGCATAGCGCCCAGCACCGCCTTTTCGACCTCCACGGCCTGAGGCTGTGCCCGGTCCGCGGGCACCCCTGCAACCTGAGTTTTCAAGTATTCTGTAGACATAAGGTGAACATGTCCATTGGGAGATTTTTCAGAGTTCCAGCCCGTCGTACTCCCTTCGGACCAGCTTCAAATCCTCCCAGGCCGGGCGCTTCCATTGAGGATTGCGCAGCAACGCCGCCGGGTGGTAGGTCGGAATCAACTTGATCCCCTCATAGGCAAGCACCTGCCCGCGCAACTTCCCCATCGATTCGGTGGTCTTCAACAGAGCCTGAGCGGCAAACCGGCCCAGGGTACAGATCACCAGCGGCTTGACGATCTCAATCTGTTGCACCAGATAGGGCTCGCAGCTGGCCACCTCGTCCGGTTCCGGATCCCGGTTGCCGGGGGGACGACACTTGATGACGTTGGCAATGTAGACCTCCTCCCGGCGCAGCCCGGTCGATTCGATCATCCGCGTCAGCAACTCCCCGGCCGCCCCTACAAAGGGCAGCCCCTGCCGGTCCTCCTCCCGTCCCGGGGCCTCACCGATAAACATCACGTCCGCGTCTGGACTTCCACTTCCAAACACCACGGTGCGGCGGCCTTTACACAGCCGACACGCCTGGCAATCCCGGATGGAATCGTGAAACGCCCCAAGCTGGCTCGCTCTGGACACCAGAGACGGGGATGAGACCTCTACCTTTGGAAGGTCGGTGAGTCCCAACCCGGCCTGCTGTCTCAAAAATTCCCGGGCCTCCTCGATCGTATCCAGAATCTCCCGGTCGGCATTGGCTTCTTCCACAACCAGACCTCCCTCCCATCCCCGGACTGCGTCACTGCCACCGCCTGGCAACCCAATCCAGAATGCGGTCGGCCACCTCTATCTTCGACATTCGGGGCAGGGCTTCGGTGTTGCCCCTCCGGTCAATCAGGCTCACCACATTGGTGTCCACCCCGAACCCGGCGCCCCGCACAGTCAGATCGTTCAGCACAATCAGGTCTAACCGTTTCGCCTCCAGCTTTTTCCGGGCGTTGGCCACCCCATCTTCGGTCTCCATCGCAAACCCGACCACCACCCGTTCCCCTTTGCACGCCCCCAGATCGACCAGGAAATCTTCGGTGGGAATCAGGTCCAGTCTCAGCCCTTCTTCCGCCTTTTTAATCTTCGATGCAGCCACCTGTTGCGGCCTGAAATCCAGAACCGCTGCGGTCATAATCAGGGCATCGGCCCCCTGGAACGCCTCTGTTGTGGCCTCGCGCATCTCCGCGACCGTCCGCACCCGCACCACCTCCACCCCCGGCGGGACATCCAGGCTGGACGGCCCACTGATCAAGACCACGTCCCCCCCCCTCAGACGGGCCTGGCGTGCAACCGCATAGCCCATCTTCCCCGTTGACCGGTTGGTCAGAAACCGGACCGGATCGATATCCTCTTCGGTCCGGCCCGCCGTGACCACAATCCGTCGGCCGCAAAACGCATCTGACCGCCCCAGTTCCCCCACGACCGCCTCCACGATCCGCTCCGGCGCAGCCAGCCGTCCCATCCCATGCGCTCCGGAGGCCAGCTCACCCACCTCTGCATCCACGACCCGGTACCCCGCCTCCCGCAGACGGCCGAGGTTGCGCCGAACCGCTGGATGTTCGTACATCCGGGTCTCCATGGCCGGGGCCAGCATAACAGGCGCCCGGGTCGCCAGCAGCACACAACTCAGCAGATCGTCTGCCAGGCCATTGGCCATCTTGCCGATCAGATTGGCCGTGGCCGGCGCAATCAGCACCAGGTCGGCCCACCCGCCCAGCCTGACGTGGATGACGTCCGGGTCCCCCTCTTCCGGGAACAGGTCGGCGTAGACCCGGTGGTGCGACAGCGCCTCAAAGGTGAGCGGCTGAATAAACTTCGTCGCAGCAGCCGTCATGACCACCCGCACCTCGGCCCCCATCCGCTGCAGCCTTCGAAGGACCTCCACTGCCTTATACGCTGCGACCCCGCCGCTAACTCCCAGCAGTATCCGCTTCTGGTTTAGAGGTGCCATGGCCTCCCTCTTCGATTTCCTCAACCTCCCCCTCGCCGACAAGACGGACCTTTTTTCCGACCAGCCGCTTCAGCGCAAGCGTCGTCGGCTTCTCCTGCCCTTCGGATATCTCGACCATCTGACGCGTCTGGTTGATTCGACGGGCCTCTCGTGAAGCGAGGGTAACCGCTTCATAAGGGTTAATCTCGCTTCCGCTGATTTCTTCTAAAAAGAAAAGCTCCGGCATTGGGTGCACCCTCCCCCAGGTTAAGTTGAATCGTCCGCTCCTTGTGAAACCCCGAATCCGGAGAGAACGTCCTGCATCCGCCAGGGCCGGCGTTTCTCTGCCCGAATAATCGCTTGAAGATCCAGAATCGCCTGCTCCAGACTGTGATTGATAATCAGATAATCGTACGATGCCGCCTGCCCGATTTCCTGCCAAACACTTTCCATCCTCCTTCGGAAGGCGGTTTTGGCTTCCGTCTTTCGTTCCTCCAGGCGCCTTTTAAGCACTGCTATGGAAGGCGGAAGGACAAAAACCGTCACACACCGGTCTCTGAATACCTCCTTCCAGGTCGCCGCGCCCTGCACATCCACATCCAGCAACACCACCTGCGCATTGGCCAGCGCCGTTGAAACAGCGCCAATTGTTGCGCCATAAGAGAACCCATAAACTTCCGCCCGCTCGATAAATTCTCCCCGGGCCACCTTCTCGCCAAAGGCCGCATCCGAAATAAAATGGTAGTCCACACCCTCTACTTCCCCGGGTCTTTTGATACGGGTGGTGGTTGTCACACAGGGCTGTACGCCCGGGTCTTGCTCCAAAACGCCTTCACAGATCGACGACTTGCCGACCCCCGAAGGCCCCGACACCACAAGGGCAAACGCCCTGGGATTCAGGTTAAGCCGTTCGTTCAGTTCGATCAAAACGCCGGCATGCTCGGCAGAAAGCTGTTTATCCATAAAACAGGGCCCCAAAACCGGGAGGCGTCCTCCCCGGCGCAAGAAAAAACCGACTACTCGATATTCTGCACCTGCTCTTTGAGCTTCTCAATCTCCTCTTTCATCTCCACCACCAGATGGGCAATCTCCACATCGCCGGTCTTCGATCCGATGGTATTGGCTTCCCGGAGCATCTCCTGGAGGAGAAAATTCAGCCGCCGTCCCACTGCCTCATCCCATTTGAGCGTCTGGAGAAATTGCGCGTTGTGGCTGCGGAACCGGACGTATTCTTCCGTAATATCGCTGCGCTCGGCAAGCAGAGCGACCTCCATGAGCAGTCGGTTCTCGTCGACCTGTTCCGGGCCGAGGAATTCACGGAGCTTCTCCTCCAACTTCTGCCGAACCGTCTCCACGCGCGCAGGGGCCAGTTCTTCGACTTTGCAAACCAGGCTCTCCAACCTCCCAATGCGGTCCACAAGGTCCTGAGCCAGCTTTTCACCCTCCGCCCGCCGCATAGCCTGGCACCGGGCCACACCCGCCTGGCAGGCGGGTCCCACAACCGCCCAGATCGCTTCCACGTCGGGTGCTTTGGTTTCAAATTCGAAAATATCGGGCAGCATGGCCGCCTGTATCAGGTCCACCTCTCCGGCCAGCCCCATCCGGGCCTTCAAAACCTCCAGCCCCTCCTTGTAGGCCTCCAGAATCCCCACGTTTACAACCGGAACACCGCGCTCCACTGCTTCACCTTTAAGCATTATGGAGACGCTGACCTGCCCTCGGGAAACCGTGGAAAGCACCAACGCCTTGATTCTGGGCTCCAATTCCGCCAGCGTACGGGGCAGGTGTACCGATACATCCCCATAGCGCCCGTTGACCGATCGGACTTCCACCGATGCCCGGTACCCGTCTGCCTCGGCCTCTCCCCTGCCAAAACCGGTCATACTGGCAACCATCGCCCCCTCCTCACGCTATTTTTATTCTCCCAGGAAAGTCTATAAAATTATGGAGCTTATTAAAATAGAATATTTCTGAGATCTTGTCAACCTGCAAACCGGCCGAACACCCCAAAGTTTCGGGTTGCTTCAAACGCCGGTCCCCACTATATTTTCCTGCGGAAATTCGAGCCCCAATGGGGTATCTCAACCGGGCATTGGATCCACTGGCCGGAAAGGGGACACGATGGCCACCATCGGTTTGCTCCGGCATCTTCTTGCTCTTCTCGGCTGTACGGTAAGTCTCTACGCAGGTGGATGCAATCCTTCCACAGCATCTGCCCAGGGCCTCACGGTACCGGATGCTGTCAAGACCGATATCTACAGCATAGAGCTTCGGCAGTACGTTGCCTTTCTCCACGATCCGGTGGAAGCGCGGTTTCTCCCCATCTGGATCGGCAAATGTGAGGCCATGGCAATCGCACGCAAGCTCTATAACCAGGACTTTCCCCGCCCCCTCACACACGACCTGTTTCAGTCTGTCCTGGAATACACCGGCATCCACATCACTTCCATCGTGGTGGACCAGCTGCGCCCCCTGGCCCAGGACACGAACACCTTTACCTATTTCGCCATCCTGACCCTCCGGAAGGCCGATGGGACCTCCATTCAGATCGATTCGCGTCCCAGCGACGCCATGGCCCTGGCCGTACGGATGGACCTGCCCGTCTATGTCTCCCGAAAAATCCTGGATCAAAACAGCATCACAAAGCCTGTACCTCAAAAGCCCGCCCCCCGCCAGGAGGCGCTGAGCGACCTGCCCTCGGCACCCGTCCAGCTCCCCCGGTCATCCGAAGGGGAACGCGTCAAAACCGATGTCTACAACATAGGCCTCGATTCGCTTCGGCAGTACGTTGCCTTTCTCCACGATCCGGTGGAAACACGTTTTCTCCCCATCTGGATCGGCGAATGTGAGGCCATGGCAATTGCACGCAAGCTCTATAACCAGGACTTTCCCCGCCCCCTCACACACGATCTGTTTCAGTCTGTCCTGGAACACACCGGCATCCGGATCACCTCCATCCTGGTGGACGTTCTGACCGATGAGACCCAAAACAGTACTTACCGCGCCATCCTGACCCTCCGGAAGGCCAATGGGACCTCCATCCGGATCGATTCGCGTCCCAGCGATGCCATGGCCCTGGCCGTACGGATGGACCTGCCCGTCTATGTCTCCCGAAAAATCCTGGATCAGGACAGCATCCCGGAAAAAGACGGACCGCAAAGGCCACCTGCTCCCAAAAAAGAGGCGCCCCAGCGGTATTATTGAGCTGTTTCCATACGTGATCGGTTAGGGATCAA
>JAAXHW010000151.1 GCA_012270675.1 Candidatus Latescibacterota bacterium | reverse complement strand
CTACTGCCGCGCCCAAGAAAAAGGCCAGGAACAAAAGAAAGGCTATTTTCCAACCAGCAGCTTCTAAAGCTCCTCTCTGGCCTCCGCCTTTCCGGGTTCTTCACCGCTTGTCTGCTCACGCTCAACCATAAACTTCATATAAACAAGTCCGAAAGAGACAATGATCAGAACGAGAACCACCAGAATGCAGAGACCCACACTTTGAAGATTGCCACGTTCCTCCCTCCGCCCCAGAACCTCTTTAAGCGTCTGCATACCATACCCCCCTGTCCGTCTCTGCTGAGACGGGAGTAATCCGTCGGAACGACCAGAGTCTGGTCCATTCTTCAGATTTGACACATAAAACAGAATCGATGTTTCAACAAATTGAAGCCCGGATGCGCCGGGGCTGCCGCAACGGCTCAATCCCCCATCACTCCCGACGCCTCAAACGCCTCCTTCAGCTGCGCGCGCGCCCGGTAGAGCCAGCTCTTCACCGTCCCGATCGGCACCTGAAGTTCCTCGGTAATCTCCAGGTACGACCGCTCCT
Organism: Candidatus Latescibacterota bacterium; assembly: GCA_012270675.1. Taxonomy (GTDB): domain Bacteria; phylum Latescibacterota; class UBA2968; order UBA2968; genus JAAXHW01. The sequence goes on along the minus strand of JAAXHW010000151.1, from coordinate 17,807 downwards.
CCACATACCGTAGCCGCATCACCTCCCGGTAGGGCGTCGGCAGCCCCCTGATGCCCTGTATCAACAGATCCCGCTTCTCCTTCCGGTCCAGAACCTCTTCGGGGTCCTCACCGCAGGCGGGCTCCCACATCTCCCGCAACTCCGGCCCGGCACCTGCAACCACACACTTCCGGGCCTGCCGCGCCCGCTGTGCCCGGAAATGTGTGGTACACACATGGATGGCAATCTGTGTCAACCACGTCGAAAAAGCCGCCTCGCCCCGGAACCCCGCCAGCCCCAGAAAGGCCCGCATAAACGTCACCTGCACCAGGTCTTCCGCATCGTCCCGGTTACATGTGCGCCCCCTTACGGCCGCATAGATCCTGGGCTGATACGTCCGGAAGAGGCTCCCAAACGCATCCCTGTCCCCGTCCAGCGTTCGGCGCACCAGCTCTTTCTCCTTTATCCGTGACATGCTTAACCTCTCCCCTTGCATAAGGTAAAAGCCACCTGAGATCCCTATTCCATCCCGGAGACCGGATCCGCATGCCCCAGGTCCGTAGAGACCCACTCCCTGCGGACATCCTCCGAAAAAACCTGTTTCATAAGAACCAGTCCGAAAGCGCCCATAACCAGCGCCAGGACCACCAGCACGCAGAACCCGACGTTTTTCAGGTTCCGGCACTCCTCCTTCCGGCTGAAAACCTCTTTGAAGGTCTGCATCATACGCCTCCTGATCGCTCTGTTGGCTGGTGCGCCATACCCTCATAATCGTATTGAACGCACCGTGTTTACCTGTCAATGTGATTCGGAAACCCTCGCATCGTCCCGCCAAAGACTCGCCTGAGGACCTTCCCTGTTCCGTCTGCCACACCTTCACCCAATCCGTCCGGCCAATACCGCAAAAGCAGACCCATGCTTCATATCCACCTCCTTTGGGGATTTTAAGACAGCTTCTTACAGAACCATAAGAAAAAGCCACGGCGTCCTGCTCGTGCCGTGGCCTGTAGTGGAAAGACCAAAAAAGCCATCCGGGTGAGGATGGCTGAAACGTCCGTCCCAACAACGAACGTTTTTCGCCTGAATCTCCCCCAGACACGAGAAGCACCATCTGCTGATCAACTCGGATATTCTGGAAGAGACACAGACAGGGAAACCGAATAATTCTAAAGATTTTTTGGTGATCTTCCGAAAAATCAACCAGTTACCCTAAAACAATGGCATCTTCCAGACTATCCCGTCGGTCCTGTAATAGGCCGCTTGGAATGCAAAGACATCCCGCACCCTTTCCAATAACGTACAGCATTTCTGCAGGCGCCGGTGTCGACCGTTTCGACGGTAGTCTGGATAAACATCACGAACGCCCTCCTGTTGGACTGGAATTCCACCAGCAAATTTGCTGCGGATTCATTCAAGTTTTGCAATATAAGGACTGATTGGAACAATGTCAAGAAAAAATTGCCTCTACATGGTCACTTTCTCTCCGGCTACGACTTTCATGTAAAATAGGCCATACATTACCTCTCCGCAACAATCAAATGCAAGTCCCCAAACTCATGCCAGAGGTACTGCTCACGCAGCGCCTCGGCATAGGCCATCCGGACATGGTCCTGCCCGGCCAGCGCCTGCAGCATGGACAGGTGCGTGGCCTCCGGCTCGTGGAACCCGGTCAGCAGGGCGTTCACGGCCCGCAGGGAGCGGTCCGGGGTAATCACCAGCCGGGCCCAGCCTTCACCCGGGTGGGTGATCCCCCCGACATCGGTGACCGTCTCTAAGGCGCGGACAACCGTTGTCCCCACGGCCACAACCCGCTTTCCCGCCTCATGGGCGGCATTGACCTGCCGGGCGGTTTCCGTGGGGACACGGTAGAACTCTTCGTAGGGCGGCTCGTGGTCCTCCAGGCTGGCCACCCCCGTATGCAGAACAAGCGGAGCAACCTGCACCCCTCCGGCCACCAGCCGGGTGATCAGTTCCGGCGTGAACGCCCGTCCTGCAGAGGGCATTGTGGCGCTGCCCGGCTCGGTGGCGTAGACCGTCCGGTAGGTGTCCAAAGGCCAGGCCTGCGTGACGTAACCGTAGCGAATCGGAAACCCCTGCTGATCCAGGTAATCGTCCAGGGGAATCGGAACGTCAAAAGTGCCGATCCACAGGCGAACATCGGCATTCTCCCTGTTGCGCTGATCGGGTCGATAAGGCGTGTGCAGCCTCACCGAAACATCGCCGGGCAGGGTGATCTTCTCGCCGGGGGTCGCATCGTAGAATGGCCGGGTGGCCGTTCCCTCCGGCCGGCGGACCTCCACGACCCACAGGTCGGCCATCAGGCGGGTCGAAAGGTGCAGTTCAAGGGGTGTGCCGTCTGAGCGGATGGCCTTGAGCGCGGCGTTTACCGTGCCACTGGTATTGACCACAACCAGGTCTCCCGCCTCCAGAAACTCGGGCAGGTTGCGAAAGCGTGTGTGCACGACCCGATCGTCTGCGCAATAGGAAACCATCAGGCGCACCCCATCGCGGGCCAGGCCCCGGGCCTCGGGCGGCTCTCCGGCTTCCAGCTCGGCAGGAAGCTCAAAATCCAGCGAACCCAGATCCTGAACCCGGGCAGCGGACAGAGATAACACAGGCAGCGGTTGATATATTTCGGCCGACATCAAGATCACCTCCCAGGAGAAAAACTGAAGATTGGTTATACCCGAACGACCGCCGCCTCTATCTCCCCCTCTCCCGCCGGCGAGAGAGGGGGTCGGGGGGTGAGGGCCACCTCCCGCGCCCCATACCGCCCGCTCGGATAATCCCCCTCCAGCAGCTCAATCAACCCCGGAACGCTCTCCTCGGGCAGCGGCCGATCGCTGATGTCTTCGCCGGGGAAAGCCTCCTGGTGCATCCGGGTGCGCATGTCACCGGGATCGACCCAGTACACCCGCCAAGCAGGATTCTCAGCGGCCAGGATGGCTGAAAGCTGCTCCAGCGCCGCCTTGCTGGACCCATAGCCTCCCCAGCCCGCGTAGGCTTCCACGCCCGCGTCACTCGTCATATTCAGAATACGGGCGTGCGGCTTCATCTCCTCTCGAACGGCCTGGAGAATCCCCAGCGGAGCGATCGCATTGGTGCGATAGACCTGCTCCAGGACATCCAGCGGATAGTCCAGCAGGTTGGGCTGGGGACTGGGACCCAGGATACCCGCGTTGTTGATCACGGCATCCAGTCCTCCCAGCGACCAAGCCGCCGCCGCCAGCGCCCGGCGGTGGGCCTCATCGCTCACATCGCCGGGAATGGCGACCACCTCGGTGTGCGCGGCCAGCTCGGCCCGGGCAGCCTCAAGCGCTTCGGCACCACGGGCATCAAGAATCAGCTTCCAGCCCCGCCGGGCCAGCTCGCGGGCCAGGGCCAGTCCCAGGCCTCGGGATGCGCCCGTAATCAAAGCAACCGGTTGATGGGTGTTTGAGTTCATCTCAGCCTCCTTTTCGTGAAACGCCGTTCGGTTTTCAATCCCTGTCCAAATCTACCTATAAAAAAAGCCCTCCGCATCGTACGGAGGGCCTGATATCTCCCTGAAAAAAAGAACAGGCCTGAACCTGTCCTTTCGTACAGGATATCTACATCCGAACCAGCCCTTTCTGTGCCGCAATCGCAACCGCCTCGGTGCGGTTCCCGGCGTCCAGCTTGGCCAGAATAGAACTCACGTGGAACTTCACCGTACGTTCGCTGATGGAAAGCTTATCCGCAATCTCCTTGTTCAGCAGCCCCCGTGACAGCTCCTGTAAGACCTCACGCTCACGCGGCGTCAGCGCATCCGGGTCCAAAGCCGTCCTCCCCCCCCTGCTCACCCGTCCCAGCAGCTTGGAAGCCACAATCGGCTGGAGCAGCGATCCTCCCTCATGCACAACCCGGACCGCCTGGAAAACCTCTTCCCGGGGTGCCCCCTTCAACAGGTACCCCTGTGCACCCGCCTCCACCGCGCTCAAAATCCGCTCATCCGTGTCGAAAACCGTAAACACGATCACCCGGACCGCCTCACCGACTGCGCGCAGCCGCTGGAGCGCCTCAAGTCCGTCCACCTCCGGCATCTCCAGGTCGAGCAGCAAAATATCCGGATGCAGCGATTCCACCTGTCGGACCACCGCCTCGCCGTTGCCCGCCTCGCCGACCACTTCGAAGTCCGGCTGTGTGCTAAGAATCGCGGTCAATCCCTCTCGCACAACCGGATGGTCGTCGGCCACCAGGATGCGAATCGGCTCCCTCACGCGCCTGTCTCCAGAGGAATCACAACCTCAATGCGGGTGCCCTTACCGGGGCTGCTCTCTAAATTCAGACTGCCCTCCAGCAGCCGTGCCCGTTCATTCAGCCCAACCAGCCCGTACCGCTCTTCTGAGATCTGAGAAGCGTCAAAGCCGCAGCCGTCATCCTCGACAATCAGTTGAACCTGCTTGGGGGTCGTCACAAACCGGAGCGTAGCCCGTTTGGCATTGGCATGCCGGATGATATTGTTCAGCGCCTCCTGTGCGATCCTGTACAACCCGGCTTCAACACGTAAAGGGAGGGGCCGGCTTCCCCCAACGGCTTCAAAAGAGACCCCCGGTACCTCTTCTTCGGATACACGGTCTGCCAGCGCGGCCAGTGCCCCGCTCAACGTGCGCCCCTCAAGGGGGGCCGCCCGAAGGTCGAGCACCGCCCGGCGCGCATCTTCCAGATTGCTCCGCGTCAAACCCAGCGTCTGCCCGACCGCCTGCCGAACCCCTTCCGGGTCGGCATCCGCCTCCAGCAGCGCGTCTACCGCCTCCATCCGCAAAAGGATCGCCGCAAGTCCCTGGCCGAGCGTATCGTGAAGTTCCCGTGCCAGCCGATACCGCTCCTCCACAGCGCCCAGTTCTGCACTCCGGCTAAACAACCGCGCCCGTTCAATCGCAATGCTCAGCAGGTCTCCCAGGGTATTCAACAACTGCAAATCCCCGGGCGAAAGCTTCCGCCACGTGCTACTCGCCACATTGAGCACCCCCAGCTTCTTCTCCTGCGCATAAAGCGGAATACTGGCGTGATAGCGCAACCCATCCGTGCCCTCCACCAGACCGTGAAGCCGGCTGCACGTCACCACGTTCACATTTGCAGCGCCCTTCAGATCCCCTGTCCGGTACGTATCCAGACAATAACACCGCCCCTCCATCAGGTGTGGATACTCGGCCAGCGCCGGAGGCAGGTTTTGGGCCGCGGCCAGATAAGACTCTCCCGTCTCCCCGTCCAGCAGCCAGACCCACCCCGTCTCCAGGCCGAACAGCTCCGCAACCTGTGCCAGCGCCGTGCGCAGCACCTGATCCAGGTCCACCGATCGGTTCATCTCCCTGGCGACCGTATTGAGAATGGCCAACTCCCGGTTGCGCTGCTTCAATTTATCGGCGTCGGCCTTCTCGTTCTCTTCATCGGGCATCAGCGACCTCTCTACTCAGAATATGATCCGTGAGACGGAACGGCGCGGCAGCGCGTCCCCCTTCCGGCAGCCCAGGCGGCAACCGGACATCCAGGAGAAACGGGCGGTGTTCTCCCTCAACCACATCCAGCCCACGGTCAATCGCTTCGGTAAGACAGGACTCATCCTCAACGTGCATACCCTCCACGCCAAACCCCTCCGCAACCTTCACCGGATCGATGCCATCCAGGACCACACCGGCATATTCACCGGTCTGCTTCATCCTGCCCCCGGCCCGCCCGAAGTAGTTCGCCACGATACCGTAGGACCGGTTATTCGGAACAACGTAAAGCACCGGAATCCCGTGGTGCGCCGCCGTCCAGAGTCCCGAATCCGCATAGAACACCGAACCGTCTCCGACCAGCCCAACCACGGGTCGGGATGGCGCCCCCAGTTTCAACCCCATCGCCCCACCAATCCCATAGCCCTCCGATCCCCCGGCGGCCTGGACATACACATTCCTGCCCGCATCATCCCCCCCGCCTATGCTGTTCAACGGCAGGACAAACTGCTCGATCATAATCAGTCCGCCCCCCACGCGCTCCAGGGCCTGATCAAGCGCATCCGCCAGCACCCACGGACGCACCCGGGAGGGCTGCGCTTCAACCTTCTGCGCAGCCTCCAAACGCTGCGCACGGAGGGCGGCGGCCTGCGCCTGCGCCCGGGCGCGCCGCTCGTCAAAGCGCTCTGATGTCGCATCCAGCAACTCCTTCAAACGCTCGAGCGTCCGGCGTTCGTCGGCTAAGATACCCGGATCCAGGCCCCGGGTATTGTTGAGATTCTCCACATCCGGGCCTATGGCCATAATACGCTGCGCCCCGGAGAACGACCTGAGATCCTGAGGCTGTCCACTCCCACCGTGGCGCACGCCGATACAGAGGATCAGATCCGGATTGAGCGCATCCACCGCCTGTTCAAACCGTCCACAGTGGAGCCTGTGTTTTATCGGAACGCTCCGCAACTCCGCCCAGCCGCCTGCAACGGGGGCGCCAACCTGCTCGGCAAGCGCGGCGACCTGCGCCTCTGCCCCGCTCTTCCAGACCCCATCCCCAACGTAAAGCAGCGGACGCTCGGCCTCGTGCAGGGCACGGGCGACCGCTTCCACGTCGCCATCTGCCGGATACCCGGCTCGAAGGTCCGGAACGCCGCCTTCAACAATATTCGCACGAACCTGCCGGGTATCCAGCAGCCGATCGTAAACGGCGAGGTGCACCGGCCCAACCGGGGGCGTCCTGGCAACCTGCAGGGCACGGGCGACCGCCTGCGGCAGCCCCTCCGGTTCAATCACCGTCCAGTTCGCCTTGGTAAAAGGTCCCGAAATCGACGTTGGGCCCACATTGTGGCTCAGGTCCAGGCCGATCCTGTCCGCATAGCTCCCCGTATCCCCTGCAAACGTGATAACCACAACGGGCAGGCTGCCGGTCCAGACGTTGATCAGTTGTCCCAGGCATTGGGCCAGTCCCGCCCCCAGATGGACCGAAATAACCGCCGGGTCCAGCTTGACCTGTGTGTACCCTCCGGCCATGGCCGTGACGCTCCCCTCGTGGAGCCCCAGGATGCCGTGTATGTCGGGATGCGCATGCAACGCATCGAAAAAGTGCGCCTCGCGCGACCCGGAGTTGTAGAACAGATACTCTACACCCGATGCCGCGAGTTGCTCGATCATAATCTGGGATGGATTCGCGGTAATCGGTCTCATCTGCATGGGGCGTAACCTCCCTCTCTCTGTCACTGAGAATCCTGATATCGCTCGATATCCGCCGCTTCCGCCGCCGCTTCGCTCAAACAAACATTCAACCTGCCTGCCCACTCCTGAATCTGTGCGTAGATCGTATCGGGCAGTTCGATGCCATCTGCCAGACGCGCTACGCGAAACCGGCGCTCAAAATCCCCGGGGACCACCACCTCGTCAAAGCCGGGGGCCGGCGGGGTTGCCTTCATACCGTCCAGCAGCGCCCGTACGCCCTTCTGGTAGGCCTCCAGCGGCGTAAACGCATCCACATTCACCACCTGCATAAACGCCCCGTTCATCGCGCCCTTCTCAACGTTGAAATTCCCGGACAGCCCGCCCAGCAGGCAGATCAGCAGCGCAAGCGCGTATCCCTTGTGCTCGCCGAACGGCAGCAGGTACCCCCCCTCGTAAAAATCCATCGTCCTCACACTGGGATTCCCGTGCTTATCCAGAATATACCCTTCGGGCAGATCCGCGTTTTTGCTCCTGGCAACCTGGAGCTTTCCCTCGGCAACCCTGCTCGTGGCGAAATCGATAATAAACGGCGTATCGTCGCCGGTTGGAACACCTACCGCCATGGGATTGGTGCCCAGCGCTCCCACCCTGCCCCCAAAAGGCACGGTCGCTCCGTTGTGCTTCGCGCCGCCGCCAACCGTGATCAGACCAATACACCCCGCACGCGTCGCCGCCTCTGCGTACTCCCCCAGCCGCCCGATATGCCCGATGCGGACAAAACTCACACAGCACACATCCGCCTGCGCTGCCTTCTCAATCGCCAGACCCATGGCCTTTCGGGCAGCGTAATGTCCAAACCCGTTATTTCCATCCACAAGCAGCGTATTGGCCGTCTCATGGGCCACCCTCGGCTCGGCTGCCGGATCAAGTCCCCCCTCTGAGATACTTTGCAAATAGAAGGGAATGCGAAGCACCCCGTGCGAGTCGTGTCCGGCGAGATTTGAATTGACCAGGATCTCCGCAACATCGTCGGCAACAGGACGGGGCGTGTCCGCCGCCATCAACAGCCGCCGCGTCATCGCGTGGAGATCACCGGCCTGGAAACAATGGGTCTCTCCCATCGGGAATTCTCCTTCATCGCCATATGGATCACACATCCGAAACGCCCTGGTCCTCCTCCCGAACAATCCCCCGCTGGTTGTCCCGGCAGCGCGCCAGAAACGTCCGATCGCTTAAAAGAAACGCAGGGTCCTCCAGAATGCACCGCGTGCCCACCTCAATCAGCTCCCGCGCCTTCATCACCACCACCTCAGCGTCTCCGATCTTTCCCCGATGCAAAAGCCCCCGCTTCTTCATCTCGGGCGCCACATTCGAATAATCCCGCGGCACATTCGGCGTATGGACCTTCTGCACGTGAATATGACGATTCCCGTTCTCATCCACCACTTCAAGCCGGGAAGGCTCATCCATAAACGCATAGGGCGCGTACGCATACTCTTCGCAGGCATGCATCATCGTGCAGGTATTCCATTCCGTACCCAGAAACATATAATGGGCGTCCAGTTCGCCCAGCTTGCCCCACGCCGTATCCCGCCCGCACGGCGTGAAACAGCGAATCGCACCTTCGGCCAGATAAGCTGCGTGGTGGCCGATCGCGCACATCGGATTGCTCGAATCCAGGCAACGGACCGCGCCGGGTTGATGGCGAAACACCTCGGTAATCCTCCCCATCAACGAAGGGGAGTTCCTCACATCGAACGCCGGCTTCTGCTTACGCCGTGCATAGTGCCAGTGCCACCCATTAAAATGGCACGTATGCACCGCCGCCGTACCCTTCGGCCCCACCGCCTCCAAAAAAGCCTCGACCACCGTCTCCGCGCCCCCCTCCACGTACCCCATACTGCTGAGTGAATTGTGAAAAAACACCACCTCCCCGCCGTTTATCCCCAGCCTCTGAAGCCCATCCATAATATCGTTCTTGCGGACAATCACCCTGCCTTCCGGTGAATACAATTTGGCCATGGTTCAACCCCCAGTTCAATCTTCAATACACACCGTCCCCGCCCCGGTAAACGGGTACACCTTTCCCTCTCCCGACACAACCCGCCACGCCTCTGCCCGGGGCTCATAGGGCAGCAGCGCCAAGCACCCGATCCCAATCCCGAAAACAGGCACCCAGCAATCGTGATACAGGTACCGCCGGCTCCACTCGCTCTCTCCCGTCTCCATACCCTCCACCATCATCCCCGTCTCTTCCGTCAAAACCGCCACCACCCGCCCCACAAAATCCTCCGGCAACACCCCCGAAAACAGATCCACCCCGTAGGCAAGCGCCATCACATGGAACGCCACCAGATAGGACCCCATGCCCTGCTCTGAAGACGCGCCCCCCACCTCCACCCACCTCCGCAGCCACCGCTCGGCAAGCCCCCGCCAGCGGTCGTCCCCTCCCACATGGTAGGCAATCCCGCAATTCACCACCAGCGAAAAACAAACCTCCAGCAGATTGCTGTAATCCGGCTCCTCCAAACTCCAGAGATCCCCGGGAGGTTCCTCCCCCAGACGCCCTTCCAGGTCCCCCACCAGCGCCTGATAGAATCGAGCGTGCGAAGCCTCGCTCCGGCGCCGAAGCGCATCCAGTTCACCGGGATGAAGAATCAGCCCGGGTTCCGATTCAGAAAGCATTTGACCTGACCTCGTTTCTACCCAACCTGTCAGCTCACATCGTACCGCAAAAACCCCACATAAGCCCCCACAAACGCCAGAACCTGAAACAGGACCAGAACCATCACCTCCACCGTCACGGCCCCAAACGCCTCCGCCAGCCCCCCGGAATGGAAAGCCAGCACCGGCACCTCCTCCGGCTTCAGCCAGTCCTTGTCCAGCTCATCGGCGCCCGCCTCCTGTTTCAGACGCTGCGCGTACGCTCTGAACGCCTTCCGGTACTGCGCATAACCCTCGTGCGTCCGGCGATAAAACCTCAGACCCGTATCCGCCAGCTCCGCTGCCGCATAAGTCAAACAGGCCGCCGGCGAGGCCCGTGAAAGCGCCCGGCTGACCTCAATCTGTCCGTCCAGTTGCCGCAGGTACCCCGCATCGATCCGCCCCTTCTCCGCCTCGCTCGCCTCCCTCAGCGCCTCCTGCCGGCGCTCGCGTTCCTCCCCGGTGATCCCGCCGCTTTCCACCAGGCGGGCCAGCCGCGCGTTCTGCGCTGCCCTCTCCTGGTCGATCGCCCGCTTCTGCATCCGGACCTGCTGGAACGTCGGCACCGGAGAAAGCACCCGCCCCAGCGACGCCAGCATATTCGGCAGCACCACCGTCGTCCCTACCCACACCGCCAGACAGATCAACAGCGCCGACGACGGCCGCCTTGCCAGCACCGAAATCGCCAGCCCCAGCGTCACAAAAACCGACAGATAGACAAACGCAAGGCCCACGATCCCCGCAACCCGAACCAGCGAGGCGTCACCCAACGGAATGCGGCCGGCCAGACTGAGCAGAACCATCCCCATCCCCGTCGCCAGCAAAAAAGGCCCCCCCAGCGTCAGCATCGCCCCGGCCCACTTCCCCAGAAGCAGCCGGTCCCGGCTGACCCCTGTCGACATCGTCAGCTTCAACGTCCCGTTCACCTTCTCCCCGCAAATCGCGTCAAATGTAAAAAAAAGCGCCACAAGGCTCAAAACCGCCCCCACAATATACGCGTAGTCGGGTCTCGGGAACAGAGACAGCAGGGGATTCTGATAAAACCGCTCGCTCGCCTGCCGGGCCCACACCTGCCTGTCCGAAACGTGAATCTGCGTTGGCGTGGCACCCTCCAGCCCCGATGCCAGCGGCCCCAGCGCCCGGGGCGGTCTGAACGCGTAAATCCCCCGGCCATTCACCAGCTCCCGCACCTGCCGCAGAATCGTCTCACCCGCGTCCACCGAAAAAACCTGCCGCCGCTCGGCCGCCACACTGGTCTGATACCCCTCCAGACGCCGGCTGTAATCCCGGCTCATCAGCCCCAACCCCAGCAGCACCAGCCCGCAGAAAAACCCCGCCACCCACACAAACCGCGCCTCCCTCACATGCAGCAGCACCTCTTTCCGAACCAGCCGTACGAACATCCCTCTCTCCCTCATCTCACATCGTATCGCAAAAACGCCACATACCCCACCACAAAAAAGAGCAAGCTCCAGACCGCCAGCAGCCCCAGGTCCACCATGGCGGCCCCCAGGCGATCCCTCAGCTCGGGCCTGAAATAGACAAATCTTGGATAGTCTGCCGTGGAGATCTCCCCGCCTCCCTGCCTGGCCCGCTCGATCCACTTGTCCTCCGCGTAATTGAGAAACCGCACCCGGTAGTCCTGCAGCGCCTTCCGGAACCGGCGCTGCTCCCGGATCCCCGTACCGGTAATCTCCCCCGTCGCGTAAACCAACGATGCGGCAGGGGACAGCCGGGACAACCAGACCGCGGCGAACACCTGCCGGTCCACCTCCCGTTCGTACGCCGTCTGGATCTGTTCCTGCCGCCGGGCAATCTGCAAAAAACAGTCCCGATACAGCTCGCTGATCACAACCCCCCGCTGCCACTCCGGGTCCGTCGTCGTCTGCCGATAAGCCCGGATTCGTCGCCCCCTCTCCCGGTTTTCTTCGTCCGTCACCGCCCACTTCTCCCGCTCTACCTCCTGGATCGTAGACACCTCCACAAGTGCCTGTGCGATATACGGGCTCAAATTCGGCAGCCCCACGCTCATCCCAATCCACAGCGCCACCAGCACCGTAATCGACGTAAACGCCCGGAAGGTCAATGCCGAAACCAGAAGCCCCAGAGAGTAGACCCCCCCGATGTAGAGCAACCCGGCGCAAACCAGCAGCCCAAAAGCGGCCAACGCGCTCCCTGAAACCTCCGCGCCCGGGTAGAGCACCACGATCCCCAGGCTGCAGCAGGCCGTCAGCAGAAACGGCACGGCCAGCGCGAAGTACCCTCCCATCCACTTCCCCAGCAAGAGCGTATCCCTGGGCACCGGAAAAGACAGCGCCAGCCGGAGCGTCCCCGCCTCCTTCTCCCCTGAAACCAGGTCATAGCTGAACACCAGAGCCAGCAGGCCCATCACCAGCACCGTAAACGATATCAGGTCTACCGTCTGGAACAGGTCCGAAATCAGATTCGCCCGCTCGTACTGCTCCTCGGCCATCGGATCCCGGTTCGCCGTCACCCGCACGCTCATCGGCCGGAAAGGCTCCAGCCCCTGGTAGAAAATCCCCAGCGGATTGGGCCGCTTGTCCACCGACACCCCCGAATACGTCAGCGGATGGGGGTGAACGTACCCCCTCGCCTCGGCCTGGTGGTCTCCCCGGTTGATCCGGTAATCCGTCAGCGCCGTCCGGTACGCGTGGGTACGCATCCACGTGGCCCCCACCCCGACAGACAGACACAGAACCATCCCCATCACAAACCGGAAGGAAAGCAAATACGCCAGGAACTGTTTACGAACGATCTTCCAGAACATCGGTGTGATCCAATTCTGTGAAATGGTGGGGAGCCGTTTGCCCGCTCACTTTAACGCGCTCAAGAACGTCCTCGCAGAAAATAATCGTCAAGACCGGGCCGATGTCAACATAAAAAACCCCGGAAGGGGTATCACCCGGATCGGAAGAGGCGTATTCGGGGCGAGGGGAAGGGGCTTTTCCGCGCAGAAAACAGCCTCTTACAATCAGATGTGGCCACGGTCGGCTTTGTTGCACCAGGGTGTGGAAGAGACCGACCGGGACCTTTCCCGCCCGTCTCACTTCGCCACACCCATCCTGTAAATATCGCTTCAGATAATAGCGGACATGCTGTATATTTATGGCAGGAAGGAGCGTCCATGGATGCGAAGCATACAATCCACATTGGCAATATTGTCCGCAACGCAGCTGTATTCAACTTCAGAAACTGGTCCGGAGGCACGGAAATGAACACCGATGCCCTGCGCCAGGCCGTTGTCCGGCTCTTCGCGTTGCTGCACGAACGGCAGATCGAATACGTGCTGGTAGGCGGCATTGCCCTGCGCCACTATGTAGACAGCCGCAATACGGAAGACATTGACCTGGTTATGGCATCGTCCGACCTGGAGAGAATGCCCGAAATTGAAATCGCCGACCGTGAGGAATACTTTGCCCGGGGAAAATACAATGAATTGCGGGTTGACGTTCTCCTGACCCGCAATCCGCTCTTCAGCAAATTACAGAGCCGATATGCCACAACCCAGCCCTTCATGGAACGCAACATTGTATGCGCCACAGTAGAGGGCCTGTTGCTGCTCAAACTCTACGCCCTGCCCTCCCTCTACCGCCAGGGCAACTTTACGCGTGTCGCGCTCTACGAGAACGACATCGCCACCCTCATGTACGCGTATCAACCTGAACTGGCGCCCCTGTTTGATGAACTGTCCCACCACCTCAGCGACGCTGACCTGACCTCAGTGCGTGAAATCACAACCGAAATCCAGCAGAGAATCGACCGCTTCCGCCAGACCTCCGGCGATGGCGAATAAATGGGGCAACGCAACAGAAAGGAAACCGGCCAGATGTCACAGGAAGCCGTCCGGGCACAAACCGTCCGGATCGACGATATCACCCTTCACCTCAGCCAGCCCGTGCTGACCCATCAGGAATGGATCGGCCAGGCCGACGTCCTCAAGCAGCTCCTCGCCTGCTGGCTCGTGGTCCACGAATCGGACCTGCCCCTCTCCCCCCGACTGGTCGGCCCCCCCGGCATCGGGAAAACCACCCTGGGCATGGCCGCCGCGAAACGCCGCACCCAGAACCTCTACATCTACCAGTGTACCAGCGACACCCGGCCCGAAGACCTCCTGGTCACCCCTGTCCTGGCCGAATCGGGCAAAATCGTCTACCACGCCTCACCCCTCGTCACCGCAATGGTCACCGGCGGCATCTGCCTTTTGGACGAAGGCAACCGGATGAACGAAAAAAGCTGGGCCTCGCTTGCCCCCCTCCTGGACCAGCGGCGCTTCGTGGAATCCGTCATCGCCGGCATCACCGTTCCCGCTCACCTCGACTTCCGCTGCTGCGTCACCATGAACGACGACGAATCCACCTACGAAGTCCCCGACTACATCCTCTCCCGGCTGCAACCCACCCTCGCGGTCGATTTCCCCAATCGAGAGGATGAAATGGCCATCCTCCGCTACCACCTCCCCTTTGCAGGGGAGGACATGCTCAACCTCACCGTGGACTTCCTGCAGCAGGCGCACGGCCTCAACCTGGAATTTTCCCCCCGCGACGGCATCCACATCCTCCAGTACGCCCTCAAACGCCTCTCCCAGGACCCGGACCACCCCCTCAGCAGGGACGCCGCCTGGCGTGAAGCCCTCGAACGGGTGCTGGGGGAAGAGGCCCTCGACCTGGACAGCCTGGCCGAGCAGCGCCGGCGCGCCCTCGGCAGCGACATCCCCGGCCTCAGCCTCGGCGGCTTCTTCTTCGGCGCCGACGACCCCTTAAACCCCGACGCGGATGAAGAGAATTAGAAGCCCATGCCCCCCTCCATCTTCGACCTCAGCCCGCACCTCACCCTCCTGCCCGTCCTCCACGGTAGCGGAGACTTCGCCCTGGAAATCCGCAAACGCCTCCTCAAGGCGACCTGCGACTGCCTGGCCCTGCCCCTGCCGCCCGCCTTTGAAGACGGCATCGAAGAGGCGGTCGGCCACCTCCCGGGCATCCACATTGTCGCCCAGCGCGAAGGAGGGATAAGCGACGATCCCACGGCCTACACCTGCGTTCCCATTGATCCCTGCCAGCCCGTCATCGCCGGGGTTCGCACCGCCATCCAGGCGGGCATCCCGAGGGCTTACATCGACCTGGAAGTGGACACCTACGTCGAACAGGCCACGGTCCTGCCCGACCCTTATGCCCTCAAAGAGGTCTCCCTGGAGAAATTCGCCGCCGCCGTTCTTACCGGACTGCCCAAACCCGACCCGGGCGGCCAGCAAATGGCCCGCACCCGCTGGATGGCCTCCCGGCTCCACCGGCTCGAACTCGATTACAACCGCATCCTGGCCCTCTGCTCAATCGCCGACTGGCCCTGGGTCCGTGACGCCTACGCCCGGCGGCTGCCCTGCCCGCACCCCTCGCCCCCACCCTGGCCTCCGGAGATCTTCCGGGTTGTCCCCGACAGCCTCTACTTCATCATGGGCGAACTCCCCTTCATCACCGCCCTCTACGAACACCGCCGCGCCGAACTCATGCCCGAACGCACCCTCGCCATCGACGGCGTCAAGGCCTTCCTCCTGGAAGCCCGAAGCGCCTGGGTGGCAAAACATGACCTCAAACACCACTGGCTCACCCCCCAAGCCCTCGCGCTCGCCCTGCGCTACATCCGCAACCTCACCCTCCTGGACCGGCGCATGACCCCCGACCTCTACACCCTCGCCCTGGCCGCCAAACAGATCGGCGGAGACGCCTTTGCCATCGCCCTCGTCGAAACCGCCTGCAGCTATGCGCCCCAGATCCTCCCCACTCCCTTTCCCGACGTCCCCATCGGCATGGGGAACGCCGCCTTCCCCACCGGCGAAGCCGACGTTAAAAACCGCCTGAAAGGCATCCACACCCAATGGCGCAGTCTGCCCCTGACACCGTCGCCTCCCCCCGAAAAAAAGCAGGAGTGGAAAATGCAGTGGGACCCTTACCAGCAGTGCTCCCACCTCCCCGAAGACGAAAAGATCGAAAGCTTCAACGCCCACGTCCGCGAACAGGCCCGGCAGCTCATCGGACAGGACCTGGCCCGCACCGAAAAATTCACCACCTCGCTTAAAGACGGGCTCGACATCCGGGAGACCCTCCGAAACTGGCACACCGGCGACATCTACGTCAAAGAACTGCCCCCCTCTCGGGGAACCGTCGAAATCGTCGTCTTCCTCTTCGAAAGCCCCGCCGACCCGCACAAATACCCCTGGCGCGCCACCTGGTACGCCGAGCACGTGGAAGAATCCACCCTCTGCTTCTTCGCCACCGACTTCATGGACAACACTGTGGGCCCCGGCATCGCCCAGGCCGTCTATGGCGGCTGTTCCCTCCTCTTTCCCCCCCGGCCGATTCCCGACATCTGGACCGACCCCCGCTTCAACGAAGCGCAATCCCCCGAAGAACGCCTCCTGTCCGGCGCCCTCTGCCACTCCCGGGAAAAACGGGTCGCCCTCATCGCTCCCCACCCACCCACAGCGCGCTGGCGCCGCATCGCCAAACGCTACAAAAAACAGATCGTCTACATCCCCCTCAAACGCTTCTCCTCCCGCACCCTGGACCGCCTGCGGACCTTCCACGTCCTCAACGGCCGGGAGGTCCGCTCCTACGCCGCGAAATACATCCGCGATTTCCGATAAAACGATCACCATCTCCGAAATCCGCCCTCCAGCGCCTGCTGGCGGCGAATCGGTGTATCCAGGTCCGGGGCCCCACGGAGCGGTGCGGGCAAAAAAATCCCATCGGAAGCGGCTTCGATGGGATTTTCGTATGTTCCGGCCTTTTTTGATCACCCTCACAGCCTTCTGTTCAAACCGCCCATTTTAATTCCCGTCACGCGTTACGCCCGGAATCGGCCACGCAGTACTGAACCCGTGCTGCTCCAGGATATCGATCCCTTTCCTTACGTGTAGACCAACGCCGGCCACACCGTGTGAGTCATCTCCCGGCACACAGGGAATCCCAAGCTCGAAGGCCATCTCCAGAATTGATCCGGAGACATAGGGTTCGCTTCCTCCCTTTTCAAATGCTCTGAGATTGAAGTCCAGAATCGACCCAAGTTCCTTGATCCTCTCAAGATTTCTCCGGATTCGCCCTTTGACCTCAGGACGCTCCAGCCGTCCGTGATAGTCCTGATCGTGCATCCGAATCAGATCGAAGTGCCCGACCACTTCCGGCTGGAGTACCTCCAGCAGCGCGTACTGCTGGTCGAAGTATTCGCAAAACAGCGCATCAATACCCCCGACCTCCTCAACGGCACGGGCATACAACGCTGGCGAACCATCGATGGGTATATCCCTGACATGGTGAACAGAGCCGACAATATAGTCAGGTTGAAACCGACTCCGCAGACCCTCAACGTGTGCTTCATAACCGGTGCAACACTCCGTTTCGAATCCAACCAGCACCCTAATGGCGTCTCGATACCTGTTCTGGAGCTTGCTTGCGACGGAGATATACTCAGCGAACCGTGCCAGCATCGACTCCGGCGTGTATCCCCCTTCAATCTCATCGGGATAGAGAAACGCCGCTGAAACGGGAGGGATGTGTTCGGTAATACCCACCCATTCGAAGCCCTTGCGGATGTAGGCGCGGACGATCTCCTCAAGTGAATCCGATGCGTGACAGCAGAACTCACCGCTGTGTCCGCCGTGTATGGACACAAGCGCAGCCGATGTCGGGTCCGGTTGCTTCACGTCCACCTCCCTTTGCAGAATGCTGAAAGATTGTTTTTTTCCAGGAAATTGTATTATCATGTAAAATGAGGGGTGTGCATAATTCATGAGCACACCGCCTTGATGTGTGATATGGCTCGGATGGGCAAGCTCCATACGCTATTCATAATCATCGACAATTGCAGGGTAAAGACGGCCAAAGTCAGATATGTCCGCACATTTTGTAAGCTGTGCATGGCCATCTGTTTGTGATTATCTGTCGCGCCAATCAGCTTGGCAATCAGATCAAA
>JAAXHW010000150.1 GCA_012270675.1 Candidatus Latescibacterota bacterium | reverse complement strand
GGCTTGTAATTTGTCCGAGCCTCCTGGAGATAGAAATGAAACGCATCGCGCTCCTGTTGCTCTTCAGCGTTCCCTGCCTGGTCCCTCAGGACCTGAGCGCAGGCGCATGGACCCTGCCCCGGGGGCACATCTGGAGCAAGATCACCTTTCTGACCCAGTCAACGGATGAAGAGTACGTCAGCGTGGGCGGCCAGGGCCGTCCCCCCGACACGGCCGTCAAATATGAGCCGGGCGACCGGGCGCGCTACCGGTTCAACGGCAAATACAGCTCCCGGGCGCTCTTTTTTGACCTCTTCTACGGCGCCACGGACCGTTTTGATCTGGGCCTGCAAATCCCCTTTTTTCGGCAGCAATTCCAGGACGACGCCCTCCTGATCGGCTTTGGAGAACCCCGCACCGCAACCGGTTTCAGCGACATCCGGGCCTTCCTGAAACTCCGCCTCTTTCAGCAGCCCGCCATGGGCACCCTCAAGGTCGGCTTCAAGGCCCCCACCGGGAAATTCGTGAACGAAGACGGAATGATCCCCGTGGGCGAGGGTCAGTGGGACCTCGACTTCATCTTCCAGACCGGGCGCTCCTTCTGGCCCCTGCCAGCCTACGCCAACCTCGACCTGGGCTACCGGCTCCGCCTCAGGAACGACGAGACCGCCCACGACCCCGGGGATGAATTCTTCTTCTCCGGCGAGATCGGCTACAGCCCCGGAGCAAAGCTCCTGGTCGTCCTGAAGCTGGAAGGCATCCGGAGCAGGTCCGCCACGGTCCTGGGGATCAAAAGCGCGTCCACCGTCAAACGCATCACCTACGTTGTACCCACCCTCAGCCTGGGGCCTTTCAATAACTTTAGCATAGAGGCCGGCCTGCGCGCCTCCCTCAACGGGCGGAACTTCCCCGCCGGGCAGATGCTGGCCGTGGGCCTCTCCTGCTCCGGCAGCCCCTTCCAGCGATAGACTTGAACACAAAAGGCCCCGGAGGATCTTTCTCCGGGGCCTTTTGGTCGTCCGGTATCCGCCCTCAGACCACCACCTCCGCCTCGGCCCCCGACACATCCCGGTTGGCCTCCAGAACCGGGTCCACCTCGTCGGCGATAAACGCTTCAACCTGTTCGGGCGCCCGGCCGATAAACGCCTTCACGTCCAGGATGCCGTCCAGTTCCTCCCGCGTCATTCCATACGCCGGATCGCCCGCAATTCGATCCAGCAGATCGTTCTCCCCGCCCTCCTCCTTTACCCGGCGTCCGGCCTCCATCGCATGCACGCGGGTCTGCTCGTGCAGGACCTGACGGTCGCCCCCCCGTTTTACGGCCGCCATCAGAATGTTCTCCGTGGCCATAAAGGGAAGTTCCAGGTCAATATGCCTGCGGATCACCTCCGGATAAACCACCAGGCCTCGAACCACGTTCATGTACAGAATCAGGATCGCATCGACCCCCAGAAACATCTGCGGCAGCGCCAGACGCTTGTTGGCCGAATCGTCCAGCGTTCGCTCAAACCACTGGGTGGCCGCGGTAAACGCCGGACTCTGCGCCGTGGTCATCACAAATCGGGCCAGCGCGCACATCCGCTCGGTCCGCATCGGATTGCGCTTGTAGGCCATCGCGGACGAACCGATCTGCCCCGCTTCAAAAGGCTCCTCGACCTCCTTGAGGTGCTGCAGCAGGCGCAAATCGTTTCCGAACTTGTGGGCAGACTGTGCGATGCGGGAGAGCAGGTCGGCCACCTGCGCGTCCACCTTGCGCGTATACGTCTGTCCGGTCACGGCATAGGTTGCCTGAAAGCCCATCTTTTCGGCCACGAGGCAATCCAGCGCCTGCACCTTCTCCGCATCGCCCTCAAAAAGCGCTAAGAAGCTGGCCTGGGTGCCCGTGGTCCCCTTGGCCCCCCTGAAGCGGAGCCTGGAGAGGTGGTGGTCCAGGTCCTGGTAATCGAGCAATACATCCTGAAGCCAGAGGGCGGCCCGCTTGCCCACGGTAGTCAGCTGTGCAGGCTGAAAATGGGTAAACCCCAGGGTGGGCAGGTCCCGATAGGCAAGCGCAAACGCCTTCAGATCGGCCATCAAAGCCACCAGCTTACGCCCAACGATCCGGAGGGCGGCCCGCATCTGGATCAATTCCGTATTGTCCTGTACATAGGCGCTGGTCGCCCCCAGGTGGATGATGGGCCGGGCCTGTGGGCATTGCACGCCGTAGGCGTAGACGTGGGCCATCACATCGTGGCGCACCTCGCGCTCACGCTTGCGGGCCACATCCTCGTTCACCTGCTCCCGAAACCGCCGCATCTCCTCAATTTGTGCATCCCGGATGGGAAGGCCCAGTTCCTGTTCCGCCTCGGCCAGCGCGATCCAGAGGTCGCGCCACGTGGAAAATTTCTTCCCGGACGAGAAAATCTCGGCCATCTCCTTGCTGGCATAACGCTCAACCAGGGGGTTTTCGTAACGCATATCGTCTCTGGACATAGGCTTATGTTGCCGCTTCAAACGGCTCATCAGGGTCAACGGAGGGCGGTTCATCCCCCCCATTCGAACAGCAGCCAGGCCGAGAAAAAGGCCATTCCTCCCCCCAGCACAACCTGCGCAGGGGTATGGGCACCCAGTTCCACACGCGCCCAGGACACCGCTAAGGGCACCGGCACCAGGAAGAGGGCCGAAGGGCCAAACAGCCAGACCAGGCCAGCCAGCGGCCCCCAGGCCCCCACGGCATGCAGGCTTACCTTCCACTGGAAGGTAAGCGCTCCCACCAGCACCCCGTGCACCACATAGCACAGCATCAGCCCACAGACCTCGGGCGGTGCAGACACACAGCGCAGGAGCACCAGGCCGACCAGACAACTCCCCGAACCGACCAGCAAGGGCCGCAAACGGGCGGCCCGCTGCGGGATAAAGAAGCTGTCGATATCCCTCCGGACCAGCAGAAATCCCACATACATCGTGGGCAGTAACGTACCAAAAACCAGACAGATCCCCAGCAGCACCCCCAAACGGGCCACCGGTTCATCTGTGCGGCAGATCATCAGGGCAAACACGGCTGCGGCGACAATGGGCGGATTGATCACCCCTGAGAGCCCCGCCGCCAGAACGCGTCGAAACTGCCGTTTGCACACCACAGGGCCATCCGCCCTCAAAATGTTTAAAAAACCGTGCCCCATTTGTCTCTGCCGTCTGTCAGGTCGCATGGTTCGAGTAGATAACGAATATATAATATACAATACTGTGAATACTTTTGGGTAAGATTTTTTTACGCGGTAAACCGGGCAGGCTGCAAGGAGGCGCCAACCTGTTTACAAAGGGGGAATGGTGCTTGACAAGGGCTTGAATTTGCTCTATACTTTGGAGGAATCGATAACACGTTATCCATAATCTGTACAGGAAGTTGTGTCACTCCCACGGACCACCGATCAACTTCCAAAACCGTTGCAAAGGTAGATACAGGATACGATCCCATGCCCGTGCAGAACCCCAACGTTCGTCCTCCGGCCGTGGCCGGTCAATTCTATCCAGACCGGCCTTCGGAATTGAGGCTCCAGGTGGAAGACATGTTGGGCCGCGCACCCGATGCGGAGGTGGCAGAAGAGGTACGGGGGCTTATCGCCCCCCATGCCGGTTACCCCTATTCGGGTCAGACCGCGGCGGTCGCCTACCGCCAGGTGAGGGGTAAGCACTACGATTTTGTGGTCATTATGGCGCCCAGCCACCAGGAGGCCTGCAACGAGGTCTCCATTTTCCCAGGTGAAGGCTACGAGACCCCTCTGGGCGTGGTCCCCGTGGACCGGGATGTGGCCCACGCCCTGGCCCGGGAGGATGCCAGCCTCCACCTCTCCCCGGACGGACACCGGGTGGTCCCCGCCAGAGGCCTCACCAACGCCCTGCGGGGGGAACACGCGGTGGAGGTCCAGATTCCCTTTTTGCAGGTCGTCCTGCCCAACCTGCAGGTCGTTCCCATCGTCATGAACAGCCGGTCCTTTGAAACCTGCCTGCGCCTGGCCGACGCGCTGGTCCGGGCCGCAGAGGGCAAGAAGGTCCTCATCGTCGCCAGCTCGGACCTCTACCACGGATACGACTACGATGAATGCGTCATCAGCGATGCCTGCACCTTAAGTGAAATCGAGGCATTCGATCCGAATCGGTTTGCCACCCACCTGGAAACCGGACGCGTCCAGGCCTGCGGTGGAGGCCCTATTCTGGCGCTCATGCTGGCCGCGGACCAGATGGGTGCACACCGGGCCAGGGTCGTAAGCCATACCAATTCCAGCGATGTGGTCGGAAAACGGGGAGGCTACGTGGTGGGATACGGCGCAGCCCTCTTCTACGATGCACCGGCCGGTGAAGTCCATCAGGGTGAACTGACGGAGACGGACCGGGCCGCGCTGGGTCAAATCGCACGGGAAGCGGTGCAGCGGTCCGTGTGCGGCAACACGCCTGGTGAACCGACGCTCCACACGCCCGGGCTCAGATGCAAAAGGGGCGCTTTTGTTACCCTCCGCTGTCAGACCAGGCTTCGGGGCTGCATCGGCGACATCCGCGGAGATGAGCCACTGGGAATCACCATACAAAACCTGGCGGTTGCAGCGGCATCCCGGGACCCCCGCTTCCCACCGCTCTCCGAAGTGGAACTGGGCGATCTGGAAATCGAAGTCTCGGTACTGGGTGCCATGCAGCGGGTCACCACCCCATCGGAAATCGAAGTCGGGCGCGACGGCCTCTGCATCCGACGGGGCAAAGACCAGGGCATTCTGCTGCCTCAGGTGGCCGTAGAGCAGGGATGGGACCGCAGCCAATTCCTCAACCACACCTGCCTCAAGGCCCAACTCCCACCCACGGCCTGGCAGCACCCTGACACAGAGATCTGGACCTTCGCCGCAGACGTATTCTCAGCGGACTGATCCCTACCAGAATGAAACTGCGAGCCATATTAAGCCTGCAAACCATCCAGAAACTCCGTCGGATCGCAGGGGTGGCGGGCCTCCCTTCGGACCCGTCGGGCAATAAGACCGCACTGATCGACCTGCTCTGCGGCCCCCTTTCAAGGCCCGAAGCGGTTGCCGCGCGGCTGGACGTGCTCACCCCCGAACAGCGGGAATTTGTCACAGCGCTTGCCGCTGAGGGCGGGGAACTCCTGGAAACCGAGGCCGTTGATGAACTGAGCAACGGATTTGTCCGTCCGTTTCGGGCCCTGCTTTCGGCCCTCTCAGAAGCGGGCCTCGTCTTCCAGGACTCTGAGACCCTGGGTGCCGATTGCCCCCTGGTGGGCATTCCCGACCCTCTGCTCAGGTCGATTCCCGTTCCCGAAGCCGACCGGGGGCGCCTCCGGCAGGCCATGAAAACGACCTCTATCGGACTGTTGCGGGCCTTTGCCCGGGACCTGGGGGTGCTGTCCCGGGATACCCGACGGCCCTTCGTTGTGCAGGCCATCCGCGCCCACCTCCTCAACCCGGAACATCTGAAGGCCTATATGAACGGCCTGTCGGAAGAAAAAAGGGTCATCCTGGACCGGACGCTGAAAGTCGATGAGATCACCCCGGAGGAAATCCGGGAAGGGATGGAAGGCACACGGGAACTGGACGAGATGCTCTGGAAGACCCCCCTCTTTTTCTCACCCGGAGACCGCAGCCGCCAGAACGCCGCAATCCGGCTGGCTACAGACCTGCGCCAGGCCATGCAGGCCATCGCCGATTCGCAGGGCGGTCATCTGCAGAGCCGACCTGAGGAAGCCCTGAAAAAAATGCCGCAACCGCCCGCCCGGGTCCGGGACAATACCCCCTACCTCCTGCACGACCTGGCCACCCTGCTGGGATTGATCGAACAAAGGCGTCCCCGGCTGCTCAAACACGGAGGTCTCGCCAGGGCAGAACTTCGCAAGACCAGACCGTGCTGCGACACCGATCCGGGATACCCGGAATTCCTGACGCTCTTTACCGAAGCCTCCGGGATGGTCCATCCCGAAGACGGGTTCTGGCGCCTTTCGGAAAATGCTGTAGAACGGCTCGAAGGGGCCATCCAGATACAGAAGGCCCTGCTCGCCTTCTGGCAGGAAACCGAACGGTGGAACGAGTGGACCGCAACCCGGCCCGTCTCCCCGGTGCGCCGGGACCGAATCGATGCGCTCAAATCCCTCCGGCAGGAAGTCCTCAAAGGACTCCGGAGCTGCCCAAAGGACTGCTGGGTCGCCTACTCCCGATTCTATCGCCTCCTTGTGGAGTCCTCAGAACCGTTCCGGCATCTTGCCGAACACCCCGCAACCGGGCGCACCCTGGCCGCAGGGGGCACAACAGCCGATGAACTGCTCCGCCGGATGTTCCAGGGCGCGCTTACCTGGATGGGCCTGACCGTGCTTGGCAACCCGGACGCGTTTGCCCTGCCCCTGCACCAGGAAGCGCGGGCTTCGTTTCGGGTCACCCCCCCGGGTCGCGCCCTGCTTGAGGGAGAGGCAACCGGGGCCTTCCAGGACGCCGCGCCTCCAACGAACCCGGACGCCCGGTTTGTCCTGCAGCCCAACCTTGAGGTCCTCTCACCGCCCGACCTCCCCTATGCCCGCTACATCGCCCTCTTCGGCCTTGCCGACCTGAAATCCATCGACGTGATGACCCGCTTTCAAATCACCCGGGAGGCGTTTCAAAGGGCGATGAACCGGGGGGCATCGGGGGACGCGATCCGGGAATTTTTGAAAACCAACAGCGCCACCGGACTGCCTGACACCGTGGAGGCCCTGATTGAAGAGTGTGAAAGCAAACACGGCGAAATCGAAATCGGCCCGGCCTCAGGCTACCTGACCGTGGCGCGCGAGGCCTTACTCGACGAGCTCTATGCCCAGACACGGATTGCCGTCTGCCTGGGCCTCCGGGTTTCTCCAACTCAGGCGGTGCTCAAGCCGGACACGAAGCCCGAAGCCCTCTTGCAGCTTCTCCACAAACAGGGCTACATGCCCCGCCTGATGCACGCGCCCCCCGGGAAGTCGACCGGATATCAAGCTTGACATTTAATTTTGGAAATTCTATATTGCCCGGGGTATCCAGGAGGTTGCCCCCCGAAAGCAGGGGCAGGGGCACAGCCTGGTGTGCCCTGTGTTAAACCCGGATACGGTACTCCGAATGGAAATCCGCTACTCAATCCGCGAGCCGATGGCCCCGGGCCAGACCCTCATTGAAAAATTCCGCAACCTCGCAGAGATCGGGATTGCCGGCATCGAAATGACCGCCAGCAGCACCTGGGAACACGCCGGCGAGATCCGAAGGGCCTCCGGAAAGACCGGTGTCGTCCCCAACATCTTCTCCTCCGGGGGGGGGATGGGCCTCCTGGACGCCCGACGAGACGAGCGCCAAAAAGCGATACAATCCCTCAAAGAGGCCCTCTCGCTCTGCGGAGAACTGGGCGGCATCGGCGTCATCTTCCCCCCGCTCATCGGCATCAAACTGGGAGGGGGCGAACGCATCCCCGACCTCTCTCCCCTGGCCAGCACCGCAGAACTGGAGCGCGACCTCCTCGTCGAAATCCTGAAAGAGGAGATCGCGCCTTATGCCGAAAGCTGCGGGTGCAGCGTCATCATCGAACCTCTCAATCGCTACGAGCAGTGGTGGCCCTGCACCCTGGCGGAGGGCGTGGCCGTCTGTGAAGCGGTCGACAGCCCCGGCATCACCGTCATGGCCGACTTCTTCCACATGAACATCGAAGAGTGCGACATGGCCGATGCCATCCGGGTCGGGGGCAGTAGACTCACAAACGTCCACCTCGCAGACAGCAACCGGGTGCTGCCCGGCTTCGGCCACACCGACTTCGCACCCGGTCTGGCGGCTCTGGGCGAAATCGGCTACGAACACTTCTGCGGGTTCGAATGCAGCATCCCCTCCGGCAGCGACCCCGGGACCGAACTCAAGAGATCAATGGACTACCTCAACGGCCTGCTGTGAGAAAGGCGCACATACCATGGACCAACCTTCCGAAAAAAGCCTGAAGCGAATGTGGACTTTCGTCCGGAAATACACGGAAAAAACCGGCACTACGGGCCACCCGGACAGTGGCGTCACAGAGGCGGTCGTCAACGGCCTTGCCGCTCACGTGGACGAACTCGGCCGTCCGCTCTGCCCCTGCAATTTTTACCCCGACAAAAAGGCGGAACTCGAACGCAGCCGGGAATGGGTCTGCGCCTGCGATGAAATGAAACAGTACAAATACTGCCACTGCCTCCTCTTCGTCACTCCCGAAGGGCTTCCCGTCACGGAGTACCTCCCGGAAGACCACGAAGGCCGCCAGGTCTACGGCCTGGTCAAAGACCCCACCCCCGACAAAGGCCGCGAAGCCCGCCATAAGATAAAAGACAAAGAAGCAGCCACCCAATCCTGAACCTGCTGCTTCAAGATCCGGTTCCGGCGCTTCCACCTGCCGGAACCGGATCTTTTGTATTCATTCCGACCCGTCCCTCACCTCCCTGCTCCCACGCCACAGGAGGAACAGATGCTCCGCATCGCTCTGGCCGCCTTAAAACAGCAGGCCTCCATCCCTGAGGGGGTGGAAAAAATCAAAACCGTCCTCTGCGAATGCAAAAATAAAAACGTGGATATCGTCTGCACCCCCGAAACCTACCTCCCCGGCCTGCGGGGGGCGAGCTTCGACCTGCCCCCCCCGGACCAGACCCGGATGGAAGCGGCGCTTCGGGAACTGCGCAGGAGTTGCCGGGAACACCGGGTGGCGGCCATCGTGGGCATGGAATGGATCACAAAGCGCGGCCTGGAGAACCGGGCCTATGTCATCTCCGCCTCCGGCGGGGTGCTGGGGCACCAGACCAAAAACCAGATCACCCCCGGCGGCGAATCGGACAACTACGTCCCCGATGGGCAACGCAGCGTGTTCCAGGTCAACGGCACGAAATTCGGCATCACCATCTGCCACGAAGGCTGGCGTTACCCCGAAACCGTCCGCTGGGCCGTGGTGCGCGGAGCGAAAATCATCTTCCAGCCCCAGGTCACCGGCAGTGACACCAGTGGTCGAAAACTGAAAAAATGGGGCGACACCTTCTACGAAAAAGCGATGCAGTGCCGCGCCTCTGAAAACACCGTCTTTTTTGCCAGTGTGAACCAGGCCATGCGCTACCAGAACTCCGCCACCAGCCTCATCGACCCCCAGGGCCATAAAATCGCCCATGTCCCCTATGGCAAAGAGGACCTCCTCATCGCGGACATCGACCCCAAAGACGCAAACAGAAAAATGGCAAAACGCTACAGGCCCGAACTGTATCCGGAATAGCGCACAAAAGCGATTGACTCTCATCCAAAATTGTGTACATTTACATTGAATATCGCCTGACAAGACCAACCGGCGCAACTGGCGGATAACGTGGGATCGACCACGGGGGAGCGTCGACCGATACAGAGAGCCGACCGCCTGGGCAAAACAGAAAACCCGGGCGGTTTTTCGTCCGGGACGGAATCTCCAAAGCGCGGGGGGGCGGCCCGATGGCAAAAATCCTCAGTGGAGAAGACGTATCCAAAGCCATGCGCCGTGAGATGGTGGCGGACGTTGCGCGCCTGAAAACGGAGCACAACCTGACCCCGGGCCTGGCCGTTGTACTGGTGGGAGACGACCCCGCCTCGGCCACATACGTAAGATCAAAACAGGCAGCCTGCAAAGCACTCGGCATCCACTCGGTAAAGCGCAAATTCGACGCCGACCTGCCCGAAGCCGACCTCCTCAAAGTTGTCCGGGAATTAAACGGTGACCCCACCATTCACGGCATCCTCGTCCAGCTCCCCCTTCCGGACCAGATCGATGAGGGGCGGGCGCTCAACGCGCTTTCTCCCGCCAAGGACGTGGACGGTCTCCACCCGGTCAACCTGGGAAAGCTTCAGAGGGGCGAAACGGGCTTCCTCCCCTGCACCCCCCACGGCGTGCAGCAACTCCTCTTGCGGTCCGGAATCGAAATCAGCGGCAAACACGTTGTCATCGTGGGCAGGAGCACCCTGGTGAGCAAACCCCTGGCAGGCATCCTCCTCCAGAAAAGGCCCGACGCCAACGCCACGGTCACCGTTTGCCACACCGGCACCCGGGACATCGCCTCCTTCACCCGTCAGGCCGACATCCTGGTCGTTGCCGCTGGCAGGCCCGGGACCATCACCGCCGACATGGTCTCCGAAGGCGCCGTGGTCGTGGACGTGGGCATCAACAGCATCCCCGCCCCCTCCAGAAAGCGGGGCTACCGTTTGATCGGAGATGTCGATTTCGATGCGGTCAGTGAAAAGGCCGGCGCCATCACCCCCGTCCCCGGCGGCGTTGGCCCCATGACCATCACCCTGCTGCTCTACAACACCATCTGGTCGGCAAAACAAACCCACGGAATTTCTTAATCCCCCCCCCTTCATTTTAGAGGAGAGGGTATGAAAAGGCATGCGATCGTGATATACGGGCTCTGCGCCCTCCTGCTGTTCGTCGCCACCCATACCTGGTCTCAGGATCCGAGCGTCGCCGCCTCGGACTTCGACGGCAGCGGCACCGTGGACTTCAAAGACTTCGTCACCTTCGCCCGGGGATTCGGGAAAAGCAGCAGCGACCCGGACTTCGACGCACGCCTCGACCTGAACGGAAACGGCGCCGTCGACTTTGCAGACTTCGCCATCTTTGCCCGGAACTTCGGAAAATCCGTCTCACAGCCGGCCCGCATGCTCATCTACATCAGCGATCCGGACTTTCTGGAAACCGGTGGAAAAATCGAGGTCTACGACGCCCGGACGAACCTGCTCGACCGGACCATCCCGGTGCCCTTGCCACAGGGGATGGCCTATTCTTCCATCAACAGACAGCTCTATGTGACAAGCGCCGACACCTTCTACGCCTTCACGGAATCTGATGTACGGGCCTTTACGATCCCTCTGGAAGACCCTCCCGAAGAACCCGGAGGCATACCGCAAACCCGGGGAGGATCCAAAATCGCGTTATCGGCCGACCATCGGTTTGCCTTTGTCAGCGAAAACCAGATCGGACAGGTGGAAGTAATCGACCTTCAACAGAAACAGCCGGTTGCCCAGATCCCTGTTGGCCCCAGGCCCAATCCGGACCAGCTTGTCATCACCATGGGAATCGTCGCTACCTCCGATGAAGTCTATGTGGGGCATCTGGGAAACGCCATCGCTGTTATCGACGCAGCGGCGTTCAGCTTCAAAGACAGCATCGTCGTAGAAAATATGGCGCAGCGTCGTCTCGCACTCTCTCCAAGCGGAGACCGGCTCTACGTGCCCGGTTTTCAACGCGTTCCCACGCCCGGAAGCGCCGACTCCTCGGTGGTCGCACAGATCCTGGCGATCGATCCGGCGACCAGGGCCGTCGTGGACACCCTGCAGGTAGGCGACGCCTCCGATCCGGGCAGCTACGTGGAGGATCTGGCCACATCGAAAGACGGCGCATTCCTGTACGCAACCCTGAACCGGGAATTCGAAGCTTTCGACCCTCAGTTCAACTTAACAATAACGCAATATAAGGGAAAAGTCGTCGTTGTCGGTACGGACTCCTTCAAAGTCGCAGGAAGTATTGAAATCCCGGATGCGGACTTGCTGTTCAACCTCGGCGTTTCTCCGGATGGGAAAACCGCCTATGCAGCGGGCAAGGAAGACCCCTTTGAGATTGCCGCCCAGGTCTTCATCCTGGACCTGGAAGCCCGGCAGTACGTCGGACCGCTTCGAGGATTCACCGCCCCGACCGACATCAAGTTACGGTCGGGAAAACCGGCCCTGAACAGGATGGCGCTTCCGGAGATTGTGGTATTCTGATTCACCGCAGAGACGCGGTTATC
This sequence comes from Candidatus Latescibacterota bacterium, assembly GCA_012270675.1. Lineage (GTDB taxonomy): Bacteria > Latescibacterota > UBA2968 > UBA2968 > JAAXHW01. The sequence goes on along the minus strand of JAAXHW010000150.1, from coordinate 7,866 downwards.
CCTCCCGGCCTCAAAAAAAGTGTTGCACATAAATCCCCATTCCATTAAATTTTCTGATAGCCCTGTGCAGGGACACAGGCATACAGGGGTCAGGGGGAAATCATTCACCCATACCAGGTGAGGAAAGCATGCTCGCAACCCTTTTGCTGGAACCCGGCCGGCTGGAAATGCGGGATATTGAAATCCCCAAGGCCGGTCCGGGCGAAGTGGTCGTCAGGATTCGGACGGCGTTGACCTGCGGCACCGACCTGAAGGCGTTCAGACGGGGGCATCCCAAGATACGCATGCCCGGTCTGTTCGGACACGAATTCTCCGGCGATATCCACGAAGTGGGCGAAGGTGTGAAGGCGTTCAAAGTCGGGGACCAGGTCATGGCCGCCCCCACCGCCCCCTGCGGGGAATGCGTCTACTGTGAAAAAGGCCAGGAAAACCTCTGCAGCCTGGTGATGGACACCATGATCTGGGGGGCCTACGCGGAATACGTCCGGGTGCCGGCGCACATCGTCAAGAACAATATGTTCAAAAAACCCAAGCACCTCTCCTACGGCGAAGCCGCCATGCTGGAGCCCCTCTCCTGTGTTGTCTACGGCATGGACCAGGTGGACATGCAGCCGGACGACACCGTCCTCATCATCGGCGCCGGAGCCATTGGGCTGATGCACACCATGGTCGCCCGCATCCTTGGCGCCGGGCGGATCATTGTTGCGGGTCACCGGGAGCACAGGGTGAAACTCGCCACCGCCCTTGGTGCTGACGCCGTCATTGATGCCGAGAGCGAAAGCACCATCGAGCGCGTCAAAGCACTCACCAACGGCATCGGCGCGGACCTGGTCATCGAATGCACCGGCCAGCTTGCCGTCTGGGAGAGCACGCCGGACCTCGTCCGGAAAGGGGGCACGATCGTCCTCTTCGGCGGCCTCCCCAAGGGCACCCGCGCCACCTTTGACACCACCCGGCTGCACTACGACCAGATTACCCTTAAAGGCGTCTTCCACTACAGCCGCAGCGCCGTTAAAAAGGCCTACCGGCTCCTCGCAGAAAAAAAGATCCAGGTCAATGGCCTCATCTCGGGCACCTACTCTCTCTCGGACCTCAAACAGGTCTTTGATCTCCTCATGAAAAAAGGAAACGACGTCAAACTCGCCGTCGTTCCAACCGAACCCAACCCGGGCAAAGCAGGGTGAGGCCTTAGCGGATGCGCGTCGCCCGCCTCTACGACTTTGGAGACATTCGCATCGAAGAAGCGCCCGTTCCCGGCATCGGGCCGGGCGATGCCCTCGTCAAAATGGCGGTCTGCGGCATCTGCACCAGCGACACCCTTCCCTGGTACGTCCGTCGAAAAGCCCCCATCGTACTCGGGCACGAACCCGCAGGAACCCTCATAGAGGTCGGGGCCGACGTCCGGGGATTTGCCCCGGGAGACCGGGTCTTCATCCACCACCACGCCCCCTGCATGGTCTGCCGCCTCTGCCGGATGGGGCATTATTCCATGTGCCCCACCTGGAAGGCTTCCGCTCTGGACCCGGGGGGCCTTGCAGACTACGTCCGCGTTCCCGCCCTCAACCTTCGGATTGACTCGCTCCGCCTGCCCGATGCCCTCTCCTTTGAAGACGGCGCGCTCGTAGAACCCACCGCCTGCGCCGTACAGGCCCTCAAACGTCGCGCGCGCATGCAGCATGGCGACCGGGTGCTCATCATCGGCATGGGCATTATGGGACAGATCCTCGCCCTGGTTGCCCGCCACTACGGTGCCCGCACCCTCATCGCCGCCGACATGGTCCCCTACCGCCTGCGGGTTGCCTCCGACCTGGGCGCCGATATGGCCGTAGACGTCTCCCGGGAAGACCTGGCCGAATCTGTGGCTGATGCTACGGAAAATGAAATGGCCGACCTCGTCGTGGTCGGCCCCGGCACCCTCCCCGCCATCCAGTCGGGCCTCGCCTGTACCGGCACAGGCGGCACCCTGCTCCTCTTCACCCCAACCGAACCCGGCCAGACCCTTCAGATCAGCCCCTACGACTTCTACACCAGAGACATCACGCTCATCACCAGCTACTCCTGCGGCCCTCCCGACACCCGGGAAGCCCTGGACATCATCGCACTGGGCGTCGTCACCGCAGAAAAACTCGTCACCCACCGCTTCCCCCTCGAAGAGGCCGTCGCCGGCTTCAACACCGTGGCAGAGGCGAAGGACTCCATCAAAACCCTCATCATCTTTGACGAAGCAATGTAAAAACACCGTATGGGCACGGCATGCCGTGCCCATCAATCCTGCCAGGCAAGGAGGCACCCATGCCCTTCATCACCGTCAAAATGCTCAAAGGCCGCACCGCAGACCAGAAAAGAGAACTGGTGAAAACCATCACAGACGCCATGGCCACCATCTGCAACGCCAAGCCCGAAGGCACCATGGTCGTTATCGAAGAAGTGGCCCGCGACCACTGGGCCCGGGGCGGTGTCCTGAGCTCGGAACGGGAATAGACAGGCTTCCGGGTGGAACCATCCCATCTGTGGAAAGTCTAAACACAGAGGGCTTGTGGTGGACCGCGGAAAGGGCTTGCAACATGGGGTTTGAGGCTTGACAGAAACCACCCGGCGAACTATATTGACACCATCTCTTTGGGAACCAATCTATAAGAATTAGAATTTATAATGGAAAGGAGTGCGTGTGATGAGACCTGTTTTATCCCATCGATCGGTCCGGTGGCCGGGTGTTACCGTCATACTGCTAATTGTTGCCCTGGGGGCGCTGAGCGTGGGCCCGCACACCGCCGTCGCTCAGGAAAAGAAAAGGAAAGTGTCCAAAGGCGACGCCGCCGTTGCCAAACGATCGGGCAAATCCTATATGAAACTCCGGCTGTTCGACAAGGCCATTGCGCAGTTCGAAATCGCCGTAGAAGGCAATCCCGAAGATGTGGAATCCCAGTACTGGCTTGGCTTTCTCTACTCCAACAGGGGCCTCATCGAAGAAATGGTCCAGCAGTTTGACAAGGTTCGCGCGTTAAAGAAGGGCGAAAAATACAAAAAAGACATGCAACAGATGCTGGACAGCTGGTGGACACGCAAATTCAACACCGGCATAAACGCGATGAGGGCCCAGGACTTCAGCGGGGCGATCGAGGAATTTCAACTCGCCGAAACGATCATGCCCGAACGGGCGGACACCTATAAGGGCATCGGCCTGTGCTACCTGAACATGGGACAGCACGAGGCCGGGATTGAAGCCTACCTCAAAGCCATCGCACTGGACAGCACCGACGCCATGGTCCGGTACAACCTGGGAATCGCCTACCTGAACATCAATGAGCTCGAAAGTGCGAAACAGACCCTCCTCAAATCCCATGAACTGAACCCGGAAGACCTGAACGCCCTGGAAAAACTGGCCCTCACGGAGCAACGCATGGGCAATCCGGAAGGCGCACTTGAAGCCGCTGAAAAGGCCTTGAAGATCGACCCTGACAAGCTCGAGGTCCTGAGCATGGCAGGGCAGATCTACCTGATGGGTGGCGATTATGCCCGGGCGGCCGAACTGATGGAGAAGGTTGTGGCCCAACAGCCGGACAACGCCGCAGTCATCTTCAACCTGGCCGCGGCATACAAAGCCCTCGAACAGCACGACAGGGCAATCGCCCTGTTCCAGAAAACCGTAGAAGTCACGCCCACCGATACCGACGCCTGGTACCAGCTGGGGCTCATTCACAACCAACTGGAGGACTTTGACAGCGCCATTGCATCCTTCGAGAAAGTGGTGGACCTGACGCCGGGGAACGCGAAGGCCTGGGCAGCGCTCGCGAGCGTGTACGCGGCAAAGTCAAATACGACTTCAGGCGCGGAGGCAAAGGAGCTTGTGCGCAAGGCCAACGAAGCCGGTGCGATGTACCAGAGCCTGCAGAATCAGGGGTCCTGACATGGGCAGAACGGAGCATCCTGTGTACCTGACGGACGAAAAAGTAGCGGTCCTGGGGGCAGCCGGCGCCATCGGCTCCAACCTCGTCCAGACCCTGCTCGCCTCCGGAACCGCAAACCGCATCGCCATGTACGACCCCTTTGAAAAGGGGCTGGAGGGAGCGGCTGAGGAGATCTACCACTGTGCCTTTCCCAAGGCCGACGTTACCTGGACCGCCGAAGCCGGAGAGGCCCTCACGGACGCGGCCTACATTATCACCTCCGGCGGTGCGCCCAGAAAAGAGGGGATGACGCGGGAAGACCTCACCCGGGACAACGCCCGCATCGCCCGGCAGCTTGGACGCGACATCAAGCAGCACTGCCCGAAATGCAAATTTCTCCTGGTCATCTTCAACCCCGCCGACATCACCGGCCTCATAGCCCTGGTCCACTCCGGGTTGCCGCCGGGCAGAGTCTCTACCCTGGCCGGCCTGGACAGCACCCGTTTGCAATCGGCCCTTGCCCAGCACTTCAACGTCCGCCAGGACCGGGTCACCGGCTGCAAAACCTACGGCGGGCACGGGGAACAGATGGCCGTCTTCAAAAGCGGCACGCAGGTAGACGGCGTCCCCCTGGAAGAAATCCTGAACGGAAGAACCGCCAATAGCATCGGCATGACCCCCGATGAGTGGACAGACATCCAGGACCGGGTGCGCGGGGGAGGCGCCAGGATTATCGGGCTTCGCGGCCGGTCCTCCTTCCAGTCGCCTGCCCAGCAGAGCGTCTTCATGCTCCGTGGCGTGCTCGGACAGCCCTACGAATGGCCGTGCGGGGCCTACGTAAACGGAGAGGGATTCAACCACATCATGATGGCTATGCCGACAACCCTCTCCTCAGAGGGCGTCTCCTGGAGCATGCCCGGGGGAACCCCTGAAGACCTCCAGGCCCTCAGGGACTCTTACAACCACCTGGTCGCCCTCCGCGACCAGATCGTTGCCGACGGCATCCTGCCCCCCCTCTCCCGGTGGAAAGAGAGCAACCCGAACCTGGACTGAGGAAATCGAACCGGAGAACAGGGGCCGGAGACGGGCAGACAGGCGTTAGCCAATCGTCTCGGATAGGGAGAAAACCATCGGGTGGGGGCAGGCCGAACGCTTGCTTCCACCTCTTTTTTTACATGCTTTGCGCACAGCCCTTCCTGCAAAACGTGACCTCAGAAGCACCATGCGCCAGGGCCCTGCACCGATCGTACCCCCAGCAGGGCGCCAGGGCCTTCCACAGGGGCAGATTCGAAATTTTTTTCACAGGAGCCAGGCTGCAATGCAACCCCAATACGACCTCCTCATCCGGGGCGGCACCCTCATCGATCCCGCTCAGGGCCTGCACGCCGTGCGGGACATCGCCATCGCTGGAGACCGCATCGCCGCTGTGGCGGACGAAATCTTCGAAGAAGAGGCACAGACCGTCATCGATGCCTCGGGCAAGCTGGTCACGCCGGGACTGATCGACCTCCACGTCCACGTCTGGTGGGGCGTCTCACACTACGGCATCGAACCCGATTCAACCTGTGTGGCCCAGGGGGTCACAACCGCCTTCGACGCCGGTTCGGCGGGGGCGGATACCTTTCCCGGGTTCAAGAAATACGTTATCGACGTGAGCACCACACGGATCAGGGCCTTCCTGCATCTCTCCTCTCAGGGCATGTTATCCGCAGACATCGGGGAGCTCACCGATCTCCGCTATGCCGACGTCAACCGCGCCGTCCGGATGTGTGAGACCTACAAGGACGACATCGTCGGCGTCAAAATCCGGATGACCGGGAATCTCGTGGGAGAAAATGGAGCGGAAGGCCTTAAGCGGGCGCGTGAGGTCTGCGAGGCCACCGGCCTGCCCCTGATGCTCCACCCCAACGCCAGCCCCTTGAGCCTGGCGGACATGCTCGGCCGGATGCGTTCCGGAGACATCCTCACCCACTGCTTCCACAAAAGCGACACCGGCATCCTGGACGACAGCGGCACCCTCCGCCCCGAGGCCCGAAAAGCCGTTGAAGAGGGCATCCTCCTGGATGTGGGACACGGCGCCGGGAGCTTCGCCTTCGACGTTGCCGAAGCCGCACTTGCACAGGAGGCGCCACCCGGCACCATCTCCAGCGACCTCCATACCTACAACCTGCACGGCCCCGTCTACAACCTGCTCACCTGCGTCTCCAAATTCCTCCTCATGGGCCTCTCGCTGGACGATGCCCTTGAAAAGGTCACCGCCGCGCCTGCCTGGGCCATGGGCATGCTGGGCGAAATCGGCACCCTCCGGCCGGGCGCCCTGGCCGACCTGGCCATTCTCAAACTCAGCACCGGGTGCTTCACCTTCACCGACTCGAAAAACCAGACCCGTCAGGGCGAACAAAAACTCGATCCCGTCTCCACCATCAAAGCCGGCCGGCTCTATGACCCGTCGGCCTTCGACTATCAATAAGACCCCCGGGGGCACGGCCTGCCGTGCCCCTGCTATGGAGCCCGTGAATGTCTCATTCCCCCGTTGGCATGGAAAAATGGGCACTGGACACCCCGGCGCTGCTGCTCGACCTCGACCGCCTGGAAGCCAACATCGCCCGCATTGTCTCCCGCTGCCGCGAATGCGGAATTGCCTGGCGGCCCCACATCAAAGGCAACAAAACCCCTGCGATTGCGCACAAACTGCTCAGTGCCGGAGCCATCGGGATCACCTGTGCCAAACTGGGAGAGGCTGAAATCATGGCCGCAGCGGGCATCCGGGACATCCTGATTGCCAACCAGGTCGTGGGAGACCTCAAAATCGCCCGTCTGGCCCACCTGCAGCGGCACGCCGATGTCATGGTCGCCGTGGACCATCCCATCCACATCCAGGCCATTTCCGAGGCCGCCCGGGCGGTGGGCGTGGATGTCCGGGTGCTCGTTGAGATCGACATCGGCATGCGCCGCTGCGGGGTGCAGCCCGGCAGGCCCGCCCTGGAACTGGGCCATCAGGCCCACGCCGCCCCCGGCGTACGCTTCGCCGGAATCATGGGCTATGAAGGGCATGCCATGATGCTTCCCGACAACGAAAAAAAACCCGCCTGCGCCGAAGCCATCGGCCTCCTCGCGGAAACCCGGGCCCAACTTGAAGCCTCCGGCCTGGAGGTCGGCATCGTCAGCGCCGGGGGCACCGGCACCCTTGCTTTTACCCCTGCCTGCCCGGGCCTCACCGAAATCCAGGCGGGCGGCGGCATCATGATGGACACCCTGTACAGCGGTGGGATGTACGTCGAAGGGCTTGAACACGCCCTGAGCGTCCTCACCACCGTCGTCAGCCACCCCGCCCCCGACCGTGCCTTCATCGACGCGGGACGGAAAACCACGAACGCGGAATACAGCCTGCCCCGGGTCATGGAAAAAGCAGGCGTCACGGTCACCGGCCTCTCGGCCGAACACGGATACCTGAGGCTGGAAGGCCCCGGTGCCTCGCTGCAGATCGGGGAAAAGATCGAACTGATCTCGGGCTACAGCGACCTGACCGTATGCCTGCACGACCGCATCCACGGCATCCGGAACGACCGCGTCGAAGTCGTCTGGGACATTCTTGGCCGGGGTAAACTGCAATAATTCACCGCGGGGGTTTCGATGAAACAGAGCGCTGCATTCGGCCTGGTTACGGTAGTTTGCTTCTCGCTGCTCCTCTCCGGACAGACGGCAAACGCACAGGTGTTTGACCGGGAGGCTCTGATCGCGCAGTTCACCAGCTTTGACGCGTCTCGAAACGAGGGAAAAGGGTATTCGGAACATGCAAGTTCCGCCACGCTGGCCTGGGGGGAGAGTCGCTACCTGAACGCCTACATCAAAATGTACCGGGTGACCGGGGACACGCGGTGGCTGGACAAGGTCGTGGACCACTTCGACCGGATGCTTGCAAATATGAGCGACCACAACGGGGACGGCATTCTGGGGTGGCACACAGACCGGTATTCCG
>JAAXHW010000149.1 GCA_012270675.1 Candidatus Latescibacterota bacterium | reverse complement strand
TACTGGGGCTGGGACCCGGTGGAAAACGCAGCCCTCCTCCCCTGGCTCACCGGCACCGCCTTCCTCCACTCGGTCATGATCCAGGAAAAGAAGGGCATGCTCAAAGTCTGGAACATGGTCCTCATCATCCTCACCTTCACCCTCTGCATCTACGGCACGTTTTTGACCCGCAGTGGCGTCGTCTCCTCGGTCCACGCCTTCGCCCAGTCCCCTACCGGGCCGGTGTTTTTCGGGTTCGTCGTTGCCATCATCCTCTTTTCCACCTACTTCCTGAAGACCCGGTTGGGCCTGCTCAAAAGCCGCAACGAATACGAATCTCCCATCTCACGCGAAGGGGGCTTTCTGCTCAACAACCTGCTCTTCCTCACCGCCACCTTCGCCATCTTCTGGGGCGTCATGTTCCCCGTGATCTCCGAGGCCGTCACCGGCTCCAAAATCACCGTCGGCCCCCCCTTCTTCAACACCGTCATGGTCCCCATCGGCCTGCTGCTCCTCGCCCTTACAGGCATCGGCCCCCTCCTGGCCTGGCGGAAGACCTCGGGCAAGAGCCTCAAACGGCACTTTACCGCGTCCAGCATCTTCGGTCTCCTCTGCGGGGTCACGGCCTTTGTCCTTGGGGTGCGCGACGTCTACGCCCTGATCTCCTTCACATTGTGCGGCTTTGTGGTTGGCACCATTATCACCGAGTTCCACCGCGGCGCCCGGGCCCGGCGCAGCAGCTCGGGAGAGTCCTATCTCACGGCCCTGTGCACCCTCGCCGGACGCAACCGGCGCCGATATGGCGGCTACATCGTCCACTTCGGCGTCGTCCTCCTCTTCATCGGATTCACCGGAAACGCCTTCAACAAAGAAACCGAAGCCGCGCTGAAATACGGGGAATCCATGGACGTGGGGACCTACCGGCTTGTCTACGAAGGCACCTCGGAAAGCCAGAACCCGCTCACCGTCGTCGTCCAGACCCAGCTGGGCGTCTACCGCAACAACAGGCGCCTGGGCACCATGTGGCCCGAGCAACACGTCTACTACAAACGCCAGGACCAGCAGCGCACCACCGAAGTCGCCATCCGGTCCACCCCCCGCGAGGACCTCTACGTCCTCTACGAAGGCCAGAACCAGGAGGGCACAGCCTTCTTCCGGGCCTACGTCAACCCCCTCGTCATGTGGGTCTGGATCGGGGCCTGGGTGCTTACCCTCGGAACGATCGTTGCCATGTGGCCCGACAGACGTGAGAAACTCCGGCGCGGGCGTATCAGCGGCATACACGAGGAAACGCGACAGGAGGCCACCGCATGAAAAGACCGCAGACCACGGACCAGGGTCAAGCCCCTGAAGCCATCCGGTTGCAGCCGTCGTCCATCGCCTGTGGTCTGTCGTCCGTTTTGTCGTCCATCGTCCATTCTGCCCTCTGTACCCTGCGCCTCGCGCTTTGCCTGTCCTTTGCCATTGCCCCGGCAGCCGCCGAAGTCACCGACGCTCAGGTCAAAGACGTTGCCAGGGAACTGGCTTGCCTCTGCGGCTCCTGTCCGCGCCGTCCCCTGCACGAATGCGCCTGTGGCTGGGCGGACAAAAACCGCATCCGCATTGCCGACGCCCTGAAAGCAGGCCAGGACAAACAGACCATCGTCGCCGAATTTGTCAAAGCGTTCGGCCAGGAGGCGCTTTCCAGCCCCCCCGCAGAGGGCTTCAATCTCACCGCCTGGGTCATGCCCTTCCTCGTCCTGGCCCTGGGCACCCTCCTGGTCTGGACCGTCATCCGAAACTGGTCTCAGGGGAAACAACCGGTGCAGCCGTCGGAAGCCGGGGTAGACGACGCCTACCGGGCGAAACTGGAACGCGAACTTAAGGAACGTGAAACGTGATTGCCGCCGCCTATATCCTGTTCGCAGTGGTCGTGCTCATCTTCGTTTTCCGTCCCCTCTTCGCGGCCCGGGGAGAAATCGACCGGGCCTCCCGTAAGGAAAACCGTCGCCGCCAACTCCTGGAAGACCGGGAGACCCTCTACGAATCCATCCAGGAACTCGACTTTGACTATCGTATGGGCAAAGTGGAAGAGGACGACTACCGCCAGACCCGGGCGCGTTACGAATCTCAGGCCGTCGAACTCCTGAAAGCCATCGACGGGACGAACGGCCGGGCAGAGGCCGTCGAAGACCGCATTGAGCAGGAAATCGCGGCCCTCCGGCGCTCCCAAAAAGGCAAAAAAGCTGCCTGTCCGAACTGCAAAACCATTCCCCCCGGCAATGCCCGGTTCTGCCCCCTGTGCGGCACATCCCTCAACCGCGGATAAGGTCCATGCGCGCCCGCAGATCCCCCCTCCGAACCTCCTGTACGCTCGTTCCCCTGGCCGCCCTCACGCTCGCTTTCTCGTCCCCTGCCGCTGCCGCATCTATTCCAGGCCGCGTCTTCAACCGCACCCTGTCGCGCCCCGTACCCGACTGCCCCGTCACCCTCATCCGGCACGGCGCCCAAACCGCCGTCACCGCTCAAGACACCACCGACGCAGACGGGCGGTTCCGCTTCGACGCGCCGCGCCCTGCCGGGGATGAGCATCTCATCCTCTCGGCCGCCTATGCCAGCGTGGATTATCTCCATCCCGTGGACGGTGGAAGCGGCGAGTCGGTCGAAATCTCCGTCTACGAAACCACCGGTGCCGACACCGCCATCGCCCTCGCCTCGCACCACATAATCGTTGACGCGGCAGCAGGTGAAGTTTCCCAGATTCTCATCGTGCAAAACAACGGGGACCGCACCTACGTCTCCGGCAACGGCCACGGCCTGGAAGTCCCCCTGCCCGAGGGGGTTACCGACATCACCAGAGGATCGCAGAACCTGCACACCCACGGCCCGATCCTGATTGACCCCCGTCCCGTACAGCCCGGTGGAAGCCATCTCATGTTTGTCCACCCGATGCCGGTGACGCAACGCCTGGTGCAGGAGATCCGCTACCCCACCGGTTCCGTGGACATCCTGGTCGCCCCGTCCGACACCCCCATCTCCGAATCTTCCCTCCAGGACCTGGGCGAAGCCTCGGTTTCCGACGGACGAAATTTCCGGAGGCTCTCCGCAACCGCCCTGAAACCGGGCGACCGGATTGTGCTTCAGATCGGATCGCCTGCGCTCCCGGGAGAATGGATCTCGCGGGAGACGCTTATATGGGGGACCGGCGCACTCGCGGTCGCCTTCGCCCTCTTAGCCGTCTTCTTCCGCCCCCGGCAAAAGGCGGAAATTCCCACTGACCGCTCCGGGCAGGGTGGCACGGGTCTGGAGGTTCGCCGGACTGCGATGCTGGAACAGATCGCCGACCTGGACGACCGCTTTGCCGACGGCGAACTCCCGGAAGCCGACTATCGGGCCCGTCGAAACGCCCTCAAGGCGGAAATCGTCCGCCTCACCCGGGCCCTTGACAGCACAGGGGCTTAGCTCGCCGTGGAGACAACCACACCGGCTATTGCGCTGCGGGGGGTCACCAAACGCTTTGGGCACCTCACCGCCCTTCAGGGCATTGACCTGAACGTCCCGGAGGGAACCTCGCTCGCCCTCTTCGGCCCCAACGGGGCGGGCAAAACCACCCTCCTGCGGCTTATCGCAGCCCTGGACAAACCGACCGGGGGGCGGATCACCGTTTGGGGTATCGACACCCGCCAGGACCCGGAAAAAGCACGGTCGGGCATCGGCTTCATTTCCCATCAGACCCTCCTCTACGAGGACCTGACCGCACGGGAAAACCTCATCTTCTACGGTCGCCTGTACGGCCTGAAAAATCTGCACGACCGCATCGACGCAGCCCTGGACGCCGTCGGCCTTCGGGACCGTCAAACCGACCGGATCAGGGGATTCTCGCGGGGGATGAAACAGCGCCTGGCCATTGCGCGGTGCAACCTTCACCGCCCCGCCATCCTCCTGCTCGACGAGCCCTTTACCGGCCTGGACACCTCCGCGCGGTCCATGCTCGGCCGGATGCTCCAGAACCTGCGCCGGGAGGGCCGGACCATCGTCCTGGTCACCCACGACCTCCAGCAGGGAGCGGCCCTGTCCGACCGGTTCGTGATCCTGAACCACGGCCGAATCGGGGTGCAGGGCAACACCGCCGACCTGTCGCCGGAGGAACTGGAAACGCGCTACGAACAGACGGTACAGGGACCCGAATAATTGCAGATTGAAAAACCATAACGCCATGTCTGTCTTTTTTTACCAGGCCGCCGCCGTTCTCTGGAAAGACCTGAAGACCGAAGTCCGCACCAAAGAGCGCCTGTCTGCCATGTGCTTCTTCGCCTTTCTGGTGGTGCTTGTCTTCAACTTCGCCCTCAAGCCCGGCTCGTCCGCCATGCAATCCGCGGCCCCCGGCATCTTCTGGATCGCCGTCACCTTCGCCGGGCTGCTCGGTCTTACCCGCTCCTTTACGATGGAGCGAGAAAACGACTGTCTCATGGGCCTGCTCCTCTCCCCGGCCGACCGGGGGGCGATCTACCTGGGCAAGGTCCTGGCCAACCTGCTCACCATGGCCGTTGTGGAGGCTCTGATCCTTCCCCTGCTCGTCGTCTTCCTCAACATCGCCGTCTGGGAGCACCTGCCCCGGCTCCTGCTGCCGCTCTTCCTAGGCACGGTTGGATTCGCGGCCGTGGGCACCCTCTTTGCCGCCATGTCCATCAACACCCGGCTCAAAGAGGCGCTCCTGCCCATGCTCACCCTCCCCATACTCGTCCCCGTCCTCCTCGCAGCTGTCGAATCCTTTCGGGCCGTGCTGGCGGGCGAGCCCCTCTCGGCAATCGCAAACTGGCTCAAACTCGGCGCTGCATTTGCGGTCCTCTTCGTCACGGCCTGTCTGCTCCTGTTTGACTACGTGGTGGAGGAATAAGTACAGATGGAGAAACGCCCCTACCTCTGGTCCCCGGCTCTGGGCGTCCTGGCCCTCATCGGCATGCTCGTCGCCCCCTACATGGCCCTGGTCTACGCCAGTGTGGAAAAACAGATGGGCCTGGCCCAGAAAATTATGTACTTCCACGTGCCCTCGGCCTTTGCGATGTATGCCGGCTTCACGCTCGTCTTCCTCTTCAGCATCCTCTACCTCTGGCGCAAAGACAAACGCTGGGACATCTGGGCCTCCTGCTCCGCCGAGGTCGGCCTCCTCTTCTGCACCCTGGTCCTGCTCTCGGGGCCCCTGTGGGCCAAACCGGTCTGGGGCACCTGGTGGGTCTGGGATGCACAGCTGACCCTCACCCTGGTCCTCTGGCTGATCTTCGTGGCCTACATGATGCTCAAAAGCTACAGCGATGACGCCCTGAAAAGCGCCAGATTCCGGGCCGTCCTGGGCATCGTCGGGTTCCTGGACGTCCCCTTCATCCACTACTCAACCCGGCTCTGGCGCACCCACCACCCCCAGGTCATCCGGGCCGAAAAAATCGGGCTGCCCCCCGACATGCTGGCCGTTTTCCTCTTTTGCACAGCCACCTTCCTGGTGCTCTTCACCGCCATTCTGGCCAAACGCGTCTCGCTCGAATTCGCCCGGCACGAACTCGAATCCCTCAAAGCCGAAATCCTGGACCGAAACAACCTGGCCGGTCGCCGCTCGACCCTTTGATCAACTCTGGAGGCCCCATGCAATACCTCGAATACCTGGCCGCCGCCTACGCCGTCATCTGGGCGGCCATCCTGGTCTACTTCATCGGCCTCGCCCGCCGCGAGCGGGACATCTGGACCGAACTCCACGCTCTGAAGGAATCCATTGCCCACCGGGAAACCACCGACCAGCCCGACGAGTAGGGGCACCGCAGCCGTGCCCCTCGGAACATGGCTTCTCTCATGCCCGTCAAAAATGCCCGAAAAATTACCGCCCTCAAACACCGCAAGGCACGGGAGGCCGGGCAAAAATTCCTGGTCGAAGGCATTCGCCTCATCCAGGAGGCCCTCACCTCCGGCGCCCCGGTGGAGCAGCTCGTCTTCGACCGGGAGGCCCTGAAAACGGACGACCGCCTGAAACAGATCTTCCAGACAGCAGCAGCGCGCAACATCTTGATCCAGCAGACCGACCGCCGCGCCCTCAAGCACATGGGCGAGACCCGGCAGCCCGAAGGCGTCCTGGGCGTCGTGCGCATGCCCGGCTGGGACCGGGACCGCGCCCTGGACGCAAACGCCCTTCTCCTCCTCGACCGCATCCGCGACCCCGGCAACCTGGGCCTCATCCAGCGCACTGCCGAAGCCGCCGGCGTGGGCGCTCTCTTCCTCTCCAAAGGCTCTGTCGAACTCTACAACCCCAAGGTCGTCCGCGCCTCCCGGGGCGCCATCTTCCGCCTGCCCGTCTTCCGCAACGCAGACCTCTCCTCCCTCATTCAGCACCTCCACGCCCGCAGCGTCAGGGTGCTTTCCGCGCACCTCGAAGGCGCCCCTTTCTACAAAGTCGGCCGCCCGGACCGCTTCGCCCTCCTCCTGGGCAACGAAACCTTCGGCGTCGACCCCGCCCTCAGCACCCTGGTAGACAGCACCCTCACCATCCCCATGGCCAAAGGCGTCAACTCCCTCAACGTCGCCGTCGCCGCGGGCATCCTCCTGTTCAGATTCAGAGAACCCCGGCGGGGGAATGCGTAAGGCCCGGCGGGCGTTCCGCCGGGCCTTCTCCTTTGCATTCAGCAGCGGGGCCCTGTTCAGCCGGTTTCAGCGGATTGTAGGGACATTTACGTTCTGACCGTTTTGTCACTTTCCACACGGCCATCCCGAAGGCGCACAATCCGTTGCGTGTGTCTGGCGATATCTTCCTGGTGTGTTACCAGGAGGATCGTGTGCCCCTGAGTGTGAAGATCCGAAAGGATTTCTATAATCTCTTCTCCTGTTTTCGAGTCCAGATTGCCCGTAGGCTCGTCCGCGAGGATGATTGAGGGGTTGTTCGCCAGTGCTCGGGCAATGGCCACGCGTTGCTGCTGTCCACCTGAAAGTTCGTTGGGCCGATGCTGCATGCGATCTGCCAGGCCCACCATTTCGAGTGTTGCCTTTGCTTGTTCGCGGCGTTTCCTTCTGGAGAGCCCTGCATAGATGAGGGGGAGTTCCACGTTCTGAAGTGCTGAAGCCCGGTTGAGCAGATTAAAGGTCTGGAATACAAACCCGATCTTCCGGTTGCGGATCTCAGCCAGCGCATCGTGGTTCAGAGCATTGACCTGTTCGCCGTCCAGTTCATAGCGTCCCAACGTGGGGGTATCGAGACAGCCGAGGATGTTGAGGAGCGTGGATTTGCCCGATCCGGATGGTCCCATGATGGCGAGATACTCGCTCTTGGAGACATTTAGTGGTCGTTCTCACAAATACGTAT
>JAAXHW010000148.1:14794-20815 GCA_012270675.1 Candidatus Latescibacterota bacterium | reverse complement strand
GGCTTGTAATTTGTCCGAGCCTCTGGATTTGATCAGGAGGATGTTGAGATGGCGGAAATCTATTCGGGTATTTTAGAGGAGATGACGATTGAAGAGGTGCGGGCGTTGGATGCGAACGTCTGCGTGATTCCGATCGGGTCGACCGAGCCGCACGGGCCGGCGCTGCCTTACGGGACCGACAGTTTTCAGGTGGAGGCAACCAGCTATGGGGGGACGCGGGAGTCGAACAGGCTGGGGGGGCGTGTGCTGTGCCTGCCGCCGCTTCGGATCAGTCTGAACAACAATTTTCGGGCGTTTCCGTTTGCCTGTCGGATGCAGGTGTCGACGTTTATGGCGTTGTTGAAAGATCTGGTGGAGATGTGCGAGACGGAAGGGATTCTGCGGGTGGTTCTGGTGAACGGACACGGCGGCAATCTGGATGTGATCCGCGCTGTGCAGCGCGACCTGGCCGCGCGTGACGGGGCTTTTGTCTGTCTGATCTCCGCAACGGGATGCGCCTCTGCAGAGGCCCGGAGCGTCTGGGAGAACCGGAGCGACCACGCCGGAGAAGAGGAGACCTCCCAGATGCTGTATCTGCGGTCCGATCTGGTGCGCAGGCAGAAGGTCGGGGACAATCCCCGGATGCAGCCCGGTGTGGAGGTGTTGACGGAGTTCAAGGCGGAGTTCGTGCGGCCCTGGCACCTCTACCTGCCCACATCGGCCGGGGGGGACGCCACAAGGGCCTCGGCCGAGAAGGGAGAGCGGGTGATCGAATCGGCGATTGAAGGGATGGGGCGGTTTCTGGCGGAGCTGTCGAAGGCGCCGGAGGGTGAGACGTTTCCGTATTGAGAAGCTGCTGCCTGGAAAATAAGCGTGGATTTGGATTGACCTGCAGAGCGCCGGGATTTATCTTGAAGTCGAGACACGAAAGGAGAAAAGATGGACGAGGTTAAGATCGGGTTTGTGGGATGCGGGGGGAACGCGCGCGGGCATATGAGGCGGCTGTTGGCGCTGGAGGGAGCGCGGATTGTCGGGGTGTGCGACCTGGTGGAGGAACTGGCGCAGCAGGCAGCAGCGTTGACGGGGGGCGTGGCTTATACTGATTTTCGGCGGATGCTGGAGCGGGATGACCTGGACGCCGTGTACCTGAGTATTCCGGTATTTGCCCATGGAGAACCGGAGCTGGCCGTGATCGACCG
Source organism: Candidatus Latescibacterota bacterium (assembly GCA_012270675.1). Classification (GTDB taxonomy): domain Bacteria; phylum Latescibacterota; class UBA2968; order UBA2968; genus JAAXHW01. The sequence continues at coordinate 19,637 of JAAXHW010000148.1, read as the reverse complement.
GGGGCTGCCGTTTCTGGTGGAGAAGCCGGTGGCGCGGGATATGGAGACGGCCCGAAAGGTGGAAGCAGCGGTGCAGCAGGCGGGGGTGATGACCTGCGTGGGGTACCAGCTCCGGTATTCCGGGGCCGCGGACATCGTCCGGAAAGCGCTTGAGGGAGAGACGATTTCGATGGTGGTAGGGAAGTACTGGAGCGGAAGTGGCCGGGGGGATGCCAGCGCCTGGCTGCGGCAGTTCGCGAAGTCGGGCGGACAGCTGGTAGAGCAGGCCACCCATACAATCGATCTCATGCGCTTTCTGGTGGGAGAGGTGGTCGAGGTGACGGCGCGGCACGCGTCCCGACAGCTCCACGCGATCGATTGTCCGGACGTTCACACGGTTCTGTTCGAGTTTGAAAACGGGGCGCTGGGAACGCTGACGACGACGTGGGCGTACGACTCCTCGGACTGGTCGAATGCCAATGTTCTGGATATTCTTTACGGACGGTGTCTGATCAGGTGGTCTGGAGGGCGGGTGAGGATTACCGAGCAGGGTGAGGCGCGAGAGCAGACAGCGCCCGGCCCCGGTATCGACGAAGTTTTCGTGGAGGCCGTGCGCAGGGGAGACGCATCGGAGATTCGTTCGTCCTATGGCGATGCGGTGAAAAGCCTGGGGGTTTCTCTGGCTGCGGTGGAGGCTGGAGAGACGCAAACAACGGTACGGGTGCTGTGAAGGAGGCGTATTATGGTGACGTATCAGGATGTGGGTGTGCAGCCTTTTATCAATGCAAGCGGGACGGTCACAACGCTGGGGGGAAGCCTGATGCCACCGGAGGTGCTGGAGGCGATGCGAGAGGCGGCAGGGGCGTTTGTCGACCTGAACGACCTGAATGTGAAGGCAGGAGAGTACCTGGCGCGCCGGATTGGCGTGGAGGCTGCGTTTGTTTCCTGCGGGGCGGCCAGCGGCGTGCAGCTGTCGGCAGCGGCCTGTCTGACGGGAAGAGACGTGGAGCGGGTCGGAAGTCTGCCGCACACCGGGGGGTGGAAGAACGAGTTTGTGATCAGTATGGTCGATACGCATACGTATATCCACCAGGGGATCGAGGTGTGCGGGGGAAAGCTGGTCCGGGTGGGGAGTAAGACCGACGTGACCGCTGAAGATATTGTCGGCGGTATCGGGGAGAAAACCGCAGCCGTGGTCCACTTTTTAGGCACGCAGAGCAAGGAGCAGCTGCGGGCAGTGGTTGCCGGAGCAGAGGTACGCGGGGTGCCGGTGATCGTGGATGCGGCGGCGCAGCTCCCGCCCCGGTCGAATCTGACCGAGATTGTGGGGATGGGGGTGAGTCTGGTGGTTTTCAGCGGGGGGAAGGGGATACGGGGCCCGCAGAACAGCGGCCTGGTGCTGGGGAAAAAGGCGTTTGTGGAGGCGGTGGCTCTGAACGCGAGCCCCTACAGCGCCATCGGGCGGGGGATGAAGGTGGGCAAGGAGGAGATTTTGGGGTTGCTGGCGGCGGTGGACCGGTTCCTGCAGGGGAAGGATGAAGAGGACCGGCTCACATGGGAACGGCAGGCAAGCTGTGTGGTGGAGGCGCTGGAGGGTATTCCGGGCGTTCGGGCCTACATTTTAAGGGAGGGCCAGCAGGCTGCGCCCGATTTTGCGCCCCGGGCCTATGTGGACCTGGAGGGGAAAGCACGGGCGCAGGAGGTGGTTCGGGCCATGGGTGAGGGGGAGCCGTCGGTGGTGATCCGTGGGGGACCGAAGGGTGTTGTTGTGGATCCGATGACGCTGATGCCGGGCGAGGAGGAGATTGTTGCCCGGCGGTTGAAGGAGGTGCTGAGTGTCTGATGGGTGCGCCCGGTCTGGAAGATAAGGATTCCCTATGGCCATTTCCGTACAACAGATTGATCTGAACGTGCTGAATATGAGTACCCGGATGCCGTTCAGGTACGGGATCGCGTCCCTGGTTGCGCTGCCGCATCTGTTTTTGCGGGCGCAGGTGGACGTGGACGGCCGGACAGCCGTGGGGCACTCGTCGGATGGGTTGCCGCCCAAGTGGTTTACCAAATACGCTGAGACGTCGTTTGGCGAGGACCTGGAGGAGATGCTGGCGGTGATCCGGCAGGCCTGCGCGCTGGTAGAGCAGATGGTGCCTTCGGATACGGTGTTTGACCTGTGGTGGGAGCTGTATACCCGGCAGAAGGACTGGGCGGCCGCGACCGATTATCCCCCGTTGTTGTGGGGGTTCGGGGTGAGTCTGGTGGAGCGGGCGGTGATCGACGCGTTCTGCCGGTGTGAGGGGATGCCGTTTTTTCGGGCACTGCGCGAGAATACGCCGGGCATCCGGCTGGGAGAGATTCACGGTGAACTGGCCGGCTCCGATCCAGCCGATCTGTTGCCGGCGCATCCGAATCGGTCGGTGATTGCACGGCAGACCATCGGGTTGACCGACCCTCTGACGGATGGCGATATTCCTGAGGAGGAACGTCTGGACGACGGCCTGCCCCAGTCTCTGGAGGCGAGCCTGCGTGCGTACGGGCTGACGCATTTGAAGATCAAGCTTTTCGGAGATGCGGAGAGAGATGCGGAGCGGCTCAAACAGGTTGCCGATCTGATGGCGCGCCATGCAAGCTCCGGATACGCGTTTACGCTGGATTGGAACGAGCAGTACACGGAGCTGGCGCCTTTCAGGGCGCTGTGGGAGTCCATGCTTGCGGATGCGTCTCTGGCCTCTGTGATGAATGGGTTGCTGTTTGTGGAACAGCCGCTTCACCGGGATGTGTCGCTGGGCCCCGGGGTGAAGTCCGCGATGCAGGGCTGGCCAGATCGCCCGCCGCTGATTATCGATGAGTCGGACGCGACCTTCTCAAGCGTGCTTGAGGCGTTGGACTGCGGCTATGTCGGCACCAGCCACAAGAATTGCAAGGGGGTTTTTAAGGGAATCGCCAATGCATGTTTGCTGGAGCATCGGCGGCGCACCGATCCGGGCGGGCGCTACATTCTGAGCAGTGAAGACCTGGCCAATGTGGGACCTGTGGCGCTTTTTCAGGATCTGGCGGTTGCGCTCAGTTTGGGGCTTGACCACGTCGAGCGCAATGGCCACCACTATTTTGCCGGGTTGAGCATGTACCCCGAGGACCTGCGGGTAGAGGTGCTTTCACACCACGGCACGCTGTATCGCAAACACGAACGGGGATTTCCCGCCTTAGATATCCGAAGCGGCCGGATCGATACGAGCAGTGTTGTGGATGCGCCGTTCGGCTATCGGTTTGACCTGGATACGACACGGTTCACGCCGCTGGAAGACTGGACGGACGACTCTTTGGAGATTTGAGAAATTTCAAATTACGGGGGTTGCATCGTCCTCCTCGCCCTTCCCCCCCGCAGCATTTGTAGGGGCAACCCTTGTGGTTGCCCACCAGGCGACGGCTGATGGAGAACCGTGCGGAAAAGCCCCTTCCCGCAGTGAAGGTGGGGGACCCGGTTGTCACAGTGGAGGTGTATGTGAGCAGGACCGATTGGAATGCGGTAAAAGAAGAGGTGACCGGGTACCTTCAGGATCTGATCCGGCTGGATACGACGAATCCGCCGGGGAATGAGATTCTGGCGGCGGATTATCTGGCAGGTGTGCTGCGCCGGGAGGGGATCGAGCCGCAGGTGACGGAGTCGGTGCCGGGGCGGGGGAATGTGACGGCGCGGCTGGCGGGAGGCCCCGGGCCGCTGATGCTGCTGGGGCATACGGATGTGGTGGCGGCAGAGCCGGAGAAGTGGACCCATCCTCCATTTGGCGGGGAGTTGCACGATGGGGTTGTGTGGGGACGGGGGGCGCTGGATATGAAGAATATGGTGGCCGTGGAGCTGATGGTGTTTCTGATGGTGGCACGGCAGGGGGTTGCCCTGAGGCGGGATCTGATTTTTGCGGCGACGGCGGACGAGGAGGCGGGGAAGGGCGACCACGGGGTGGGCTGGCTGCTGGACCGGTTTCCCGAGCAGGTGGAGGCGCCCTTTGTACTTACAGAGGGGGGCGGGGGGGATTTCCGCATAGGCGGGCAGCGCTTTTATGCCTGTCAGACCGGACAGAAGGGGATCTGCCGGTTTCGGATGGTTGCAAAGGGGTTGCCGGGGCATGGGTCCAGGCCGCATGCGGAGAATGCCGTGGTGCGGCTGTCCGGGGCGGTGGCGGGTCTGGGAGAGGCCGAATTGCCGATGCATCCTTCCAGGACCCTCCGGGCGTTCCTGGCGGGGATCGCTGAGACCCAGGATGCGCAGACGGCGGCGCTGCTGCGGGATGTGCTCCATCCGGAGCGGAGCGAGGCGGCCCTGGACGCCCTGCCACTGGACGGCGAGACGATCTCCGGACTTCGGGCGCTGCTGCGGAATACGGCTTCGGTTACGATGCTGCAGGCGGGGCAGAAGATCAATGTGATTCCCACGGAGGCCACGGCGTGGGTGGACGGGCGGCTGGCGCCGGGACAGACGGGTGAGCAGTTTTTTGAAGAGATCAGACCCTTTACCGGGAAGGATGTGATCTTTGAGGTGGATCAGTACAGCCCGCCCCTGGAAGCGGATGTCGACTCACCGCTTTATCAGACGATTGTTGAGGTGATGGGGGAACACGATCCAGAGGCGGTCGTGGTGCCTTCGATTTCAACGGGTGGGACGGATGCGAAGCATATCTGCCCCCGGCGGCCGGGGACGCAGGTTTACGGGTTTATGCCCCACCGACAGGCACCCGGGGAGGAGGAGATGAATCTGATTCACGGACACGATGAGCGGACATCGGTGGAGAACCTGGTGTTTGCAACACGGGTTCTTTACGATGTTGTCCGCCGCTTTTGCAGTTGAGTAGGGGCGGTTCGCGAACCGCCC
>JAAXHW010000148.1:0-14771 GCA_012270675.1 Candidatus Latescibacterota bacterium | reverse complement strand
GCGGGGGCTGCTTTTCCGCGAACTGCGCCTGTGGTGGTAGCAGGCGGTTGTGCCCAGCGGACGTTTTGAGCGTTTTTGGGCTAGGGGATCTGCGCGGAAAAGCCCCTTCCCCCCGCAGCGAAGGTGGGGGAGGCGGGACGCGCTGGGGAACGCACCGGAATTTTAAAACAGTTTCCAAGGGGGTCGGTATGTGCAAGCGGTTTGTTTTTGTCGCGGTGTGCTGTTTCTGTCTGGCAGGTCTGATCGGGTGCGAGGAAGAAAAAGAGGGGCGGGTGCAGGACCTGGGGGCGATTTCGGTCCGGATACCCGAGGGTTGGACGATTGAGCCGCCGTCGTCCAGGATGCGGAAGGCGCAGTACGTTTTGCCCAGGCAAGGGCAAGACCCGGAGGACGCTTCGCTGGTGGTCTTCCATTTTGGGCCGGGGCAGGGAGGGTCAGTGGAGGCGAATCTGAAGCGGTGGTACGGGCAGTTCAGACAGCCCGACGGGAGACCTTCCGGCGAGGTGGCGCGGGTGACCAGGAAGACGGTTTCCGGAATGCGGGTAACGGCGGCCGATGTGAGTGGGACGTATGCGCCTGCGGCGATGGGTCCTATGGTGCCCGCGGGAGAGCCGAAGCCGAATTTCCGGATGCTGGCGGCGATTGTGGAGTCTCCACAGGGGCCGTACTTTTTCAAGCTGACGGGACCGGAAGGGACGGTGGGACACTGGAAGGGGGCGTTTGATCGATTTATCGAGAGTGTCCGGAAAAAATGATCCGAACCGCAGCGAGCCAGGAGATGGGAATGTCACAAAAAGTACTGGTTACCGATTACGCCTGGGCAGACCTGGAGGTGGAGCGGGGTGTTCTGGACGAGATCGGGGTGGAGGTGGTCGATGCGCCGGATGGGGAGGAGGAGACGCTGGCCGGGCTGGCCGGGCAGGGGGTGTGCGGGATTCTGGCGTGCTGGGCGCAGACGACGCGGCAGGTGATCAAGGCGTCATCCAACCTGAAGGCGATTGTGCGCTACGGGGTGGGGCTGGACAATATCGACGTGGCGTTTGCGACCGGGCAGGGCATTCCGGTGGCGTACGTGCCGGATTACTGTCTGGTTGATGTGGCCGAGCATGCGATGGCGCTGCTGCTGGCACTCTCCCGAAAGGTGGCGCGGTTTGATCGGCTGGTCCGGCAGGGGACGTGGGACATCCAGGCGGGGCTGCCGCTGCGCCGGCTGACCGGGCAGACGCTGGGGCTGATCGGGTTCGGGCGGACCGCCCGGGCGGTGGTGCCCCGGGCGGCGGCGTTTGGGCTTAAGGTGGTGGTGTTTTCACCGTCGTTGACACCGCAGCGGGCCTCAGAGGCGGGGGCGGAAGCAGTGGGCATGGACCGGCTGCTGGAGGCGTCCGATTATGTGTCGCTCCACTGCCCTTCCTCGGAGAAGACACGGGGGATGATCGATGCGGATGCCCTGGCGAGGATGAAGCCGACGGCGTGTTTGATCAATACGTCCCGGGGAGACCTGGTGGACGAAGCGGCGCTGGCTGAGGCCTTAGCGGCGGGCGGGATTGCAGGGGCTGCGCTGGACGTGCGGTCCCTGGAGCCGCCGGGCGAGGGGGACCGGCTGATCGGGATGGAGCAGGTGATCCATACTCCGCATGCGGCGTTCTATTCAGCGGAGTCCCTGGTGGAGCTGAGGGAGCGGGCCGCGTGGGAAATGCGCCGGCTGCTGACGGGCGAGGATGCCGAAAATCTGGTGAATCCGGAGTACAAGAAACGTGAGACGTGAATATCGGGAGAAAAGGACTTTCGTATGTTAGATCGGATTGTTGATGGCGAACAGGCATGGCGAGAAGGTACCATTGATGACATCCGTTCATACACCGTTTCTTTGCCGGAGGACGGCCTTTCTGTCCTGGATGAGGCGGTTGAAGGTCTGAAGGCCGGGTCGTGTCCGATAGAAGAGGCGCGTGTGCGCGATTACGACTGTTCTGTTTTACGGGAGGCCGCCGGGACCGTGGCTGCTGCGCTTCAGACGGGCCGCGGATTTGCGATTGTGGATGGCGTGCCGATGGAGCGATACTCGCCCCGGGAAGCGAGGTTGATTTTCTGGCTTTTCGGCCAGCTTATTGGTTTTCCCCATAAGCAGAGCGCGAAGGGAGGGGTGCTGTTCGATGTGCGGGACGAGGGGCATGACATAACAAAAGGCTCTCGTTATGCGGTTACCAATGCCGAACTTACGTTTCATACGGACAATGCGCGAAGCGAGGTGGTCCCCGAATACGTGGGACTGCTCTGCGTGCATGCCGCTAAAACGGGAGGGGTCAGCCAGCTTGTGAGTGTTTACACGGTCCATAACGAGTTGCTGAAGAACCATGCCGATGTACTGGAGGTCCTGTACCAACCGTTCTATTTTGACCGCCGGGGGTTGCGCACAGAGGGGGAGTCTCCCGTTTCCCGTTTTCCGGTCTTTGAGTGGGACGGCCGGGAGCTGCTCTGCCGTTTTATCCGTTATTATATCGAGGTCGGGCACGAGAAGGTGGGAGAGCCTCTGGCGCCCGATCAGGTCAGGGCCCTGGATGTTCTGCAAAGCCTGCTGCAGCGCCGGGATTTGCGGGTGGCGTTCACCATGCAGCGCGGGCAGATGCTGTTTTCCAACAATCGATGGGTGCTTCACAATCGCACCGCGTTTGAAGATTATCCGGAACCGGAGCGGAGGCGGCACTTCGTGCGGCTGTGGCTTTCGAGGCGTGGAAAAGCAGGGCATTGACGGCCCCTGAAGCGTCCGGGGCTTTTTTGTTGGCATCCGGTGGGGAGGGAGGCGGGACCTGAAACCGGGGTTGTCGGGAAGGCGTGGAGATAGAAAGGGCCATTACCAGAGGGACCCAAGGCAGGTTGTTAAGCGGGCTGACATTCGTTCAAGACGTTGTTCAGAGGCCGCTGAAGGTTGGCTACCTGTGGTGCCTGAGCAATGGCCTTTGCGTGTAGAAAAGATAGCGCAGGAACGGACGGGTGTCAACCAAAATAGGCGGCAGAGACGCATGTTCAACGTTCACAGCGACTTATTTTCAGGGACGCCGGGCTTGACGCGGAGCGCATAAATTGGTAGTTTTTATAACGTTGGGAGTATGAAAAATTCATCGGTTGGAAAATCGTCACATGGGCGGGCCTCGTGCAAACAAACCGCACTGCTTTAATGAGATGAAGGTGGTGTGGTTTTTTGTATGCACGGGATGATCACTATGGTGGGGACCAATGGCATCCTTTGACGATGAAAAGAACTCTCTCCGGCTTTATATGGAAGACGTGTCTACGTCTCGTCCTCTTTCGGCCCAGGAGGAAGTTGATCTGGCGTCCCGAATCAAAAAGGGCGACATGGAGGCCCGTGCGAAACTGGTGGAGGCCAATCTGAGGTTTGTCATTACGATTGCCCGGAAATATCAGAACCAGGGGATGCCCTTAGAAGACCTGATCAGCGCCGGGAACCTTGGGCTGGTTACGGCTGCAGAGCGGTTCGACGAGACGCGGGGCTTCAAGTTCATCTCTTATGCCGTCTGGTGGATCCGGCAGTCCATCCAGCACACCCTGGCAGAACACCCCCGCATGGTGCGCCTGCCGATAAACCGTGTGGACCTGCTGCGACGGATCTTCAAATATATCAACAATCGAGAGACCTCTCACCAGCCGGATGAAGAGGAAATTGCAAGAAAGCTGGGCGTATCCGTGGAAATGGTGAAGGATACGTTGAGGCTGGCACGGAATGTCCGGTCTCTGGACGCCACATTTGGGGACGACAAAGATAACAGTCTGATGAATCAGGTGGTTGACGAGAACCAGGAGTCGCCCGATGCGCAGTCGATGCGCAATTCCCTTGTCAGGCAGATTGAAGTGGCTCTGGACTCCCTCGACGAGCGTGAACGGGAGGTGATCAAGCTCTACTTCGGCTTAGATGGAACACACGGGATGACCCTGGAGCAGATTGGCTCCAAATTCGGGCTGACCCGCGAGCGCATACGACAGATCAAGGAGAAGGCACTGGGCAGGCTTCGCAATCCCGCCCTGGCACGGCGACTCATGCCCTATGTAGAGGAAAGTTGATTTTAGTCAGCGTTTACCAGAGACACGTTGGTCACCAGAGCGGCGTTGTCCGCGCTGGGTGGAAGGGTATCGGCAAGGAGATTCCAAAAGGAATTTCCTTTTTTTGTGAGACGGGCGGGGGAAGGACGGAGGCGTGAGCATTTGGCTTTTCGCTGGCCGTGTCCGTTCTCGCATTGAATACGGGTTGCTCTTCATCTGTGGATTCGTTAGATTTCCGTTCATTATGGCCTCTGAACAGAACAGGTTCCGCGCGGTTTTCGACCGGTTGCTGGAGGCGTTCGGACCCCAGGGCTGGTGGCCTGCGGAAACCCCGTTTGAAACGATGGTGGGGGCCATATTGACGCAGCATACGGCCTGGACGAACGTGGAGCAGGCGCTGGGCAGGCTCAGGGCCGCCGGGGCCCTGGATGCCCGAATCCTGCTGGATATGCCGGACGGCAAGCTGGAAACGCTCATCCGGCCCGCCGGTACGTTTCGGGTAAAAGCCAGGAGATTGAAGGCGTTCCTGGCGTATTTTATGGGTCGGTACGGCGGGGACGTGGCCCGGATGAAAGGCGTGTCCGGCCGGCGTTTGCGCGAGGAACTGCTGGCGGTAAACGGGATTGGCCCGGAAACCGCCGATTGCATCCTGCTCTATGCGCTGGAGAAACCGAGCTTTGTGGTGGATGCGTATACGCGGCGTGTTTTCGGGCGTTTGGGCCTGATGGATGGGGCGCTTGAGTATCACGAGGTACAGCGCCGGTTTGTGGCGGCGTTGCCGGGGGAAGTTGGGCTCTACAACGAGTATCATGCGCTGATTGTTGCGCTGGGCAAGCGCGTCTGCCTGCCGAAACCCAGGTGCGGGCAGTGCATGCTGAAGGCGATTTGTGCAACGGGGGGACGGGATGGCCAGGTTTGAGCTGTGTTTCAACACCAGTACGATTCGGCCCGCATCCATCCTGGAGAAGATCCGGGCGGCGGGCGAAGCGGGTTACAAGGCGGTCGAGCTGTGGAATGAAGACCTGACGGAGTGGGAACGGGCGGGCGGAAAGTTGTCGGAACTCAGGCAGGTGCTGGATGATTACGATCTGGCGGTGCCGGACGTGGTGCATTTGTCAGGGTGGATGGATGCGACCGATTCGGTTTTCGAATCCGATCTTATCGGCGAGGCCCGACGGCTGATGGAGCAGGGTGTGGCGGTGGGGGCCCCCCGCATCATTGCGGGGCCCGCGCACGGGCGGGTGGATCTGAACCGGGCGGCAGACCGGTATTGCCGGCTGATCGAACTGGGGCAGGAGGTTGGGTGTATGCCTGCCCTCGAATTTCTGGGTTTTGTGGCGCATGTGAATAACGTGGATACGTTGATGGCGATTGTCAACCGGGCAAACCATCCGGAGACCACGGTTGTGATGGATGCGTTTCATATCTACCGCGGCGGCGGGCGGGATGAGGATATTCTCAAGGTGCCGGGGTCGCAGGTGGCCATTTTTCATATTGACGATGCGCCGCAAACGGACCGCCGGAGGGAGACGCTGACCGATGGGGATCGGGTCTATCCCGGCGATGGGATGCTGAATTTGAAAAAGATGCTGGAGATGCTGGCATCCCAGGGCTTCTCCGGTCCGGTATCTCTTGAGTTGTTCAATGCGGCTCTCTGGCGGGAAGACGCGCGGGAGGTCGCCCGGGTCGGGGCGGAGAAGGTGAGACGGCTGATTGCGTCCGTGGAATGAATTCACAAGGTTTTGTGCAGAGTGGAACGGGGGCACGGCATGCCGTGCCCTTACAGGTGTACGGACCGGATGCGGTCCATCAGGGTGCGGGTGGCTGCTTCGGGGTCGCTTTGGCAGCAGACGGCGGAGATGATAGCGATGCCGTGGGCGCCTGCGCGGATGACGTCTGCTGCTGCCGCCGCGTTGATGCCCCCGATGGCGATGACGGGGACGGACAGGTTGCGCACCATTTGGGAAAGTTTGTCCAGGCCCTGCGCTGTTCCAGCGTCCGGTTTGGAGCCGGTGGAATAGATGGGGCCGAAGCCGATGTAATCGGCCCCGTCGGCGATGCCCTGCTGCGCTTCTTCGAGGTTGCCGCCCGAGACGCCGATGATCCGGTCGGGGCCCAGGAGGTCTCTGGCCCGCCGGACCGGGAAGTCGTCCTGTCCGAGGTGGACGCCGTGGGCGCCCGAGGCGATGGCCACGTCAACCCGGTCGTTGACGATGAAGGTGATACCGGCCTGCGTGCAGATTTTCTGCATGGCCTCTGCGGTCTTGATCATGTCGCGGGTGGTGCCGGTTTTCTGGCGGTACTGGACCGTGTCGGCGCCGCCGGCAGCGGCGAGGCGGGCCAGGTCGAGGTGCGAGTAGCGGTCCTGCAGGAGGGTGTCGGTGAGCACATGGAGGGCGCCGATTTTTTTCATTGTCCTTTTGAGAGGAAGTAGAAGTGGTTGGTGGGGCCGTGGCCGTGACCGATGGCCAGGCTGTGGCGGATCGCTTCGGTGACGTAGATTTTTGCGCTGCCCACGGCCTCTTTCAGCGATTTTCCGTTCGCCAGGCCGGCGGCGATGGCGGCGGAATAAGTACACCCGGTTCCGTGGGTGTTTTGGGTATTGATCCGTTCGCCTGCAAAGTGGGTCTCCTCACTTCGGTCGAGGAGGATGTCCAGGGCCTGGGGATGGCCTTCAAGGTGGCCGCCTTTGACCAGGACGGCCCGGGGGCCGTAGTCGGAAATTTTCCGGGCGGCCTCTTTGGCCTGGTTGACGGTTTCGATTTCCATGCCGGCCAGCAGCCGGGCTTCGTGAATGTTGGGGGTTACAAGCGTCGCGAGGGGGAGGAGGCGGTGTTTGACGCTTTCGACGGCGTCCGGTTTGAGGAGCGCGAATCCGCTTTTGGAGGTCATCACCGGGTCGACGACCAGGTTGGCGACCCGGCGTCTGGCGAGTTGTTCGGAGACGGCCTGGACTATGGCGCTGGAGGAGAGCATGCCGGTTTTGACGGCGCCGACCTCAAAGTCGTCGAAAATGGCGTTGATCTGGGCCACGATCAGGTCGGTCGGGAGGTCGAAGGCCTGCCGCACCTCCCGGCTGTTCTGGGCGGTGATGGAGGTGATGACCGACATGCCGAAAGCGCCGTTGGCGTGAAAGGCTTTGAGGTCGGCCTGAATGCCGGCGCCGCCTCCAGAGTCAGACCCGGCGATGGTGAGGACTTGTTTCATGGGTTGGGGAATTGCAAAATGAAAATTGCAAATTTCAGATTGGTCGCCCCTGCGACGTTTGCCAGGCACCCAGGTAGGCCCTGACTGCGGCTGCGACGTTTTCTGCGGCGAGGATGCCCGACATGACGGCGATGCCGGCAGCGCCTGCGGACCGGCAGGGGGGGACGCGCCCGGGCGTGATGCCGCCCAGGGCGAAGACCGGGAGACCTGCGGTCTGAACTGCTGAGCGGAGACCGGAAAGACCGACCGCCGGACCGTAGCCGGGTTTGGAGGCCGGAGGATAGATGGGGCTGTAGGTTACGAAGTCTGCGCCTCCCTCTGCTGCCCGTTCGAGTTCCTGCAGGGTGTGCGTTGAGCAGCCGATGAGGAGGTGGTTTCCGTATTTTTGCCGTACCGCTCCAGGCTCGGGACCCAGGGCCGGCAGGTGGACGCCCCGGGCGCCGAGTTCGACAGCGACCTCGGCCCGGGTGTTGATGGTGAGGTGGGCACCGCAGGCATCGGTCAGGCTCAGGATGTTACCGGCCAGCCGCCGGAGGGCATCCGTGTCCAGGTCTTTCTCCCGGAGCTGGACGAATCGGACGCCGGCGTCGAGCGCCCGGGCCAGGACCCCTTCGAGGGAGCGAGGCGCGCATGTGGCGCGGTCGATGATGAGGTAGAGGGGCGGCAGGCTGTCCATTCGTTCCGGGGGCACGGCATACCGTACCTTTACGCCCCGGTCCGAACTGCGCCCTCCAGGGGCGTGGAGGCGGTGGCGTAGAGCTTTTTGGGGATGCGCCCGGCCTCGTAGGCCAGACGGCCGGCCTGGACGGCTTTGCGCATGGCCTCGGCCATTTTGACCGGGTGTCGGGCGCCCGCCACGGCGGTGTTGAGGAGGACGGCATCGCAGCCGAGTTCCATGGCCACGGCAGCATCGGAGGCGGTGCCGACGCCTGCGTCGACGACGACGGGAACGCCGACGGTGTCGAGGATGATCCGGGTGTTGTAGGGGTTGCGGATGCCCATGCCCGATCCGATGGGCGCGCCCAGGGGCATGACGGCCGCGCACCCGATGTCTTCCAGTTTTTTGCAGGTGATGGGGTCATCGTTACAGTAGGGGAGTACTGTGAAGCCGTCTCGAACGAGGGTCTCAGCGGCCTCCAGGAGGCCGCTGACATCGGGAAAGAGGGTGCGCTCGTCGCCGATGACTTCGAGTTTAATGAGGTCGGTTTCAAGGGCCTCGCGTGCCAACCTGGCCGTGAGGACGGCATCGCGGGCGGTGAAGCAACCGGCGGTGTTGGGGAGCAGGGTGTAACGCGTCCGGTCGATCAGGCCGATCACGCTTTCGCCCGAAGGGTCGTTCAGGTTGAGCCGCCGGACGCCCACGGTGATGATCTCCGCACCGCTGGCTTCGATGGCTTCAAGCATGATTTGCATGTTGGGGTAGCGGGCGGTGCCGATCAGCAGCCGCGATCGATAGGTTTTTCCCGCAAGTGTGAAGTCTTCTGGCATGGTGGCCTCAAATCCGAATTTCGGAATCCAAAATTGAAGGGAAGGGGGCCAGCTTCTCAGGTTCCTCCCTGCACCGCGTGGATAATATCCACCTGGTCGCCTGCCTGCAGGCGGATCGACGCCCAGTCTCTTTCGGTTGCGATCTGGGCGTTGATCGCTACGGCGATGCCTTTCTGAGAGGGGTCGATCTGAATGTCGATCAGCAGGTCGCGGATGGTGAGCCTGTCTTTGACCGTGCGTGCTTCTCCGTTGAGTGTGATCTGCATGTCCGGGTCGTTCTACGAGAGGAATCGATCAATCCCGAAGGGACGGATCGCGTCCGGCGTTTGACCGGTGAAGATGAGTTCGGCGATGGCATAAGCCGTAATGGGGGCCAGGAGGATGCCTTTCCGGTAGTGGCCCGTGGCCATCACGAGACCTTCAACGGGGGTTTTGCCCAGGATGGGGGCGTCGTCGCGGCTGCCGGGGCGAAGCCCGGCCGTGGTTTCCACGATGGGGAGGTCGTAGATACCGGGAACGGCCTCATAGGCGGTGCGGAGGAGTTCGAACAGCCCGCCCGCTGTCAGGCAGGTCTCATATCCCATCTCCTCGGAGGTGGCGCCCACGACCAGGTGGCCGTTGTCTTTGGGGACGAGATAGGCGACGGCAGAGGTTGACACGCGTGAGTACCAGACCATGGTGTCAAGGCGCAGGTCAGCGGTCATCTTCAGCCGGAGGATCTGACCGCGTACGGGGCGCACCGGCGGTTGAACAGCCCCGGGAAGGCCGGGGATAAGACGGGACCAGCAGCCAGCGGCCAGGACGACCGTGGCGGCGCTTTGGACCTCGTTGTGGACGCGTACGCCCCGGACGCGCTCGCCCTGGATTTCGATCGATTCCACGGGGGTCGATTCCCGAAGGGTGCCCCCCGCCTTCTGAAAGCCGAGCTTGAGGGCGTCGATGAAGAGGCGGTTGTCCACCTGGTGGTCCTCCGGACACCAGACCGCAGCGCTGATCTGCGCGGCGAGGTGGGGTTCCCGTTCCCGCGCCTGCACGCCGCTGAGCCACTCGACGGGCAGACCCAGGTCCCGCTGATAGGCGTGGCGGAACCGGAGGTATTCCACGTCGTCCCGGGTGATGCCCACCAGGAGGACGCCGTCCGGGCGGTAGCCTGTGTCGCGGCCGATGTCGGATTCGAGTTCGGCGACGAATTCGGGGAACCGCCTCAGGCCTTCCAGGCCGAACCGGAGGAGGCCCTCTTCTTCGAACCGGACCTCCGCCAGGGGGGTGAGCATGCCCGCAGAGGCCCAGCTTGCGGCCCGACCTGCCCGGTCGCGGTCGAAGAGGATGACCTCCCTGCCTCCCTTTGCAAGGCGCCATCCGATGCTGAGGCCGATGACGCCTCCGCCGACGATGATGATACGGTTTTTGTCCATCCCCAAAAAAGGACCGCCCTTCGAATCGTATCGAAAAGCGGCAACCGCCCGTTTTTTCGACTCCCTGCGCCGGTATGACCCGGATCAGGTTCAAAGGGTATGATCTCAGCTCGACAGATGAGCACCCCTGCACAATCTGAATTGATTGGACCACCCATAAAGATACTATTTTGGCCCGCTCTGGTCAAGGGTTTCTCCCTCGTAAGGTTTTTAAACCGCTTGACATCTGCGGTTAATTGATTATCTAAGAGAGCAGAAGGACAGGCGAAGGGCACGTTCGACCATTTTTGAGGAGGGGTGTATTGTGGCGGATTTGAACTTGACGGTGAGCGCCGGACCGCACCGGCGGGTACACTGTCCCGTATCGACGATTGTTGAGGCGCCCGAAGGGCGTTTGGTCGTAACGATGACCGGGTCGGGAGAAAGGGTGCCTTGCCAGGCACGCCGGGAGGGCGGGGGGCTGCGGGTGAGCTGGATTGTGGAGGATCTGGCTGCGGGGGAGACCGCCAGGTACGAACTCGACTTCGGCGGGGGAGAAACGGCGGATGGGGTGGTGCTTTCGCAGAAGGAGGACGAGGTCGAGGTCTTCATCGGAGGAAAGCATTTTACCAGCTACCGGTTCGGCGCAGACCTGGTCCGGCCGCACCTGTATCCGGTGGTCGGGCCTTACGGCGATGGGGTGACGCGCCGGTTGATACGCGAGGGTGAGGGAGACCACCACCACCACCGGTCGATCTGGATCTCCCACGGGGAGGTAAACGGGTTCGACAACTGGTCGGAGGCGCCGGGACACGGGCGGACCGTGCATCGGGAATTCGATGCGCTGGAGAGCGGGCCGGTGCTGGGACGGGTTGTGGCAAAAGGCGTCTGGGTCGGAACGGAAGGGTGGAAGGGACACGGCGGGTCGGATGCGCTGGTTGAGGAGCGGGCGGAATTTACGTTTTATCACACGCCACAGGAGGTCCGGATGATCGACCTGCATCTGACGCTGACGGCGCTGAACATGGATGTGCTTTTTGGGGATACAAAGGAGGGAGGCCTGGCGTCGGTGCGGCTGGAGGAGTCGATGGAGGTCCGGGCAGGGCAGGGAGGACAGATCGAGAATGCGACCGGAGGGATCAACGAGGATGAGACCTGGGGGAAGCAGGCGGCCTGGTGCGACTATTCCGGGCCCGTGAACGGGAAGCGGGTGGGCGTTGCGATTATGGACCATCCGGACAGCTTCCGGCATCCGACATACTGGCACGTGCGGAATTACGGGTTGATGACGGCGAATCCGTTTGGTCTTTCGCACTTTTACAACGATCCGAAGCGGCGAGGATACCACGTGCTGTCGCCGGGGGAGTCGCTGGTGGGGATCTACCGATTCTACATCCACACCGGAGATGCGGCAGAGGGACAGGTGAGGGAGCGGTACCACGATTTTGCGCATCCGCCAAAGGTGGAGGTGGGGTAGGGCATTGCGCGTTCTTTGAACTTTGAACCGGAGCGGTGCTGAGAAAGGAAGATCATATGGCAGAAGAGGTAAGGTTTGGCATTGTCGGGCTGGGTATGGGGTTGGGTCGGGCGAAGATCGCGCTGGAGACAAAGGGGGCGCGGCTTGTCTGCGTGTGTGATTTGCAGGAGGCGAAGGCGAAGGCGTTTGCGGAGGCAGCCGGGTGCGAGTGGACGATGAGCCTGGATGACCTGCTGGGACGCGGGGATATCGATGCAGTGGGGATTTTTACCCCCAGCGGCACCCACTGCGACCTGGCGATACAGGCCCTTCAGGCGGGGAAGCACGCCTTTGTGACCAAACCGATGGATATCCGGGTGGAGAAGTGCGATGCGGCCATTCGGGCGGCAGAGGAGGCCGGGAAGGTTCTGGCGGTTGATTTTGGCAATCGGTACTCGAAGGTTAACCGGCAGGTGAAGGCGGCCCTGGACGGGGGGAAGCTGGGGGAGATTTTCCTGGGGGACGTGCGGCTGAAGTGGTTCCGAAAGCAGAGCTATTACGATGGGGGCTACCCACCCGGATGGCGCAGCCGGAAGGAGACGGAGGGTGGGTCAATCGCCAACCAGGGGGTGCATTACGTGGATCTGATCACCTGGTTTCTGGGGCCGGTGGTGGAGGTCTACGGCCGGATCGGGACGCTGGGACACCGGATTGAAACGGAGGATATCTGTATCGCCCACCTGAGTTACCAGAGCGGCGCGCTGGGGTTGATTGCGACCACGACCTCGAACTATCCGAGTCTGGGTACGACAGTGGAGATTAGCGGTACGGAAGGTTCGCTGGTGTGGAAGGACAGTGGGATCGAGATGTTTCAGACCCGGGATGAGGAGCAGGTGGATGTGGCGGGGATCGAGGTACCGCCCGGGCCGAAGCATATTATCGAGGATATGGTCTCTGCGATCACACAGGGTACTCGACCGGCCGTGCCGGGCGAGGAAGGACGCAGGTCCGTAGAGATTTTTACGGCGGTCTACGAGTCGGCGCAGAAAGGGAGACCCGTCGTTTTGCACCAGCAATAAAAGCAACCACGGTTTGATTTCTGGAAGCGCAGGATGGCCAGGCAGAACAAACGTCCCCATATCGTGCTCATTACCACCGATCAGCAGCGGGGAGACTGTACGGGGATCGACGGGCATCCGATTTTGGAGACGCCTCACCTGGACCAGCTTGCAAACGAAGGGGTCTACTTCCCAAAGGCCTACTCGCCCTGCCCGGTCTGCGTGCCGGCGCGGATGGTGATGATGACGGGGCGGTCGCCTTACAGGATAGGGTACTTTTCGAACTCGAGCCAGGCGCTGGCGCAGACGGAGACCCTGCCCCGGATTCTGGGCAGGCTGGGCTACCAGACGCAATTGATCGGCAAGGGACACTTTTCCCCGCAGCGGGCGCGGCTGGGGTTTGACAATACGGTGATCAATGAGTCGGGCCGGTACCGGGAGGGGGACGATTACCATCGGTGGCTGATGAAGACGCCTTACGCCGGGCTGGAACGGGCGACGAGCATCGGAAACAACGATGTATTTGCCCGACGGTCGGTGGTTCCGGAGACGCACCACGTGAATACGTGGACAGCGAACGAGTGTATCGAGTTCCTGGACCGGCGAGACCCGACCTGTCCCTTTTTCCTGTGGATGTCGTTTTCCAGGCCGCATTCCCAGTACGATCCGCCGGCGCCTTATGACAGCTGGTACGATTTGGAGGATGTGCCGCCCCCGATCCAGGCACCAGGCGATCATTTCCTGCCGTTCCAGCTCCGGGAGATGCCCAGGCGGTACGACTGGGACAGGATGTCACCCAAACAGGTCGCGAAGGCGCGGCAGCATTACCTGGGGCAGATTACCCATATCGACCACCAGATCGGCCGGTTTACCGCGGCGCTCCGGTGGAAGGGGCTGTGGGAGGATACGCTGGTCCTGTTTACGTCGGACCACGGCGATATGATGGGGGACTACGGGCTATTTTTCAAGGGCCACTTTTTCGAGGGGGCCGGCCGGGTGCCCATGATCCTGCGGCCCCCGGGGTGCTGGGAGGGAACGATTCCGGCGCAGGAGTACGAACGGCCGGTGTCGCTGGTGGATGTGCTGTCCACCCTGGTGTCGGCGGCGGGCGAGGTGCCAGATGGCGTGGAAGGGCGTTCGCTGCTGCCCGCGGTCCGGGGCGAGGACCCGATCGGGGACCGGGTTTTCCACGGGGAGATCGGCAGTATGGAGGCGCGGCACCACTGTCTGACGGACGGGCGGTTCAAGTATATGTGGTTCCGGATGGGAGGCGCGGAGTACCTGTTCGATCTGAAGGAAGATCCGCAGGAGGTGAACAATCTGGCGGGGAATGAGGAGATGTTACGCCCCTGGCGAAATCAGCTTCTGGAACTCCTGGAGGCCCGGGATGATGACGCGGCAGAAGCGGGCAATCTGGTACCGACTCCGTATGAGCCTGCACCTGAAGCACAACTGCGGGCGATGGACCCGTTTGGGAGACGGCCGTATTAGAAGCTGTTGCTTGGAAGACTAAGATCGGAATGGGGAATCAGATTTATGCTGGAAGTGCAGCTGGGCAGGCGGTTGACCAGGCGAGGGTGGACCCTGGCGGTGGCCGAGACCACGACGGGAGGGCTGATCAGTTCGCGGATTGTGGGAGTGCCAGGCAGTTCGGCCTATTTCGATCGGGGCATCGTGGTTTATAGCAAGGCGTCCAAGGTGGAGATGCTGGGGGTGAGCGAGGCGTTGCTGGAGACGTACGGGGCTGTGAGCGAGGAGACGGCGGTCGCGCTGGCCAGGGGGGTGCGGCAGATGAGTGGCACGACCCTGGGGCTGGCCGAAACCGGGATCGCAGGCCCCGTGCGGGGGCGCTCGCCCAAACCGATCGGGTTTGCCTGTATTGTCCTGGCCACACCGCAGGACACCCGGTGTGAGGCATTTGTGTTTGAAGGAGATCGACAGGAGATTCGCCATCAGATTGCAGAGCAGGCCCTGGCGCTGGCTGTTTCCTGTGTGGAAGATCGGACCTTTTGCGCTTGACTTTGAATCAGGATTTCTGTAATGTTATCTGCAGACTGTATCAAGGTCTTCCCTGGTTACCTGTTTATTTAAAGAGGGTCGGACAAAATTTTAATA
>JAAXHW010000147.1 GCA_012270675.1 Candidatus Latescibacterota bacterium | reverse complement strand
ACCAGTCGCCACATGTACGGCAGAGCTGTCGATATACACACCGGCGGTGATGCTGCGTTTTACAAGAAGATCCGAGACTATGCAGAGAACATCGGATTCAGTTACGTCGACTGGACCAGGTATCCAGATCGCCATTTGCATATCCAGATGAATTGACAATCGATGAGTACGGACTGTTTTTTCAAGCAACGGTTTGCCCCCGCCATGAACCGACGTCTTTTGCGATCATGTGTCGCCCCTGCGTTCCTGGTCTGGAGCCTGATCGCGGCCGAGGCCCTTGCCCAGCGTGCGATTGTTCCCCGGACCCAAGCGGACATTGTGGCGGACTTGGTCAGTGGCGACTACGAGACCATGGTCCGGGGGCTGATGGGTTATCTCCACCTGTCCGTGGATGAGCGTCGGTCAGAGTGTCCATAGCCGAAACGCTATTGGTTATCTCCACCTGTCCGTGGATGAGCGCACTCCCGAAGTGCGGAACGCTCTGGTGAAGGCATTGGAGAACGAGAACGAGCGCAGAAAGCAGTTCCATCTGAGTGAGGCGCCGTATCTGTACGAAGGGGATGATACATCGGCGCTTGAGCTGGCCAGACAGGTTACTGACCTGCGCGATCCAGCGACGATCCCCGTGCTTCTGCCCTGGTTGTGCTGTGGATGGGCTGATGATTTGATTGACCTGGGTCGGGCGTCGTTTGAGCCGGTGTTGCGGTTTGTTGAAGCGGGGGAGCCGGGAACGGAGAATGCCCTGTGGGGCGGGCTAGGGGCCCTTCGGATGATGGTGGATCACTGGGGGCTGGACTCCTTCAGTGGGTCTGAGCGTGCACGGATGTCCAAACTGGTCTCCCGCTACCTGGCCAACGAGGGGGTTACGGAATCGGGGGACGGTTGGTCTGAGCTTCAAATGGCGATTCGGCTGGCGGCTTCGCTTCAGGAGTCTGCGTTGCTGCAGGAGGCGCAGCGTATCGTTTATGATGAATCGGAGCTGGGCAAGCGGGGAATTATGGAGCCAGACTTAAGGCAAATCCTACAGAAGACGGTAGCGCAAGCGCTGGCCGGAACGCTTGAATTGCGCCAGTACGTGCCGTACGAGCAACGCCGCCTTCACTGATCGCCCGCTTTGTGCTATGGCGCTGAGGGGCCGTCAGCCCCAAAATAAGCCTCGTCCCACGGGCACAATGGTCTCTGCATATTCCAGGACACCCCGTTGCCTTGCACCATTTCGGACGAGTCCAGTGGGGAATGCGATTTATTTTAAGAAGCTCTGATCAGTGGCGTTTATGAAGCCGGATCAGCATCAACAGACTAGGAATCTGCGTCACAGAAAGCGTTCATTGAGTTATATGACGGAAGTCCCAGATGTTTTTGGGGCATCCGAGTTGAAAATTTGTGTCACAAATCGCTGTTAATCGGCGAGAATCGACCAATCCGGCTTCAGAAACGCTATGGATCCGAGCTTTCTCAAGTAGAGGGCGATCCACAGGGAAAAGAGACCGGATGCAAGGGCTGTGATTTCCCTGACGACTGATCGCCAGATCACCACGGGCACGGGGGTGTAAAAAAGGGGACAGCAACCAACACAGGATAGACCCCGGTGATTATTCAAAAGGAAGGCAGCCGGATTTTGCCGCAAAATCGCAGAAAAACGCAGCGATGGACCGAAGCGTCCCACTACGGTATGGCACTGTGCAGGAGACACGGTATAAGGATGTGCTCCGACCTGTGAGACATGAGCTGATTTCCGGAACTATCTCCCCGCCACACCGCCAGCCTCCCCTGAGTCGGCAGTGCCATCTCCAGCCATACGCACCGTGCCACCCATATAAAGTGGAGAAACAAAACTGTACCTTGCACGACAACGGGTCGGGCACAGGTACTTAGGCAGAACGGTATCTAAGGAAACTCTGCCCCATGGCCCTTTAGGAGCAGGGTTCTGGCCTGAGGACCGTAGATGATGCGATTGGGGGTAATATTCTGGAGTTTCAGTCTGTTTTTGGGGCCCTTCAAGCCGTATCCGAGCCTCAAGGACACGCCGGTCCCAGGCTGTCATGAAATGTTGGCGTACTATAGAGATGGGCCAAAGCCAATAGTAATGTATAGTTGGGCCGCCTTCTGGTGAAGGCCCTTGCACCGCGTTTTTCGATACCCCCACAGATGCTGGACACCCCGAACACATGCTCCACTTTGGCCCGGGTACGATGGCATTCCCGATTGAACGCCCGGTCCTCCCGACTCAACGGGCGGCTGGGTGTCCGCTGGTGAGACACTGGGCATCTCTTCCCCTCCCCTCCGCTTGGGCCTGGCGTTCCTCACTGACGTACGCCTGGTCACCGTAAATCTCTTCCTCCTTTCTGTGCAAGCCTTCCTCCATAACCGTCGAATCATGGACCTTCGCCGGGGTCACCACCGCCGTGTGCCCGATACCGTTCCCCTCCGTACCCACCTGGGCCTTCCGGCCAAAGGGCCCGGGTGGCCCTTTTTCGTGGATTTCATCTCCGGATCCCGCTGTTCCGCCTTGTTTTTCGTCGATCGCGGTGCTGAAATAACCGGGCCGTCCACCATCGTGCCGGTCTGGACAATCAGGCCGTGTGCCTTGAGATGATCCCGAACCAAGACCAAAAACGTCGGCGTCCGCTTATGCCGTTCCAGCCAATGGCGGAACGGGCAGATCGTGGACTCATCCGGCACCCGGCTGATGTCCACTCGGGCAAACACCCGGATCGGCATCACCTCCTACCGGGTATCCTCCATGGCGGGATCAGCATATCCCAACCCCTGCGGCATGAAGTAAAGGCGCCGCATCGTGTCCAAAGGAATGGGGGGTCGCCCCAACGTTCCCTTCGGATAATGCGGCTTCACCGTAGCGACCAAGTCCTTCCACGGGAGGACGCGATCCATCGCGGACCATAATTTTACTTACGCGGTTCCTTCTGGCGGGTGAATAACGGGGGGCTTCAAACGAGAGCGGATGCCGGGACGAACAAGGCCAAAGGGTGATAGGTCCAAAATACGGAACCAGATGGATACCGGCCTGTCGTACCTGTTAAATCAAAGCTTCCTAAAGCTCAGTGATGTCAGGCTGCACGGTCGGGCCAAGGGGGGCTTCAGTGTACCCTGAATTTCCAACAACGGGTATGGGATGACAACCTGTCGCGGGTGTTGGTCTCAGGTATAGTCGATGATGAGTTCGCGTTCGTGCATCCAGGGAATACGTCCTTGCGAGCCGGCGTAGCCGGCCGCGCGCAACGGATTGTTGTGGGCCCGTCGGGTAAAGCGGACGATGATCTGGTCGGCGCTGGTTAGGATGGTAGCGGGCGCGCTCACCAAGTGGTTGAACAGCGTGCGGCACTGGGCGGTCGTGTAGGCCGCGGGCCAGCGCCGGGCCAGCGCCCGGTACAGGGTGCTGGCGATGAGGGTCCGCGGCAGGTCCAGGTCCATCCGCAAGGGGACCGTGCTGGAGAACGCCTCCATGTGAAAGAAATGGAGGGCGTCTTCGAGGGTGTTTTCGACCAGCCTGCGTCGGGCCTAGCGGTCGATCAGCCCGCCGGGGCGTTCGTCCATGTGGTTGGTGATCAGCCGGGTCGGTTTATCCTGGTCCCCTCCCCGGATAGCCAGCGGCCGGATGGGATGCGGATAATGGCGCAGCGGGATCACGTCATCCAAAACATGCGGGGGGACCGGCGCCCGATATTATGGAGTCGGACGGTT
>JAAXHW010000146.1 GCA_012270675.1 Candidatus Latescibacterota bacterium | reverse complement strand
CTTTTCCGCGAACTGCCCCTGTGGTGTAATCAGGCGGTTGTGCCCAACGGACGTTTGGAGCGTTTTTGGGCGGAGGTGCTGGGGGGATCTGCGCGGAAAAGCCCCATCCCCCCGCCCCGAAGGCGGGGGAGGCGAGACGCGGCAACTGTTTTCATCATCTGTTTCGGAGGGTAGAATATGTCCAAGGGTGAATATCGCGGTGTTATTGTGGGGCTGACGGGGATCGGGGCGCGGCGGCCTCCGGAGGAGGAAAACCTTCCGGTATACGGGGCGATGCCCACGTCCCATGCATCCGCCTATTACCGATGTCCGCAGACGGAACTGGTGGGGGTGTGCGACCTGCGGGAGGAGGCGCTGGCCGATTTCAAGACGAATTGGGGGGATGTGTGGCCGAAGATGCATTATTATACGGATTATCGGGAGATGCTGGAGACCGAGAAGCCGGACCTGCTGAGTGTGGCGACTTCGGACCACCTCCATGCGGATATCGTGGTGACGGCGGCAGAGGGCGGTGTGCCTGCGATTCTGTGTGAAAAGCCGCTTGCGACCACGCTGGCGGATGCGGACCGGATGATTGCTGCGGCCGAGGCTGAGGGAACATTGCTTTCAGTGGATCATTCCCGGCGGTGGTATCCGCATTATCTGAGGGCCAGGGAGATTGTCCGGAGCGGGGAGATCGGGCCGCTGCGCACGGTCGGATGTGAGATGTTCGGCCTGCGGTCGATGCTGTTCCGGAATGGTACCCATGCGCTGGATACGGTCTGTTTTTTCGCCGAGGGGGACCCCGGGTGGCTGGTGGCCGAATTGGAGGAGGGGTTTGAACATTTTACCGAGTATCAGGGCGGGGGGGGGAAGGATGCTGCGAGCGATCCGTACGCGTCGGCCTACATCCGGTTTGAGAATGGGGTGAGGGCTTTTTACAATTCGTTCAAGACGGCGTTTTCCGGCTGGCGGTTTGTGCTGACTTGCGAGGAGGGTCGGGTGGAGGCAACGGATACGTCCGCGCGACTGATCCGGGGGGCGTCTTTTGAGACGACCGAGATCGTGCCGGGAAATTATATGATCCAGGAGAAGGGGGCGATGGTGGCGGAACTGGCCTACGTGCTGGAAAACGGCGGGGAACTGGTCTCTCCGGCCCGGGAAGCGCGGAAGACGCTGGAGATCATTCTGGGGATTTTGAAGTCACACCACGGCGGGAACCGCCGGGTCGATTTCCCGCTGGTAGTATGAGGAGGAGCAGATATGTCGTCGCGCCAGGTCTACATTTCCGGGCAGATGGTTGCGGAAGAAGAGGCGAAGATTTCGATCTTCGATACCGCGGTCACTTTGGGCGATACGGTTACCGAATCGACGCGTACGTTTGGACATCGGCCGTTCAAGCTGGACCGGCACATCGAACGGCTGTACCAGTCGCTGAAGGTGACGCGGATCGATCCGGGGTACGGGCCGGAGGAGATGGCGCGGGTTACGCTGGACCTGCTGGAGACGAACCTGTCGCTTATCGGGCCGGAGGAGGATTACTGGATTGTGCACAATATCTCGCGCGGGGTTTCCATGCCGGGGCCCGACCCCACGGTGCAGCGGGGGGCAGCGACGGTGATGATCCACAATGCGCCCATGGACCTGCGCGGCTGGGCGGCGTTCTACGGTGCGGGCTGCCACGCGGTAACCGCGATGAGCCGGATGATTCCCTCGCAGTCGCTGGATGCGCGGGTGAAGAACCGCAGCCGGATGGCTTATACGCTTGCGGAGGTGGAGGTGAAGCTGGTGGATGCGGAGGCGCAGGGCGTTATTCTGGATATCTACGGGAATGTGGGGGAGAACAAGGGGGGGAATATTTTTGTGGTGAACAAGGGGGCGTTGCGAACCCCCACGACGCAGAACTGCCTGGCCGGGATCAGCCGGGAGACGGTTCTGGAGCTGGCGGAAGAACTGGGGATTCCCGCGCGGGAGGAGACGCTGCAGCCGTACGATCTGTACACGGCCGACGAGCTTTTTTTTACGAGTACGCCGTACTGTATTATGCCGGCCACCCGTTTCAACGGGTTGCCGGTGGGAGATGGGAAGGTAGGGGCGGTGACCAGGCGTTTGCTGGGCGCGTGGAGCGCGCTGGTGGGGGTGGATATTGTGAAGCAGGCGGAGGAACAGATGAAGGGTGAAGAAGTATGACCTGTCCGCCCTATAGCGGTTGCGGGCGATATACGAGCTGGAGGAGGTTGCCTTCGGGGTCGGGGAAGAAGTCGAATCGGGTCCCGGCGGGGGACTGGTGGGAGGGGCCGACGAAGGTGACGCCCCGGTCCTCCAGGGTCTGATGGGCGGCCTGGAAGTCTTCCACTTTCAGGGCGATGTGGCGGATGCCTGCGTCGTCCCCGGCGTGGTCCGGTGTGCGGTCGTTGGAGGGTAAGATTTCCAGGATGCCCCCTTCAGGGAGGCGGAGGAAATAGGTCCGGTCTTCATCGAAGGCGTGGGCGGTTTCGAAGCCGAGCGTGTCGCAGTACCAGCGGGCGAGTAAAGGGGGATCGGCAGCGACGATGGCGATGTGTTCGATTGCTTTGATCACCTGTCCGTCTCCTGTGGAAGCGGGATGTCACGGCCCTCTTTCAGGGCGCGGTCGATGGCGGAAGCGACCTGGATGGCGGCGAGGCCGTCGCGGGCGGTAAGGACGGGTGCCCACAGGTCCCGCACGACGCCGGCAAAGTGCCGGACGAGGGAGCGATAGGTTCTTTCGGTCTGGCCGTGGACAACGGGCGCGGTGGTTGTGTCGGGATACTCGACGGTGTTTTCGCCGTAGAGGGCCAGGCCGTTTTCGTAGGCCAGCACTTCTGCGGCACCGGCCGTGCCCTGCGCGGTGAATAGTGGGGTTTGCGCCCGCCCGCCCTGGGCCGGGGCGCCCCAGGTGTTTTCCAGGATGCCGATGGCGCCGCTGGCGAAAGTGAGCACGGCGAGGATATAATCCTGTCGGGTTTTTCCGCCGGCGTGCGAATAGGCCCTGGCCTCTACGACCGGGCTGCCGGCCGTCCAGAGCATCATGTCGATGTCGTGGGGAAGCAGCCAGCAGGCGAGTGGGAAGCGGCCGAGCACACGGTCGACGGCCTCCGGCCGTGAATTTCGGCGGCTGTACATGTGGAAGATGTCCCCGATTTTGCCATCGGCCACCGCCTGGCGCATGGCTGCATAGGGGGGATCGAATCGGAGGTTGTGGCAGACCATGTGTTTCAGGCCGGCTTCCTCAGCGCGCTGTAGCATTTGAGCGGCGTCATCCGGAGAGGTGGCCATCGGTTTTTCGATCAGGATGTGCTTGCCTGCTTTGATCGACGCCAGGAAGGGGTGCAGGTGCGCCCATTCGGAGGTGGCGACGATGACGGCTTCGATGTGGGGATGGTCGGCCAACATTTCGCGGTAGCGGGCGCCGGTATAGGCCGGCACGCCCAGGGATTTGCCCACGGCCGGGGCCGTGACCTCCCCGTGGCCGCAGACGGCCACCAGGCGGGTGATGGCGAGTTCGTCTACGATTCGAGCGTAGAGGCTGCCCATCCGGCCGGGGCCTATGACGGCGATATCCACGGGTTGTGTCGGCTCGTTCATTGGTCGCTCCATATATTGGACCGGGGTGGGGAGACGATCCTGTAAGCCGGAGACAGGCGTCGGCCAATCGTCCGGGGTTGTGTAGAGGCGGAGTACGCTGGGCACTTCCGTGGTGAATCCGATGGGTTTGGCTTCATGTGTAATGTAATGTTTGAATTGTTCCGGAACAAGTTTTTTATGCGAACAGGAGGGGGACCGGCGTGAGGTCTGGATCGCAGGCACGCCGGCTACGGAGCACAGGCCATTGATGATTATCGCTTCAGGTATTTCGAAGCCCGAAACCAGGGATTTCCCTGATTGTGCTTTTATTTATGGGGCTTATATTGTGATTTATATGAGAGCCGTGCAGAATTCACCTGCCTGCGCAGCGTCCTGCGCTGCAGGCAGGGATGATGTTGAGAAAAAGGTTTAAAAAACCGCTTGACAACGAAAAATTGGGGTCTTATTTTTTTACAGATTGATTAATCAGTTAACCAGATATACGGCCGGTGTTCAGGACATAACCTGTTTTTTTAGTGAGGAATTGTTGACAAGGCACCGTTTTGACGGTCAGGCATCCCACGCGTACAAGACGCTGCGGCACTGGATTTTGAGCGGCAGACTCGCTCCAGGTTCAAGGATCAACGTGCGAAAATCCATCGCCGGGTTGGGCACCAGCAACGGTCCAGTGCGCGATGCCCTCATCCAGCTCAGAAGTGAGCACCTGGTCCAGGGAGGGCACGGGCAGAACTGGACGGTGACCCGGATAACACGTGAGATGATCGATGAGGGGATGATTGTGCGGGAAGGGCTGGAGGCGCAGAGCGCGCGGTGCTGCGCGGTGTCGGCGACGCCGATGGATATCCAGAGGCTGATGAAGCTTGCCGAGGAGATCGACGGCCGAATTGAAGCGGGGCTGGACGCTGACGACTTGACGACTGAACTGGACGAACGCTTCCATCTCATGGTTGCAGAGACGGCCGGATGTGGCTGGCTCCGTGAAGAGATCAAACGCTGGACAGTTGTCATGACGTGGGCCGGCCAGTTCATTGGCAACCTTAAGACGAAAAGTGAGAGTCACGTGGAGGTCGTCCGGGCGATCGCGACCGGGGACCCCGATGCAGCCGACAGGCAGATGCGGCAGCACATCCTTTATCCGTGGCAGGACATGAAGTGGGAAGTGCAGGAAACGGCCGCACTGAAGTTGGTTGCTGATTAAGCACATAAATGGTCAGCCGGACCGTCTGGCTGCGAGTGTTTCATAACATAAGGGCCGGAAGGAGGCAGCGTATGCGAAAGGTCATTTTGGGATGTCTGGCGGTGGTGTTTCTGCTGGTTTCCGGGGGGGGTGCGTACGGTCAGGGTGAGGTTGGAAGCTGGGGTGTGGGCGCGTTTGTGGACTATAACCGGTCGCTGTTCAAGATGAAGGACTGGTTTGCAGACGGGCAGGGGAAAGTGGGTGTGGTGTTCACCTATGTGGTGGGTCCGAAGGTGAGCGTGGAGGTGGAGTATGGCCGTTCGAGGTTCACCAACGGGAGCCTTGAGGAGCGGACGTTCACGTGGGGCGTAGACGGTAAGGACTATCTTTCGCCCGGTGCGGTCAGCCAGATGACGTTGAACAATTTTCTGGTGAACGGTATTATTCGCAGGACAGGAGCGGAGGTGCTTCGTCAGGGGAGTTATGCGTCGTATTTGACGGTGGGTGCGGGGTTTTACGATTATGCGACGGATGTTCGGAATTTGATTTATCCGGGTCAGAAGACGGCACCGTTGGACCAGGGGTTGAAGCTGGAGCCGTTCAGCGACACGCGCACGGCGCTTGGTGTGAATGCGGGTTTGGGTGTGGAGGGTTTTGTGTTCAACAATATGTCGGTGGATCTTCGTCTTCGGTATAATGTGTTGTTGGGCGAGCTTCGTCCGATGGAGGCGTGGGGTATCAATGGTCAGACGTTTCCGATGCAGTTTTGGAATGTTCGGGGAGGATTGAGGTTTTATTTTACGCGATAGGCGGTCGTTCGTGGTTCAAGAGACGGGCGACGATTTGAGCCGGGAGAAAGGAGGGCGCAGGGACATTCTTTACAGGGTTGGGATTTTTCGGGGAGCAGTGAGATTCTATTACCCGCAGGAAAGGGGGAACAGATGAACAGGTTGAATACAGGTTTGAGTGTTGCCCTTGCGCTGTGCGCTGTTCTGGCGCTGGACAGCGCGGTGACCGCCGGGACGACCGGGAAGGTGATGGGTGTTGTGATGGACGAGAAGGGAGACCCGCTGCCGGGGGCCAGCGTGGTGCTTGAGGGCACCCAGCGGGGATCGACGACGGATGCGGATGGGTCCTACGTGATCGTTTCGATGGATCCCGACGTGTATAAGGCCACGGCGTCGATGGTGGGCTACCATTCGTCGATCCAGGAGCAGGTGATCGTGCGAGCGGATTTCACGACGACGTTGAATTTCCGTCTCCGGGAGCAGGAACTGGCGCTGGAGGAGATGGTGGTGGTGGCGGAGCGCCCGCCCGTGGAGCCGGACAAGACGGAGAGCCGGTATGTGGTGAGTTCCGAGGAAATCCGGCGGACGCCGATTTTACGGAACGTTGAACAGTTCGTGGAGCTGGAGGCTGGAATCGCGGTGGACGGCAGCCAGTTCATCCGGGGCTCCCCGCCCGACGAAACCTCCTTTGTCGTGGATGGTATCCGGATGCAGCAGTCGGACAAGCGGGTCTATGTTGGATATGATTCAGGTAGCTACCTGGACTGGAACGCCCCGGGCACAGCCTGGTGGAAGGGCGTCAACACCGATGCCGTGCAGGAGATCTCCGTCATCACCGGCGGAATGAACGCCGAATACGGAAATGCGATGACCGGCGTGATACAGCTGATCACCCGGGACGGGGAGGCGGGCTACCACGGCGAGGTTGAGTACCGGCTCACCCCTGCGGGCAAGAAGCACTGGGGGGCGAACGTGTACGACGCGCCCGAGCACAAGGGCAACGCGAAATGGGACGATCCGGAGTGGGTTTCCGAGGTGGACCCCGAGACGGGAAGACTGGTCCACCAGCGGCTGAATTACACCGACTGGCGCAGCCATTACTACGACGGCTTTCTAAGCGGTCCGCTGCTTGGACAATCGTCCTTTTTCGTGAGCGCCCGGCACGTGGATGAGGCCACGCGTGTTCCCGGGCGTGCGAACCGCACGCCGACGAATATCCGGACCACGTCAAAGTTGACGCTTGCGCCAGGGGCGAATGTCAAGTTCCGGTTGGGATGGATCTACGACTATTCAGAGCACTGGCGGGGTGGCCGATCGCCCAATTGGGCCGGCGTTACCAACGTAACCAGGTCAACCGGACGGCACCTGTTCATCCCGGAGGGGTCCCCAGGGGGGAAGGTCCCCAGCCCCGAGAACATGCTCTATGCCACCTGGACCCACACCATCAGTCCGAAGACGTTTTACGAAATCAAGGTGTCGCACTACGTAAGCAGGGAGGACAGCAGCGAGACGACGGGGAAGACGACCTCGGATCAGAGGACCGACAAATCGGGCCATTTCTACCTCGGCCGGGAAAATATGTGGAATTATACCATCGCCGAGCAGAAGAGGACCACCCTCAAGGCCGACCTTTCCAGCCAGTTCAGGAAAGGGCACTTCATCAAGACGGGAGTCGAGTTCGTAAAGTACAGCAACTGGTTTACCTGGGAGGTCATGTTTCCCGACGGGCAGAAGGCCATCGAAATCGTCGGGAAAGGTAGCGTGCCAGGGGAGCCGCAAACACCCAGTGAGCTGGGGTTTTACGTCCAGGATAAGATGGAATTTGAAGGGCTGATCGTGAACGCGGGCATCCGCTACGACATGTTCTATGGCATAGATGCGCCGTTTTACGGCGGGTTCAGGAGCTTTATGTACGATTCGCTGTCAAGATGGCAGCACGTCCCCCACTACCGCCTGAAGCCGTGGACAAACTGGTCCCCCCGCCTGGGGATCTCCCATCCGATCACGGACAGATCGGCCATGCACTTCTCCTACGGCCACTTTGCGCAGACTCCCGGCTTCCGGCGCATGTTTCAGGAGATGTGGATAACCGCCGGCAAAGTCGGGGTACCTGGCGTTCCTTTCAGCGAGTACGTGCAGCCAAAGTGGCCTACCGGGACGACTGCGCTCTGGCCGTCGTTTGAACTGCCGCAAAAGAAGGTCAACACCGAGGTGGGCGTGGACTGGAACTTTGTGAGCGACTATGTGTTCACGCTGGCTACCTTCTACAACAGCGGCATAAACCAATCATCCGGACAATGGCAGAATATCCGTAATCCGTTTACCAGCGGGCGGTTGTATGTCAGCGGCACAGGGGCGACCTGGTGGGAAGATACCCGGGGCTTCGAGCTCAGCCTGAGGAAAAGCTTCAGCCACTACTTCGCGTTCCGGGCCGCGTTCAACCTTGAGTGGACGGGCGAGTATTACGGCGGAAAGGGCACAAGCTCGATCGGGGTGGGCGTTGCGATGGACTCCACCTTTATTATGAACAGCCCGGTCATGGTGGAGTGGGAAGAGGGGGACGGGTTTCAGCGGCCGGTGCCGATGTCGGAGGCGAGGCGGAGAGAGGCTCTCGGTGGCGCGATGAATGCGCAGGATGTATCCACCAATAGTCTGGCGATTGTCTTTTACACGGGTGACATCGAGACCAAGTCATTCGACGACCGTCCGAGCCTGACCGATGAAGCCCGGGCAGCCGCTAAAGGACTGTATTACCTGGAGGATTGGCTGGGAGGCAACAGAGACGACATCACGGCGGGGAAGCGGAGCCAGGGCAGCCTGCAGATGTTCTTCTCTACCCCCGCAGACCTCGGAGCGGGACCCAGGATTGGCGGAAGCACCCTTCTGGGCAACCTGCGGGCGAACCTGATCTACCGGATCTATACCGGTTCGAAATTCAAGTACCCGACCCTGGACGGGAAGTCAACCTACTCGAGGGGGCCTCTGCACACCAACGTCGATCTGAGCGTGCAGAAGCGCCTCAACCTGGGAAAGGTGAATGCGGACCTGTTCGTGGAGGTGTTAAACCTGTTCAACCAGAAGGACGCGGGCGCCTCCGGTGTCAACTACATGTACTATGGACTCCAGATACCCCCTCCTGACGATGCCTCGTATCAGGAATTCGGGGACGTCTCAGACCGGTCGCGCTATCTCGGCAGTCCCCGGGAGTCGCACGTGGGCATCCGGTTGAGTTTCTAACGAGCATTTGTCCCCAAGCCCGAAGATCGTAATCTTCCGCAGGGGCGGGTTTGAAATGCGGGAGAGGAAAAAACACCCATTTTCGGGCCTTAAAGACGACGATTGACGAAGGAGGTTCAGGATTATGAAAAGGATCACAATCTGCGGGGCGGTGTACCTGCTTCTGGGCCTGTTGCTGTGGGGTCCGTCCCCGGTGGACGCACAGCGGTCGAAGCACCGCTTCCAGACCCGCGCCAAGCTGTGGAATACGTACTGGAACGTGGGCAGCCAGGGAATATGGAGCGCGGACCTTGTCAGCCTTTACCGCGGGTTGAGCATGAACTATCCCGGCAATTACGTTACCGATTTTCAGTACGAGGGCCCGGATTACTACGGAGGCCCGAGAACCTGGCCCGGCCTCGCGAATTATTTGACCGCAAACACGGAGATGAATATACTTTCCGCGGGCCTCGAGACCTTTGTCGCCACGGTGGCGAACGGGGAGTATTACGTGTCGGAGACCAAAATCGACAAGGACCCCCCGGAGATCACTATGTTGGCCTACGACCCTTCGGCGGGGCCGGAGGCGAACATCGGCTATCCGACCTATGCCCCCCTGGGCATGGCGATGGCCAACTGGTGGCCCGGACAGCCGCCTCCGGGGGCCGATACGCCGGTGGAGATCCTCAACTACCGGTATGGCCAGTACATGGACCCGGACAAGGACACGTTTCCGGAGAGCATCATCATCTCTCACTACTCCACAAAGCACGGGGTTACGGTCACCCGAAAGGCCTACGCGTGGGGCTACCCGGACTACGACGACTTCGAGATTTTGGAGTTTACGTTCGAAAACACCGGGAGTCATCAGCTCGACGACACCTTCATTGCACTCTCGACCCGGTGGATCATTTCACAGCGCGGCTGGCGGTGGCAGGCCGGCACGAGTGATTTCCGGACGGAGAATGACCTGATGCACGACGACTGGAACAAATACACGGAGGCGGGCAACTACGACGGCCCGGCTTCGGGGGTGGGGCTGAAGTTGTGGTACGGCTACGACGGAGACTCCCCGATTACGGTGTCGGACGACCTAGGCGACCCATTCGACTCGGGCCGGATGAACTCATATGGATCGGCCGGCTTCAAGAAGACCATTGTTGAGGGCGAGCTGATGGCCTACCAGCACGCGGGGTTTGCGCCGATCGCCTACACCCCCGGCGCCGACAACGATGCGGGCACGTGGACCTACGACACCGGGGGGGATGCGAGCTTCGTGGCGCCCGGAGTGGCCGATCAGCCGTATGCCTTCAGGTGGTGGCAGTTCCGAACGAGGACTGACTTCGACAATCCCGATTCCGGGACCTCGTCCTTCGAGAAGATGTACAACGACCTGTCCGGCGCGCCCGAGATTATGGACAACCCGCCCTCGGTCGATGGGGTGCACGGGACCTTCACCTACGGCCCCTACGACCTGGCGCCCGGCGACAAGGCGAGGATCGTGGTGGCCCTGGTGGCGGCCGCCCCGGTGGAAGAGAACATGTGGGGATGGGCCGTGCAGGGCAAACAGAGCGAACTGCGCACAGACAAGGGGTTCGACAACCTGGTCAAACACCTGAACAAGGCCAGGGAGGCCTTCGATTGGGACTACGATCTGCCCGATCCCCCGCCGGATGTGAAGGTGACATCGGGTGTCACCCCCGACGCGACCAACCAGTTGACGTGGGACGCCACCGGGGACAGCGCGGCCGATCCGGACTATTCGGGCTCGGAAGCCCAGGATGTCATTGGCTACCGGGTCTACCGGTCGGATAACAAGATAGACAACTGGGTGCTTTTTGCCGACATCCCGAAATCCGGGGGCGCTTACACCTATGTGGACGAAAAGTCTGCCGCGGGGTTTGCGTATGACTACGCCGTCCGCGCTTACGATTCGGGGCATGCCGACTGGAACGGGACCGGCATGGCCATTCCCTCCCTTGAAGGCGGGAACAGTTCCCCCGAGCAGTGGGTGAACGGCGGCGTCATATGGTCGATCCCGTTCGTGCCCCCCACCGCCGAGTCCGACCAGTTGCAAAGGCAGGTCCGGGTGGTGCCCAACCCGTATTTCGATGACGGGGCGCACGCCTACCCGAACAAGGACAGGGTGCGCTTTCTCAATCTCCCGCACAAGTGCAAGGTGAAGATCTTCACAGCGGCCGGGGATCTCTTAACGGAGTTCAGGCACGACGATCCCTCAAAAGGCGAAACAAATTACGATATGATAACGAGGGATCTCATCGGAAAGGCATCCGCCGGCATCTACTACTTCGTGGTCGAATCGCAGGTAGCGGGAAGCGTGGGCAAGATGCAGACCGGCACGTTTGTGATCATCAGGTGAGGCCTGTCAGAGGGCTTGCTGAGACACTGAAAGAAGGAGATAGAACCATGAGACGAGCGTTTTGGACCGTCGTGACAGCGATGGCCGTTTGCACTCTGGTCTTTCCAGATGCCGTGCCTGCGGGGCAGAAGAAGGTGGGCGGTGTGACGATGCCTCTGTTGAAGATAGACCAGGGGGCGCGCATGAGCGGTATGGGGGGCAGTTATGCGGCCATCGGTGACGACATCGGCATGATCCACATCAATCCCGCGGGATTGACCCACGTTGAGCGGGGTGAATATTCGTTTTCCTACACACGCTGGCTGTCGAATACCAAGTTTTACTCCGGCGAGGCCGCCTTCAAAACCGGATACGGTGTCGTCGGGTTGAGCGTGGTGTCATATACGCCCGAGGAGATGGAGGAGTCCACGATCTTTCAGCCAAACGGCACGGGCCGGATGCTGGACATAGGCACGGTCAGCATCGGCGTGGCCTTTGCCAAGAAGTTGACGGACAGGCTGTCGTTCGGGTTTGTGGGCCGCTGGACGTCGCAGAACCTGGACCTGGAAACGGTTACCGTTTACGACATCAGCCTGGGGACGAAGTTCTACACGGGTTTCAAGAGTCTGCGGTTTGGGATGGCGTTTATGAACCTGGGGAAGGACATCAAGGTGTCCGGGGGTGAGACGCAGCTCATGCCGGTGGTCTTCAGTGTTGCGGCAGCGATGGAGACGTTTGGGGAGGTGGGCGATCCGGCCTATCTGACCGTGACGGGAGAGAACTACTATGCCACGGACTATTCGGAGCCGCAGTACCGGCTGGGCGGTGAGGCCTGGTTACAGAACACCGTGGCGCTGCGTGCGGGGTATAAGTTCAACTACGATATCGAGACCTACAGCGTGGGGGCGGGCGTGAAGTTCCAGCCGGCGGAAGGCAAGGAGATTCGCGTGGACTTCTCCTACACGCAGTTCGATTTCTTCGATCCCCCGTTGCGGTTCACGCTGAGCGGGTCGTTTTAGGCCACGGGGGGAAAGACACGGAAAGGACAGCTGGATCGATTGAAAGAGGGGCTGGAACTTGAGACGGGGGGCCTTACCATCTCGCTCTGTGGGACATGGTTACAGGCCTCCAGCCTCCGGTTTCCAGCCCCTTTTTTCTGGAAGCGCGGCTGTGCTTTTTGGTCGTTATGGGATGTTTTGTCTATTATATTGTATCCTGGTGCAGCCGAACGATGATTCCAGGGCGCCGGCATAGTCGGACGGCGGCGGTGCAGAACAGGAGGATATCTTATGGGTGAAAGAGAGGAAGTTGACTACCGGACGATTCAGACCCGGCACGGGAAGGAAGCGGAGGATGCGATTCTGCGTGTGTTGAGGGCTGGCGCCTCGTATACGATGGGGGACGAGGTGAAGGGGTTTGAAGAGCAGTTTACCAGGTTCCTGGGGGCGGGCGTAGCGGTGGGGGTTACGCACTGTACAGCGGCGCTGGAGCTGAGTGCGGCGCTTTGCAGGGTGGGGCAGGGGGATGAGGTGATTGTTCCGGCCCACACGTTTGTGTCGAGCGCGGTGGCGTTTGCGCGGCGGGGCGCAAAGATTGTGTGGGCGGATATCGATCCGGATGCGAGGGTGATGAGCATCGATACGGTGGCACCCCTGGTGACGGAGCGGACCAGGGTTATTGTGGCGGTGCATCTGATGGGGCTTACGGTGGATATGGATCCGATTCTGGAGCTGGCCGGAGAGCGAAATATTCGCGTAGTGGAAGACTGCGCTCAGGCACCCGGAGCGCGGTACAGGGGGCGCCAGGTGGGAACGCTGGGAGACTTCGGCTGTTTCAGTTTTCACACGCAGAAGAATATGACGACCCTGGGCGAGGGAGGGATGCTGGTGGTGCGCGACGAGGAGACGGCGACGGTTGTCAAGAAGCTGCGGTGGATGGGGAACTGGCAATTTGAAGGGGAAAGGGAGCGGTACTGGGAGCCGTCGATGGCGAATCTGGTCTGCGGGCTGGAAGGGGAGTGGCCGTACAATTTCTGTCTGTCGGAGTTCAACGCGGCAGTGGGACAGGTGGAGCTCAAGCGGCTGGACGGGGTGAACGCGGACCGGCAGCAGCAGGCGAAGGTGCTTATGGAAGGACTGGCGGATGTGGAGGAGCTGAGCTTCCAGAAGGTGGGGCCCGGGTGCGAGCACGTGTACCACATGATGCCTGTGAAGTACGACGGGGCCAGGTCGGGCAAAACGCGGAGTGACCTGATCGGGTTGCTGTACAACGAGTACGGGATTAAGTGCTACGTCCATTATATGCCGCTGTACCGTTTCGATCTGTTCAGGGCGATGGGGTGCGACGGGGCGGACTGCCCGGTTACGGATGAATATTACGATAGCATGTACGGATATCCGTGGTGGTCGAACATGTCGGACGAGTTGCTGGAGCGGTTCATCGCGTCTACCCGGGAGGCGTGCATCAGACTGAGGGGGTGAGCGGTATGGATAACACCGTATGCAATGAGAATTTCGAGGCGACGGAAGGGCTGGCCCTGCTGTGGGAGCTGACGTCGCAGCCGGACAATATCGTGTTCCACAGCCCGCACGCTGAACTGGAGGGGATGCAATATTTCGAATCGGAGTACCGCTGGCTGGCCGTGATCGGCTCCAGCGGGAGGATTACGGTTACCGTACCGCGCGCAGGCACTTTCTATCCGGCGGTTGTGGTCTACGACAGACAGGGCAACCAGAAAGTGGTACGGAGGCCGGGCTTCGACAAGAAGACCGAACGGATCAGCATCGGGCGCAGGCCGGGGCAGGGCGGGCTGTCCGTTGTATTGCCGTCCTATGAAATGAGCATCGATGGAAAGGTCGTCGGGCGATTTTCCTTAACGGAGGGGGACAACCGCCAGCGTCTCTTCTTTTTGAACCACCCCGTTGCGTTCAAAGGCGGAGAGCGGATCACGGTCCGGGTCGGCCCTGAGGAAGGCACGCACATTACCGAGGATATTCTGCTTCTGCGCACCCGGCCGCCCCTGCGCAAGCGCAATTTTGCGATCGGCAACGTGGAAGCGGGTTTTGTCCTGCGGGATGGACAGGAGGCGATGCGGCTCACGTGGATTACTTCCTGGCCTGCGCGCTGCACGGTTCATTACGGGGGCGCTTCCGGGCGAATGAAGCGTGTGACGGAGCGCGAGGCGCTGGCAAATCACCGGGTGTACCTGACGGGCCTGGAGCCGGGGGCGTCCTATCGGTTCCGGATTCACGCACCCAGGCCGGATGGGAGCGAAATGACGAGTGAGGAAAAGCAGTTCACATTCTCAGCGCCCGGTCCGGTTCAGGGTACGGCAGTCCGTACGAAGGTTGCCCTGCGTGTGGAGAACCCGTACGGTTTTCCCGTTGAGGGATGCCCCGTCACTTCAGGGGTGCCCTTTGCGAAGGGCGAATTTGGCGATGTGCGGCGCATGCGGCTGCTGGGGCCGGGGGGCAGGGCGGTGCCGATGCAGGCGGTGGTGACGGGGCGATGGGACGATGGGAGCGTGAAGTGGGCGCTGGTGAGCTTTAAGGCCGATGCGCGCGCCGGGCGGGCGGGCAGGTACACCCTGGAGTACGGGAAGGTGGTGTCGGGCCGGGCGAGGGGGACGTCTCCTGTTGTGGAGGAAGGCGGCGACAGGCTGAGGGTCGGTACGGGGCCGCTGGAGGTCGTATTTGACCGGAGGAAGTCGGGTTTTCCGGTGGGCATTTCCCTGAACGGCCGCAGGGTGTTGGGAGGAGCGATGGAAGCCTGCATACAGGACGGCGGGGGAAGGGCCTACACGTCGAACGGGCCTGCGGAGATTCTGGAGGTGGAAGAGGCCGGGCCGGTGCGTGTGGTCGTGCGCAGCGCCGGACACCACCGGTCGGCATCCCGGAAGTCCTTCTTTGCGTACGAGGCGCGCTTCGTGTTTTATGCGGGTTCGCCCATGGTCCGGGTCTACTACAGCTGGGGAAACGACCGTGAGGCGCTGTTCAGCCGCTTCAGGCGCGCGTGCGTGCGGGTGCCGCTGGCGGGCGGAGGACCTCCGCGATGGTCGGTGGGGCTGGGCGAAGGGGAGCGGGCGGACGGCGGTGGAGACTTTGAGCTCAGACAGCTCAGGCACGACGCGTTTGAGCTCGACCCGGTCCGGGAGGGCAGTCTGCGGCGGGCGGACGGATGGCTGGAGGTGACACGACGGAACACAGGGCTGACGCTGGCGGTGCGCGACTTCTGGCAGCTGTATCCCCGGTCGCTGGGCGTGCGTGAGGGCTGTGTAGAGGCCGGCGTAAGCGCGGGCTTCCCGGAAGGCTTTTACGATGGCGCGGATATGAAGGAGGCGGTCAACTACTATTTCTACCTCTCGGGAGGAGCGTATAAGGTTAAGCGGGGGGTCAAGAAGTGGCACGAACTGGGGCTGTACTTTCACGACGGGAGCCCGGACGACACCGACCGGCTGCGGGCGGTGTCTGTGTTCAACGAGCCGTTGATCGCCACCTGCCCCCCCGAGCGATATTGCGGCACGCGCGTGTTCGGGCCTCTTCTGCCCTCAACCGATGGTCGCACGGCCTGGTACGACGAGGCCTGCGAAAAGGGCGTCGCCGCGGTCTACGAAGCGCGGTGCGAGGCGGAGGGATGGTACGGCATGCTCAATTTCGGAGACGCGCTGGGCGATGGGAACGTGACCTGGCTCAACGGGGAGTACGACCACCACCATGCCTTTCTGCTGCAGTACGCGCGCACCGGCCAGCGGAGGTGGTATTTTCTGGCGGAGAAGGCAGCCCGGCACGCCATTGACGTGGACACGTGCCACTACGGCCCCGACAAAGGGGTGGAGTGGGCCCATGCCCTGGGTCATACGGGCGACTACCTGGACCACGACCCTCTGGATTCGAACAATATTCCGGGGGGGATGGTTACGCCGAGCCATTCGTGGGTCGAAGGCTTTTCAGACTGGTACTTTCTGAGCGGAGATCCGACAGCTCTTGAAAACGCCGGGCTGGTGGGGGACTACTATGCCGGAGCCTATCTGAACAACTACGATTTCGAAAACCTCCGGGATAGTGGATGGCACCTGATCCTGACGATGGGTGCGTACGGTCTTACCGGGGACCCATTCTATCTCAACACGGCACGGATTATTGTGGAACGGGCCCTGGAGCGGCAGACTCCGGGTCCGCGGGGTTGGCACCGTCAGATGATCCCGGCCCACTGCTATTGTACGCCTCGCCATCGCGGCGCGTGCGTCTATATGCTGGCCATCCTGTGCCGGGGCCTGGAGACCTACCTGGATGCCACCGGCGACCCGCGTCTGGTGGATGCCATCGCAGGGGGCGCCGAACAGTGTGTGGACGAGATGTGGGTGGAGAGAACGAACTCGTTCATGGGGACATCCTGTCCCGCAGGGCGCGAGTCCGGTACAGACCTGCCCCTGGGTGTGGCCGAGAAGAGAAGTCCGGAACGCGTCGAATACCATCCGCTGTTTATGGGCACTCCGTGTCAGATGCTCCTGTTCGCCCACCTCCATGCCGGCCGACCCGAATACGTTGAGATCGTCAGGAGGAATATGGCAGCCTGCTTCGATTACGGGTATCCCAGTGTCGCTTCTTTTCCCTGGTGGTCGAGGGTGCTCTACTATCTGAATGAGGTTGACCCGGAGAGCCTGAGCAGGCCTTAGAAGCTACCTGGAAAATAAGCTTTCAGATTGAAACGGAACTTGTTGTGTTTCTTGGGTTTAATCGGTATGTGCGGCGCGGGCGAACCCGGTGGATGTGTTGCGGTATCGTGACCTATCTCCCCGGCCCCCTTTCCTGAGAGGAAAGGGGGATAAAGGGGGATGGGTCATTTCCACGGCTGTTCCGCAAACCCGCCCCGCCACGCTGCAGGCAGGTCGGTCGCGCTCGGGAACGCACCGGGAATTTTAAAACAGCCAAGGAGGTCCGACCATGCAACGCAGTCCGGAAGAACACCGTCAGGAATTCCGGGAACTCGGGTATACGGTGTTCGAGGGGGTTTTGACCCGGGAGGAGATTGCGTACGGTTCACCTTTGTTCGACGAGGTCATTACACTCGATACCAGACCTCCGGTGGTTGTGCACGGCGGCTCCAGCCGCCGGCAGCTGAGTGTGGAATATTGCGAACCCCGGTTGGCGCAATTCGGCGGAAGCCCGGGGGTTCTCAAAGCGGTGGGTATGATGGTGGACGGGCCTTTCCGGCTGCTTTCCTCTCCGATTCCAACCATCACGTTTCCCGGTAAAGCCGGCGGTTTGCGGGGTCGGGACTGGCAGGGGCATGTGGACTGGTGGCGCGTGATCCCCCGGGAATTCTGGGGATCCTATTTCAACTGCTTTCTGCACTTCACGACGGTCGAGCCGGGCGGCGGCGCATTCGCGGCTGTTCCCGGCAGCCATCATCTGGTCCGGAAAAATCTGTCCGACCCCGATATGGCCGAGCGAATGTTCCGCCAGGAGTTTCAGGACTTTCCGGGTCTGGGACCTGAAACAGAGGTTCTGGTCCAGGCGGGCGGCATGATCGTCTGGCATCCCTATCTGGTGCACGGACCCACTGACAACCAGCATTTAAGGGCTCGAAAAGTACTCGCCATATATTTTATGCCGGTTCTGGACGGAGCGGCCGAACAGAGGGCAAAGGAGGGAATCCCCAGGAATTTCCACCAGGACCATCTGGCTGCTATGGACCGGGACTTCAAGCAACTCTGCGGACTGGCATAGGGATCGATGACCCAAAGGGGTTGTGATATGATACAGTGGATGGTTATCGGATGGTCGCTGGTGTTCGTGCTCATGGTTGCCCTGCCGTTCAAGGCATACGGCCAGGCGATCCCCAAGAAGCTGGTCAAGCTGGGGTGGGACTTAAGGCCTCCAAGCTATGTGGCGGAACATATTCGAGAGATGGAAAAACGGCCTTTCGACGGCATTTTGATCCGTCCGACCTTCGGCCATACGTTTTATATGGTGGACCTCACCGAAGCGGCCGCGGCCGCAGAGATCGAGGCGATGGGAAATATCGAGTGGGAGAAGTTCACCGACAACTTCATTTACTTCCACTGCGACGACAATGTGGACTGGTTCGACGATGCGCTCTGGGGCGAGGACAGCCCCTTTTTACGCAATATCGGCTGGTGCGCGAAGGCCGCGCGGGTGGGGCGCTGCGTGGGTCTCGCCTTCGATCCGGAGTTTGTGTACTGGGGGCGGCCGTATAGCGCCTGGAAGTATGAGTGGCAGAAGCACAGGGAGGAGAAGAGCTTCGCCGAGTACGAGCGGATCGTGCGGAAGCGGGGCGCGCAGTATATGGACCGGATCGAGGAGGAGTTTCCCGATCCGGTGATTCTCACCCTCTTCTGGACTTCAATGCCTCGTTTCCAGGAGGCTGCAAAGGAGACCGATCCTGCCAAACGGGAAGCGATCCTCAAGGCGGACTACTATGGCCTGCTGCCCGCTTTTATGAACGGGATGCTCGAGGCCGCCGATGCCGGGACCGTGATCGTGGACGGGGATGAGCGCTCCTATTATTACAACCGGGAGCTGCACTATTTCCAGACCTATCACAGCATCCACCAGACCGGTCAGGTGCTGATTCCGCAGGAGTTGCGCAGCAAGTACCGCCGGCAGGTTCAGTGCGGGCACGCGGTTTACCTGGACTATCTGTGCGGCACCATGGCCACCCATACCGAAGCGACCTACATCACGCCTGAGGAACGGGCGAGGTGGGTGGAGCACAATGCCTACTGGGCGCTGATGAGCAGCGATCGGTACGTCTGGGTCTACGGCGAGCGTATGAACTGGTGGAATGGCTGGAACCTGCCGGACTATCTGGAAGGCGCCCTCCGGTCCGCAAAAGAGAAGGTCGCGCAGGGCAGACCGCTGGGGTTCGACGTGGAGGAGATTGCCAGAAAGGGACAGCGCGGGAGGGCCGAGGCCGAGAACCGGCCGATCGAACCGAAGACGGCAAAGATTTCGCGCCTGCGTGGCTCCGCACCGGTTATCGACGGGGTTCTGGCTGATGAGGCGTGGAGAGAGGCCGGGTCTTCGGGGCTTTTTGTCAACTATGTCGCGGCACGGGTGAAGGAGCTGGAGACGGTTACGGAGGCGCACATGGTGTACGATGACAGGGCGCTCTACATCGCCTTCGGCTGTGAGGAACCCGGGATGGACAGGACCCACCCCGCGATGTTTACCGAGCTGGGCGGGAGGGCCGATCAGGTGGAGGTGGCCATCGCCGCCGATGAGGAGGCAACGGCCTACTACCACATCCGGCTGGATATTGCGAATGCGCGCTGGGACTCGCGGACCGAGACGGGACGAAAGGAACACGGCAGCGATATCGCCACCGGGAGGGAGATCTACGGGAAGGATTCCACGTGGAAAGGGGCCTATCAAACCGCTACGCAGAAGGGTGAGGATCGCTGGTCGGCCGAGATCGCCATTCCCTGGGCGACGCTGGGGATGTCGCCGCCAAAATCCGGTGACCGGCTCAAGGGCAACCTGCACCGCTGGACCCACCGACGCCCCGCAACCGGCGTGACCGAGTTCAGCGTGTGGACGGAGACGCGCTACAACCGGGGCGTGGAGTTTGAGCACTTCGGGACATGGGTGTTTGAATAGGAGGCGATTTTGGAGAAACCGAAGCCCCGAGAGCTGGACACGACCTCGCAGACTCACATTCTGTTCTTAGACATGCTCGAGGTTGAGGATACACACAATGTGGAGGTTGTTGTGAACCCGGCGGAAAAGTGTTCCGCCAACCCCGTGCTTCCTCTGGGTGACGTAGGCGAGTGGGATTTCCGTCGTACTTCGAACTGGGGCGGGACTACGATTTTCGATGAAGACGAGAAGATCTTCAAGATGTGGTATATCGGACAGGGGGTTGAGAACGACGACTTCGCCGGCATCGGGTATGCGGTGAGCCAGGATGGCATCTACTGGCAGAAGCCCAGGCTGGGGCTTTACGAGTACAGGGGGAGCAAAGAGAACAACATCGTGTTTCAGTCGCCCACCGGCATCAAGATCTACGGTGTTGTCATGGACGGTATGTGCGACCATTTCACCCTTACCAAGGATGCCAGGGAAGAGGATGCTGCAAAACGATACAAGGGCTGGACGCGGATCTATTATGAGCAGGAAGACACAAATGTCTTTTTCCCCATGTACTCTGCAGACGGCATTCACTGGGAGGTGGGTTCGGCCCCGGTGGCCTACCCCACTATCGACCCCACGAATGTTATCGTTGACGACGAAGATCCGGACCCCGGCAGGAGGATCAAGTTCTACGGGAATCTGCACGATCCGGACCGGCGTATCGGCCACCGGGATATGGGCTACGGGCCGGATTTCGAGCAGTGCGCTCCCAGCCCGCACAACCCAGTACTGGAGCCTGTTGAAGGGATGGAGCATACGATCCATCTGTTTACCGCGATCCGGTACAGGGGTTACTATGTGATGCTCTACAATTACAACCTCTGGCTGGATTACTACGGGCAGGGAGGTGATTTTGACGTGAGGAAAGAGGACCCGAGGGTGCCCGAGCCCAAGACGGGCGCCTTTGTGGGGGACATCCGGCTGGCCGTAAACCGCGACGGGGTGGGAAAGTTTCGGAGGGTGAACATGCACCAGCCGGTTGTGGCGCGTGGGGAGAAGGGGGAGTGGGACAGCGCGTCGCTGGTAACGTCCGCCCCTATCGTGCATGGGGATACGATTTACATTTTCTACAGCGCCGTGGACGAGTCGGGAGGCGCCTCCCCGAACGCCTGGCTGGAAAACATCCCCTGCCCAATCCGTACGGGCCTGGCTACGCTGAGGCTGGACGGGTTTACCTGCTTGCAGAGC
The DNA here is from genome assembly GCA_012270675.1 of Candidatus Latescibacterota bacterium. Taxonomy (GTDB): domain Bacteria; phylum Latescibacterota; class UBA2968; order UBA2968; genus JAAXHW01. The sequence goes on along the minus strand of JAAXHW010000146.1, from coordinate 27,476 downwards.
CGGGACCGGCTGACCCCCGCGACGGTGACCACGGTCCCGATCAGCGTAAAGGGTCCGAAAGAGACGAAGCTTATTCTCAACGCTTCGGACTTTGTTCCCTACCGTGACTGGATCGAAGTGGAGGTCCTGGACGCCGGGACCGGCAGCCCGGTGGCAGGATACGGGAGGGAGGATTGCACGGATGTTGTTCGGGAAGGCATCCGCATTCCGGTGGCGTGGCGTGAGAGGCAGACCCTTGAGGGCGTCACGTCAGAGGAGGTCCAGCTCCGGTTTATCCTGTACGGGAAGGTCAGGCTGTATTCATTCACTTTCACTTCATGACGGAGGACCTGGAAATGGCGAAAGATATTCTGCAGATGCTGGAGGAGGGCGTCGTCTTAAGCGACGGCGGGATGATTATCGAGGCGAGACGGCGCGGCTATAGTACCCCGGAGATCGTTGCGGAGCACCCGGACGCGCTGCGGCAGATCCACGCGGATTTCTTCCAGGCCGGATCGCAGATGCTGCAGGCGCTTACCTGGTGGACCAGCGGCTTTCAACTGGAGTTCGGGTTCGGCTGGGGGGACCGTCTGAATGATATTAACCGGACGGCTGTGGAATGCGCCAGAGAGGCGTCGGGGGGTGAGGCGCCGGTGGCCGGGTGTTTGATGTCTACGACGGCGCGCGTGCCGACCAGTGAAGGCGAGCTGATCAGCACACCGGTTTTCGTTCCTGATGATCCATCCTCCCACGACAGGGCGAAGGCGGTGTTCGACGAGCACATCGCCGCGCTGGTGGGTGCGGGGGTGGACCTGCTGATTCCGGAGACTTTTCCCTCGCTGGCGGAGGCCCGGCTGTGTCTGGCGTGCTGCAAGAAGACGGGTGTTCCCACCATGGTGCTCATGGGCACCGGCGCGATGGATGGGACATACGACGGCGTTTCCCATCCTGAGGCCGCCCGCATACTGGTGGACGAGGGGGCCGACATCGTGGGGCTGGTGTGCAATGCCGATCCTCCGACGATGTGGCCGAAAGTCCTGGGGATCAGGCAGGCGGTAGACGTACCGATCGCCTTCCAGCCGAAGGGTTACCGCACCGGTCACAACTGGAGCAAGGTCGAAGAGGTCGCGGAGGTGACCGGGTCGGAGATGGCCGAGTACGCGCTGAAGGCGAGGGCGGAAGGCATCAATCTCGTCGGGGCGTGTTGTGGGGCCGGGCCGTCGCACATTCAGGCGATGGCGAGGGCGCTTCGAGGGGAAGAGGTCGCGCCATGGTCGGAGAGCAAGATAGGCGTGGGATGAAGAAGGCATGGAGGATGGCGTCTAAACCGTCGAACGGAAGCCCGGAATACGAGTGGATCAATGTGACTGAGAAAGCCGCCTTCGCCCCGAGGGACGGCGCGGGTGCGCTCGTGTTCGGCGGCAGGATGTGGCTGCTGGGGGGGTGGAATCGGGTTGACAAGACGAATTTCCCGCGCATCTGCAACAACGAGGTGTGGAGTTCGCAAGACGGCGCCGACTGGACGCTTGAGAAGCCAGGCACGTTCGGGAATGCGTCTTTCGATCCCGCCACTGATTGGGAAGGCAGGCATTGCGCAGGATATGCTGTTTTCCAGGACAGGATGTGGATCGTGGGAGGCGACACGAATCAGGGCCACTACCACTACGATGTCTGGAACTCCGTCGATGGGAAGACCTGGAGCCATGTGAATCAGGGCCACAGGGTCCCCTGGGGGCCAAGAGCCTTATATTATACCTGTGTTTTCAGGGATAGAATCTGGGTGCTCGGCGGACAGACCATGCCGAGCTTTGCGCCTGCGGAAGACCGTTTCTACGACGATGTGTGGAATACTCAGGATGGGATAGACTGGGAACGGGTCGTGCCGAGACAACCGTACTGGCCGCAGCGCGGCCTGATCGGGGGGAGCGTTGTTTTCCAGGCCAGGATGTGGGTGCTGGGCGGTGGCACGTATGACACTCCCGGACAGCCTGAACGAAAGTATTACAACGATGTGTGGAGTTCGGCGGATGGGGTGAACTGGGAATGCCACCTTGAGAACGCGCCCTGGTCACGACGCTAGTTCCACGAAACAGCCGTGTTTGACGACAGGATGTGGGTGATGGAAGGCGCCCTCTCGCCGGACTCGAAGAATATCCCGGACGCTTCGGATGTGGTGTCAAGGCACCCTGATCAGGCCGGATGGATCAGCCTGCAGAATTCGAATGATGTCTGGTACTCGGCCGATGGCGTCAACTGGTCCGAACTTCCCGATACCCCGTGGGCGCCTCGCCATGCCGCCAGCGTGTTCGTCTATGACAATGCCCTGTGGATGGTTGCCGGGAATAACATGGACAGCGATGTCTGGAAACTGGTCCGTGCCCGCCAGGACGGGGATGCCACGCGATAAGAAGCTGGTGCTTGGAAAGGGCGTAGTGGAGCGGCGAGACACTGTAACGTCGGATCTCACGGAGGCCGGGACGAAGACCGGGGAGGCGCGGGGGGTGACGCCCCGGGCCGTTGTCATCGGGATCTGTACTGCTGTGGTCGTGGGCTTTTTGGCAAGTACGCTTCGCTTCGTCCAAAAGGGCTCGGTTTTGACCATCAGCTTTATGCCGATGGGAACCCTTCTCCTCTTCCTGCTCTTGCTCCTGACGTTCGGCGTGCTGGTCCGGGGATTCGGACGGCGGTTCGTACTTTCCACATCGGAATGGATCACGATTTTTTCCATGGGACTCGTAAGCTGCCTGGGTCCCAATTATGGAATCGCCGGCTACCTCCTGGGCTCGATTGTGACGCCCTACTACCTGGCGACGCCGGAGAACCGGTGGGCCGAGTTTCTCCACCCGCACCTTCCCGGCTGGTTGATACCCGGCAACGAGAGCGGGGCGATCAACCTGTTCTTTGAGGGGCTTCCGAGGGGGGCTTCGATCCCGTGGGAGGTCTGGGCGCTGCCCCTGATCTGGTGGTTTCTCTTTATCGCTGCGCTCGCGGTTGCCTGTTTCTGTGTGGCGGTGATCTTCCGCAGGCAGTGGGCGGACCACGAGAAGCTGGTCTATCCGGCGCTGAAGCCGATTTTGACGATGGTGTCCCAGACAGGGGTGGGACAGGGCGTTCTTCCGCATTTTATGCGCGGCAGGGTTTTCTGGGCGGGATTCGGGTTTGTGTCGGTCGTTTTCTGGTGGAATATGATTTCCTGGTTCTATCCGGGCGTGCCGAAATTCCCGATTATGACGGATCTCGTCGACTACTGGGACCTGCTTCCTGAGTACTATCCGCCGATTTTTTTTCATGTGAGCACGGTTGTCGTCTGTTTCTCCTATTTCGCCAGCCTCGACGTACTTTTCAGCATGTGGTTTTTCGATCTGCTTTATATTGTCGAAGCAGGTCCCCTGAACCGTGTCGGAATCGTTTCAAACTCCCCCCACTACGGGGCAGGACCCTATGTGACGACGAGCTACAAATGGCAGACGGCCGGGGCCTTTCTGGCATGGGTGCTCTGGTGGCTGTGGACTGCGCGGGGCCACCTCCGGGAGGTTTTCCGAAAGGTGCTGCGTCCCGATCGTTCTTCCCTGGACGATCGCTGTGAACTGATTTCCTACCGGGGAGCTGCGATCGGTCTGATCGTATGCTGCTTTTACATCGCGGCCTGGCTGTGGCAGATGGGGATCGAAGCCAGGGCGGTTGCCCTGCTGGTTCCCTCTATGTTTATTGTCTACCTCGGCGTGGCAAAGGTGGTGGCGGATTCCGGACTGATCTACCTCGAGCCCGCGGCTGTGGCCTGGAGCTACTCCCTCTTCGCTCTGGGGGGAGCGCGCGCCCTGAATGCCACCACGCACGTGTCCAACGGCCTTCTGAAGTTTAGCGTGAATCACCCCCGGAGCTTTGCGATGCCGACCCTGGCGCACATCAGCCGCCTCGGGGATTCGGTCACCGGAAACAGACGGCGGCTTTTCTGGTGGGTTCTTGCCGCGTTTATCGTGGGAATGACCGTTTCCACGCTCTATACGATCTGGCTTGCGTACACTATGGGCGCCCATAATTTCCGGCACAAATCGCTGATTTTTACATTGAATAACCACCAGCGAAGTTTGAACGCAATCACAAACCCCAGATCCATTCTGGCGGCAGAATACTGGCTTTTTCTGGCCGGAGCGGCAGCGATGGTCGCCATGAATCTGATGCGCTACCGGTTTTCCTGGTGGCGGCTTCATCCGCTTGGGTTCGCGCTTTCCGGTACGATCTGGTCGCGGCTGGAGAGCGGGACGTTTCTGGTCGCGTGGCTGGTCAAGCTTCTGATATTGAAAATCGGCGGGGTGTCGTTTTACCGCCGGTCGATGCCTTTTATCATGGGCATGCTGGTCGGATACGTCCTGGCGGTGCTTGCCGGGATGGTCGTGGACGGCATCTGGTTTCCCGATCAGGGACACAGGGTGCATCACTGGTACTAGAATTTAGAAAATGAATGGCTCTAACAGGGCAGAACTACGAAACGGTGCTCCTTACAAGCAGGCAGAGACAGACCAGGCGGCTGCAGGAGACGGCTTCACGCTGAGGGCGTTTCTGGTCGGCCTTGCGCTGTGCGTGTTTCTGGGGGTTGCGCTGCCCTACAACCTGATGGTGATCCAGGGGTCCCTGCTCAATTTCTATTTTATCGACCGGGGGGCGCTGTTCCTCTTCTTCTGCCTGGTTTTGGTGGTCAATCCGCTGCTGGGCTGGCTGAAACGCCGCTGGGTGCTGAAGCGCGGGGAACTGCTGGCCATCTACGTGATGTTCCTGTTTCTGCTGCCCGCCTCGGGGATGGCCAGGCCGGTGATCGCCTATCTCACGGGTGTGACCTATTATGCGTCTCCGGAGAGGCGGGACTTGGAGGCGGTGCTGCCCCATATCCCGCCCTGGACGGCCCCTCAGGATGCGGAGGTGGTGCGGGGGCTTTACGAGGGGCTGCCGGAGGGAGTTCCTCCGCCGTGGGAGGCCTGGATCGTACCCCTGGTGAGCTGGGGGGCGTTCCTGATGGTGCTGTGGGGGGTGCTGATCTGCCTGGCGGTGATCCTTCGCAGGCAGTGGGTAGAGCACGAGCGTTTCGCCTTCCCCATAATGCAGGTGCCCTTAGAGATGGGGGAGGCCGGAGAGGGAAGGGTCGGGCCGCTGTTCAAGAGCTGGACGATGTGGGCGGGGTTTGCCATTCCGTTCGTGATCGGCTCCATCAAGGGGTTGCATACCTATTACCATACGATCCCCGACATCAGCCTGTTCACACAGATCTGGATTTTCCGGCAAACAACGGTTGTACCGATCAGGATCCACTTTGCGATTATCGGATACGCCTATTTTGTGAATACGGACGTGAGCCTGAGCGTCTGGCTGTTCAACGTGATCTCAAAGGTCATCCGGGGGGTGCTGGCCATTCTGGGCTTGGAGCAGGCCGATGTGTCCGGCACGGTGGGGCGGTTCAGTTCCCGGGGCTCGGCGTTTCTGGCGCTGACGGGGATGGGGTATATGCTGGCCCTGGCGGGTTACAGCCTGTGGGTGGCGCGTGGCCACCTGCGTGAGGTGTGGGCCAGGGCGATGGGGAGGCCGTCGGGAGCGGACGATTCGGGGGAGGCGATCCCCTACCGGACGGCGCTGATCGGGATCGGGGTCGGGACGCTGTACCTGGGGTGCTGGCTCTACCAGGCAGGGATGTCCCCGCCGCTGATTCTGTTTCTGTTTTTCTCTGCCTTTGTGGTGTTCCTGGTGATGGCCCGGATTGCCAGCGAGACGGGTTTTGCAGCTCCGTATTCTCCGCTGAATCCGGCGGAGTTCGTGGTGTGCGCAACCGGGTCCTCGGCGTTCAGCCCGCCCGGGCTGGTGACGCTCGGGTTCAATTACACGTGGACGATCACGCGGATCAATAATGTGATGGCCCGCGGGCTGGGGGCGCTGTGGCTGTCTAAGGAGATCGGGCAGAAGCGGCGGCTGGTCTGGGCGATGGGAGCGGCGCTGGCCGCCGGGTTGGCCGCTACGGGCTATATGACATTGAAGCTGGGCTACACGTACGGGGGACTGAATCTGGACCGGTTTTTCCTCGACTACGCCATTGTTCCTTTCGACGTGTTCGTGGGGCGACGGATGCTGGAGCCCAGTCCGGTCTTCTCCAGGGGATTTTTCTACACGGCGATGGGGGTGGGGATTGCGAGCCTGCTGATGGTGCTGCGGGCGCGATTTACCCGGTGGCCCCTGCATCCTGTGGCGCTCCCGATCAGTACGATCTGGTTTACGGATGTCTTCTTCTTCAGCGTATTTCTCGCCTGGGCGATCAAGACGGTGGTGCTGAAGTTCGGAGGCGCGGCGTTCTACAGGAGGACCCGGCCGTTTTTCATCGGGATCGTCCTGGGAGAAACGGTGTGCGCGGGTGGGTGGAGCGTTGTGGATTATTTCACCGGCATGATCGGAAATGCGATTTATCGTGAATAGGGACGATGGACGACTAAGACTCTCTGCGAAAGGAACGTTCAAGATGACCCCCAGACGCATCCCCAGCACAGACCTGCAGGTTTCCCCACTCTGCCTGGGCACCATGACGTTCGGTACGCCGGTTGGGGAGGCAGAGGCCATTCCCATTGTGCATCGGGCGCTGGAGATGGGCGTTAACTTTATCGATACGGCGAATATGTACGAAGGCTACACCCGGCAGGTCGGCTCACGCGGCGAGGTGTCCGAGGCGATTCTGGGTGAGGCGCTGAGGGACCGACGTGAGCGGGCCGTTCTTGCGACCAAGGTGGGCATGAAAATCGGACCGAGCCCGGACGATGGGGGGCTGAGCCGCGCGCATGTCCTGCGCGAGTGCGACCGAAGCCTGGACCGGCTGCAGACCGATTGGATCGATCTTTACTATATGCACACGACCGATCCGGATACGCCGCTGGAGGAGTCCATCGGGGCCTTTATGGACCTGATCGAGGCGGGCAAGGTGCGTTACTGGGGAATTTCCAATTACGATGCCGATCAGACTCGCGAGGTGCTGGAGGCCTGCGATGCAAACAACTGGCAGCGTCCCGCCGCGCATCAACCCCCGTACAGTCTGCTCAAGCGCGATATCGAGAAAGACCTGCTTCCCCTCTGCCGTGCGGAAGAGATCGCCGTGGTACCCTACCAGGTCCTGCAGGGCGGTCTGCTGACGGGCAAGTACCGGGATGCGTCTTCGCCGCCTGAAGGCTCGCGCGGCAAGGAACAGCCGGGCTGGATTCCTCTGCTGAGCGATCCTGCCGCGCAGAAGGAGATCGCGGACCTGACGGAGCAGGCGAGCGAACAGGGCTTGAGCCTGTTTGATTACACGATCCGGACAACGGTTGAGACCCCGGGGATTACGAGTATTATTCTGGGGGTGAAGGACGCCGGACAGATTGAAGCGGCCGTGCGTGCCCTGGAATGAGGTCGGAAGCTGGTCCTGGGCGCCCGGGAATTCACCAGGAATTTTAAAACAACTTCAAGGGAGATGACAAATGAGCCAAACAAAGCGCCGACTCCGCAGGACCGCCTTGCTGTGCTTTCCGAACGCTTCGATGGGCGAGTCTGTGGTTGATGAGGTCCTGGCCGGGGGGTTCACCGACGTGGGCATTGGAGTGGGGTTCGAGAAAATCGTCGCGGACCAGGGATTCAGTCTTGAGCAGGCGGAACAACTCGCCGGTATGTGCGAGCAGCGCGGCCTGGGACTGGTGATCTTTACCTGCTATGAGACCTATTTTCCCGAGCATCTGGTGCTGGACGATCCGAAGCGTCTGATGGTTACCAGCGACGGCGAACAGCTTTTCAAACCGTACCAGGAGCTGCCGGACCGGGTTACGTTCGAGGAGGTCGGCGAACTCGGGCTCTGCCCGTTCCGGCCGGAAAACAAGGCGTTTTACAAGGAATTGCTGCTGGCGGTCTGCGAGTGGCCGGCCACGTGCGAGATTCACGTGAACGACGAGGCGAGCCTGGGCTGGTTTGGAAACTGGTTGATGGCCTGCTACTGCGACACCTGCCAGGCGGAGTTTAAGGAGCAGACGGGGTCCGATCCGCCCGTGAAACGGGACTGGGAGGATGCGCTGTGGTGGGCGTGGCTGGCGCACCGGTTCGAGAACTGGAATGCGGTCCACGCCGAGTTTCGGAGTGCGATCAAGGAGGTGCGGCCGGATATTGTGGTGGGCCAGCAGCACAGTCCGGCGATTCCGGAGCGTATGTACAATGCGTGGGTCTACGGGATCAACCTGGCGCGGCAGGCGGCCACCCTGGACGTGATCTGTACGGATCCGTATCACTACAATCACGCCAATGAGTTCTTCCACCGGCCGCACCGGCGGATTCTGACGGAGGTGACGCGCAGCCTGATGGGGGCCGCGTACGACCGGCAGGTGAATATTTATACCCAGGGGTTCATGCCGCTCACCCGGGCCGTGCCGATGGGGCGTCAGGACGGTCTGCTGGAGGCGGTCGTGCCCTTTGCGCTGGGCGCGGATATGGTTGTACCCTATACGTATGAGTTGATGAAGATCATCCCGGGCTTTTTCGAAGGATTCCAGGAGGCCCGGAAGCTGATCGACGTTTTTGAGTCCCACCGGCCGTATGCCTATGCGACCACTGTGATGCCGCACCAGTCGGAGGTGACCGGCCACTACGACAGCCACTGGGGGTCCGAGCACCTGTTGAATGTGGTGAACCTCATGTATCAGACGGGTGTTCCGTGGCGGTGGTTCTGGGACGGCCGGCTGGAGGATGCGGCCGGACACCTGAGCGGTCCTCTGGTCCTGCCGGAGGTGCACTGTCTGACAGAGGGACAGCTTGAAAAAGTCCGCGAGGTGGGTGGCGAGGGGCTGGTCTGGATCGGCAATGTGCCGCAGGCGCCCTGGGCGGGAAGCGGTCCGTGCAGACTGCCGGCGGCGATCGAGTACGGGTCTTTCGAGGTGGTGCTGGAGGACCATCCGCTTACCCTGGGTCTGACAGATCCGTTTGTGCTCTGCAGCCGGGTGGACCATTCCGGACCTGACGGCGAGGTGATCGGCAGGGTTGAGGGCCGCCCTGCGCTGGTGCTGGTGGAGGAGGGCGGGCGGCGCGAGGTCTGGATCGCCGGTACACCGATCCGGGACTATTCCGGCAGCAGGGTCTTCCGGTTCAACCAGCCCACCTGCAGCATCGAACTCTTCCGGCGGTTGGTCCTGTGGGCCGGTCAAGTCCGACCGCTGGCACATATGCACCCCTTTCCTCCTGCCAATGACTATTCGACGCTCCGTCCGAGCGACCGTCGTACGAATCCCCCCGTGGAACTTCTGCCGATGGTGGGTGAGGGCTCTCTTCTCGCGGTCATATTTCCTTACACTCCGGTGAGGTGCGAGACGGGCCTGGCGATGCATCTGCCCGAAGGAGCGGTCCTGCGCAGCGTGGTGGACCTCTGGTCGGGCAGGGACTGGACCGACCGCGTGGAGGCGGGTGAGGCGGGCGGGTTGCGGATGCCGCTGGAGATCCCGGGCGATCTGGAGTTGCTGGCGCTGTTGATTGGTTACGACAAAGGGTGAAAAAGGAGAGGCCATCATGCTGAAGCTGAAAGTAAAAGATGCGGCGGTCAACTGCGTTACGCTGGACGTGGATCTGGAGGGCAATCCGGGGGCGCGGATTTACCGGTCTCGCCGGGCATCCGGGCCCTACGAGGAGGTGGGCATGGCCTGCGAACGAACCTATGTTGACTCGGCGGACCTTGAGCCGGGGAGGACCTATTTTTACCGCGCGGCGGCCTGGTCCAGCCAATGGCTCCATGCCGATTCGGAAGACCTGATGGGAGGTCGGCCGGCCGAAGTGAAAGTCCCACGCGCACCAAAAGAGAAGCGGGTGACGCTGACCCGCAGGCGGCAGGCGTTCACGGTAAACATGGGTGGCTATCTGGACGAGTCCAATACGGTCACCAAAGGGCCGGAGGAATACTGCCCCGGACCGGGCCATATGAATCCGCCGTACGATCAGGCCTTTGAGCCGAACATGTATGTGGCGATTGAAAACAGGGGCGAGACGGATGTGGTGAACCCCTGGCTGGTGGCCAACGGTCAGCGGGACTGGTGGTCTGCGGAGACGACGGCAAGAGAGATTCTCAGACTTGCCGGGGGGAGGGGGGCGACGGCGACGGAGAAGGCGATGGCCATCTGGCAGTTTGTGGTGGATGAAGTCTACGACAGCAGAGCAGGTATGTCCTGGCTGGACAGTGTGGGCGATCCGGTGAGACTGGTCAACAGCTACGGGTTCGACGGCTGCGTCGCGAATGCGATCGGGAGCCGCCGCCTGGCCGAAGCAATGGGGGTTGAGGCCCGGGAGGTCTGGCTGGGGAATCTGGCCTTTATGGACGGTCACGGACGGGGCAGGTGCTGCGACCACGACATTTTTGAGGCTTTCACGGACGGGGCATGGCATTTTCTGGATACGGACCTGATGGTGTTTTTTCTCAACCGGGACAACAAGACGGTTGCAGGATCGGAGGATCTTTCCCGGGATATCGATCTGCTCCGCCGTTCGCACCGCAACCTGGGGCTGTGCGGCCGGGATATGCCGGAGAAGGTGTTCTACTACACCCATTTCCAGGAGCGGAGGATCTTGTATCCGCCGAATAAGGGCAATTCCCTGTCGGGGCCGATCACGTACTCCGGGAAGCGGTTTCCCGTGCCCCATACGATGGCCGTTCGCCTGCGCCCGGGGGAGAAGCTGGTTCGGTACTGGGGCAATATTGGAAAGAACGTGGTGCCCGGGCCCAACCTGCATCCGGATGTCCGGTTCTCGAACGGAAAGCTCGTCTACCGTCCCAGGCTGCGTGAGCCTCTGGCCCTGAAGGGTATGGAAGGGACGAGAAATGTGAAGCAGGGGGCATCGCGGAGGTATCCCGCCCTGCATCCGGAGCGGACCGGAGAGGTTTCGGAAGTTGTCTGGAAGATTGCGTCGCCCTATCCGATCCCCGGAGCACGGTTGGGCATCTCGTGCCGCCGTGAGACCCGCGAGAACGGTCTGGAGTTGCTGCTTTCAAAGGATGGCCGAAGCTGGCGATCCTTCTGGATACCCGGCGCAATCGGGAGCGGTGAGAAGACACGTATGGGGAGCCGGGTGAGCGATTGCGTGGATCTGGACCCGTATTTCAGAACCGGGGAAAGGGCGAATCAGGACTGGGGGGAAGGGCCGTGTTATACGTACTACATCAAGGTGGCGATGTGGGCCATGTCGCGTCCCGAGGCCGTTGGGCTGGATGCGATCTGGTTCGATACGGATATCCAGTGTTCCACACGGTCGCTTCCGTCGCTGTTCTGCGGGGAGAACAAGATCGCATACCGGGACGACAATCGCGGAGGTCGGAAGGTGCGGGTGACTTACGGCTGGCAGGAGGAACGTTCGATCAGGCCTCCCGGGGCGCCGGAGCCGGTGTATCCGGGGGACGGGGCGGATGTGAACCGGCTGGATTTCGAGTTCAGGTGGAAGCGTCCCAAAGGGGTCAGCGGCAAGGTGGACGATTACCATGTGCAGGTGAGCCGGTACGCGGATTTCAGGTGGTGCGTGTGTCCCACGTTCGACCGGTATGTGGGCAGGACGGCGTATGCGGGCAGGACGCGGTGGCAGGCGGAGTTTCCGAATCTGTTGAATCCGGATGAGCGGTATTACTGGCGCGTGCGGGCGCGGAATGCGAGGGGGGTGTGGGGAGACTGGAGTGAGGCGCGGTCGTTCGTTCCGCACGGTCCGGGGCTGCCTCTGGAGCCTGGGGTGAGGCGCACGGGCAGGGGTCGTGTTCTGGCCTGGAAAGCGAATCCGGAGGGAAACCGTGCGGTGAAATACCGGGTATACGGTTCTATGGAAACCGGGGGGTTCTCTGCGGGCCGGGAGAATTTTCTGGGAGAGGTTGAGGAGCCGGTCTGGCCGCTGAATGGAGACAAAAAGGGGATGTCGTATCGTGTGGTGGCGGTGGATGCGCGGGGGGTGCCAAGCACCCCGTCGGAGTACGTGGAATTCTGAAAACCGGAGCAGCCTCCATGAGCATCTGGCGCTGGGCAGACTGGATCGAGCACGTCCCGGAAGAGGCCCGCATCACGCTGGGAGAGGGCGATACGCCGCTGGTGCGCTCGAAGGTGATCGGCCCTGAGGCCGGGCTGCGGAATCTCTTTCTCAAGCTGGAGGCCGCCAACCCGACGGGGTCCTTCAAGGACCGGTTCGCCGCCGCCGCCGTTTCCCATATGGTTGCCCGGGGACAACGCACCTGTGTGGCAACATCGAGTGGGAATGCCGGGTCCTCTCTGGCGGCGTATTGTGCAGCGTCGGGCGTATCGTGCCGGATCGCCATTGTGGAGACGGCCCCGGACCAAAAACTCCGGCAGATGATGGCCTATGGGGCCGACATTTTTCGGGTGCGGGATTTCGGATCGGACCCCGAGGTGACGTTCCGGACGTTTCAGGCTCTGGAGCGGATCGGCAGCCGGACCGACGCAGCACTGCAGGTGAGCGCCTATGTGTACAGTCCCCTGGGGATGAGCGGTGTGGAGACGCTGGGGCTGGAGCTGGCCGAGCAGTCGGAGGCGCCCGTCGATCACGTATTCTGCCCGGCGGGGGGCTGCGGTCTGGTCGTTGCCGTGGCGCGCGGGTTCGCCCTTATGGTTGAGCGGGGGAGGCTTGCGTACAGTCCGGCGATCGAGTGCGTGCAGCCGGAGGGGAACAACACGGCCGCAGGGCCGCTGCGCGAGGGGGCCGAACGCGCCCGTCCGGTGGAATCCACGACCCGTATCAGTGGACTTCAGGTGCCCACGGTGAACGATGGGGATCTGCTGATCCAGGCCTGTCGCCCGACCGGGGGGACAGGGCACCTGGTGACGGATGAGGAGGTGTGGGAACTGCAGGGACGCCTGGCGCGGGAGGAGGGGATCTTTTGCGAACCGGCAGCAGCCGTGGCCGTGGCCGGTGCGCTCAATGCGGTGAGGGAAGGGATCGTGAGTCCGGACGCGAGGGTCGTCTGTCTGGTGACGGGTACTGGATTTAAGGATGCGTGGTCGGTTGATCGGATGCTGCGTCATTTTTCCTGTGAGACCGTGGATTTATCGGCGCTGGAGCAGGAGGTTGCGGATCCGGACTGAATTTCCGGCGTTCCGGGTTCCAGTATTCCTGTGGAAGGAGATTCTTATGGCCGAGCTTGTGGTTCTATCGGCGGACGGTCGGGCGCGGTGCGCGGTTGAGGTTGCGGCAGAGGCGTCGGCGACGGAATTGACGGCGGGGAAAGAGCTGGTGCGGTATCTGGAGAGGCTGGGAGGCGCTTCTATTGGCCTGCACGCAGGGAGCGGGAGTGGCGCTCCGGTGAGGATTCTGGTCGGGCGGCCTGCGCGAGACGAGCTTCGGCATCTGCCGGTGGGCGATCTGCGGGATGATGGGTTCTTGCTGCATGTGTCTCAGGGGGAGGTTGCGCTGGTGGGGGCGAACGACCGTGGGACGCTGTATGCGGCGTATGAGCTGATCGAACGGCTGGGGGCGCGGTGGTACTGGCCGGGTGCGGAGAACGAGTACCTTCCCGAGGTCGGCGATTTGACCCTGCGGACCGGTACCGAGGTGATCAACCCATCGTTCAAATTCCGGCTTGCCCGGGGGATGTTTGCGGCTATGATGGGCGTGGGTGGGTATCCGCGTACGCTCTGGCAGGCTTTCTCATCGCCCAGGAAGGAGCAGCTGCTGGACTGGGGTGTGAAGAACCGGCTCAATACGATTATCGAATTTCCCGGTCTGACGCAGGAGAGTCTGGAAGAGGGCGACCTGTCTGCTTTCTTTGCCTGCCGCGGGGGCGTGGCGGGGGTGGATTCCGTTCACGCGTCACTGCATATGGTGAATCCGGACGTTTACTTTGATTCGCATCCCGAATACTTTGCCATGAACGAGCAGGGCGAACGCGTTTTGAACGAGCGCGTCCACCACTGCCACCTCTGTCTGTCGAATCCCGATGTGATCGATCTGGTGGTCCAGGAGGCGTTGAAGTCGATGGCGCGGAACCCGGAAGCAGGGCTGGTGAGCATCACGCAGGCGGACGGTATCGACTACTGCATGTGTCCGGAGTGTCTGGCGAATTGCGATCAGGGGAATATGAGGTTTATGGGCGAGGAATACGTTATTCGGACCAACGATGTGATCCGATACGCCAACCGCGTTGCGGAGGGTTTTTGTGAAACGTGGCCGGACCGGTACGTTTACGTGCTGGCCTATTTTCTGACGATGCCGCCTCCCACGATCCCGGTGCATCCCAATGTGCTGGTTCAGGCGACACACTCCCTGGGCGACCACTGCGTATTCAACCGGCCGCTGTCCGATCCGGTGGGCAACCACCGGTTGCTGCATGAGGCTCTCAAGGGGTGGGAGGATTCCGGTGCGAAGCTGTGGTTTTACGATTACAATCCCGTCAGTTCGATGGCCCAGGCCCCCTATCCGGTGGGCCGAAAGTTCCACGAGGACGTGAAGTGGCTGCACGCGCACAACTTTATTGGATACCATTCGCAGAGCGAGGGGACGATGTGGGGGTTGTACGGGTTGAACCACGTGTCGCTGGCAAGGACGTTGTGGGATGTGGGGGTTGATTTCGAAGCCTTGCAGAGGGATTATTTTCGATGTCTGTACGGCAGCGCGGCAGCGCCGGTGCAGGCGCTGCACGAGATGCTGGAGCGGGCGCTTGTGGAGTACGAGCCGCTGACGGTGGGGCTGGGGGCCTATTTGTCGCCGGAGGTGGTGAAGCAGGCGAGAGATTTGCTGCGGGAGGCCCGGGAGGCGGAAGGGTCGGATGCGGTTGGGACGCGGCTGGGTATGCTTGAAGCACAGGTTGATTACGGCGCCAGGCTGGCGGGGGCAAGCCGGACGGCGGCGGCGTACAGACGAACCAGAGACGCGGATATATTGAGGCAGCTGAAGGCGGAGCGAGACGCTATTCTACGCTATGTTGAAGCACATCCGGTGGACGGGGCCTACCATCTGGCAGGGATCGATTTGGGGATCGATATCACCCTGATGGAAGACCACCGGCTCCTGCCGGATCTGCAGGGCGACGGGAAGCGCGCCTGAGGAGAGGGGGATTGGGTGCAGGGGGACGGGCTGTGCTTTACTCTATCAAAGGAGCGTGAGATGGCTTACGACGTGGCAGATGCCGCAGCCCGGTTCCACGAAGACGGGTTCGTCCTGGTGGAGGGATTTTTGAGTCCGGACGAAGTCGATAGGCTCGATCGGGAACTGGAGAGATATATGAAAGAGGTTCTTCCCGGGGTGGACAGGAGGGATGTGTTCTACGAGTCGGGTTCGGGTGGGGCCATCACCCACACCGGCGGGCTGGACCAGTACGATGACTACTTCAGGGATTTTGTAAATCGGGCCGATGTGGTGGGGCTGATGGAGGCGTGTATCGGATCTCAGGTGGCGTTGCTGGGAGCGGAGGTTTTCTTCAAGGCACCCTGGAAAGGAACGGCCACACCCTATCACCAGGACAATGCCTATATGCATTTCGATCCTGCCGAGGGGGCCGCGTTCTGGCTTGCTCTGGACGATACCACGGTAGAAAATGGGGCGATGCATTATGCGCGGGGCGCTTTCAAACTGGGCGATCTGGACCATTTTGAGACCGGCGAATTTCCTTTCAGCAAACAGCAGTCCGAGGTGCCCGATCCGGTCAGGTATCCGGAGGTGCCTGCGGTCCTGGGGCGAGGGGGCGCGGCGGTTCACCATATTCAGACGCCTCACCGTACCGGGCCCAACAATACCGATCAGATGCGGCGCGGGCTGGTGTGCAGTTTCAAGGGGGTGAACGCGCAGGTGAACGAAGCCTGGAGGGCCTCCCACGCGGCCTATACCGGCCGGCTGCACAAGGAGCTGGGGAATGTGTAGAGGGGGCTGCTTTTCCGCTTTCATCTGAGAGGGATTTCCGGATATGGCAACTGATGTTGTTGTGATCGGAGCGGGACACAACGGGCTGGTCTGCGCGGGCTATCTGGCGAAGGCGGGGCTGGATGTGGTGGTGGTGGAGCGGAGCGGACGCATCGGGGGCGCGTGTGTGACCGAGGAGCTGATTCCCGGGTACCGGTTCTCCACTTTCGCATACGGAGCGCACGGGCCGGGGCCCAGGATCTGCCGCGATCTGGACGTTCCTGCGGATGCCTTCGTTGTTGAGGCGCTGGATCCGACGATGCTGGCGCCCTACCCGGACGGGGATGGGATTGTGCTCTGGTCGGATATCGAGCGAACGGCGGCGGGGCTGGAACGGTTCGGGTCAGGCGAAGCCGAGGGGTACCTGGCTTATACCCGGTACATGAACGAAGCCATCGGTCTTGCGGAAGCGTGGTTCCTCAGTCCGCCGATGACGCACGGCGAGCTGTACGAGCGCTACCGGGGTACGTGTCGGGCTGCTGTTCTGGAAGCGATGTTGACGCGCAGCCACTGGGATGTGTTGAGCGACTATTTTGGAAGTGAGAAGGTCAAGAGCGCTCTGAGCCGGTCCGATGATTACGGGTATCCGACCGCTGCCGGGTCCCTGCTGGCCGAAGCCGTGGAGTCGGCCAGCAGAGGCGCCGGGCTGGAAGGGAAGAGCGGTATTGTGCGTGGAGGTATGGGCGAGATCACGGGGGCGCTGGCCTCTGCGGCGCGAAGGTTTGGCGTTGAGATCCGTGTGAATTGCCCGGTGGAGGCGGTTGAAGTGGCGCAGCGTCGAGCCGTGGGTGTTCGGCTGGCGAACGGTGAGTTGTTGCGGGCCGGACGGGTTGTTTCCAATGCGGATCCGAAACGGACGTTTCTCAAGCTTGTGGACGCTTCCCACCTGGATTCGGGGTTCCGGCGGCAGGTGGAGAAGATCAAGACCCGGGCCGGGTACATGAAGTACCACGCGGCGCTTTCGGGCGTACCGCGTTTCTCTGCTGTTCCTCCGGAGCTGGCCGACGATGTCCGGGCCGTCGCACACGTCCGGATTTCGCCCAGCCTGGAGTACGTGGAGCGGGCCTGGCTGGACGCGCAGTCGGGCATACCCGCCCGCGATCCGGTGATGAGCCTGCAGCTGCCTACCGTGTACGATCCACAGATGGCCCCTCCGGGCAAGCAGGTTTTTGGGGCCTGGGTGCGGTTCGCCCCGGCCCGACCCCTGGAGGGCAACTGGGACGCGTTGCGGGAGCCGACGATGGAGAATATCGTTCGGATTATCGAGGATTATGCTCCCGGTTTCAGGGAATTGATCGAGTGGCAGAGGCTTTACACGCCGGCGGATATCGAGCGGGAGACCGGGATTACGGATGCGAGCATCCGGCACGTGGATATGACGCTGGATCAGATGCTGCACCGGCGGCCGCTACCGGCCTGGTCTGCTTACAAGACGCCCCTGGAGGGCCTTTATCTGTGCGGGTCCGGGACGCATCCGTGCGGTTCGGTCACGGGTGGGCCGGGCCACAATGCCGCGCACGCCATACTGGGTGAGTCGGGGGAAGGATGAGCGTGAACCCCGAATGGGAGAAGCCGATCGGGACCACCGGGGGAAACGGCTATGGATTTCGAACTGGATGAAACGCACCGGATGATCGAGAAGATGGTGTATGATTTCGCTCTCGGGGAGGTTATGCCCGTCATCAAGACACACGACCGGAACCACACCTTTCCGGAGGAGCTGTTGCCCAGGATGGCCGCGCAGGGCTTTCTGGGTGTCTGTTTGCCCGTGCGGTACGGCGGGGCGGGCATGGACTACATTTCTCTGGGGATTGTTTCTGAGGGATTGGAGTGGGCGGACTCCTCGGTTCGAGAGACGGTTGCGGTACATCTGGGGTTGCACGCGCTGTCGATTTTTCAGTGGGGAACCGAGGAGCAGAAGGAACGGTTGCTGCCGCCGTTGGCCACGGGCGAGCATCTTGCGTGCTTCGGGTTGACCGAGCCGGGCGCCGGCTCCGACGTGGGCGGCATGACCAGTAGCGCGCGGAAAGAGGGGGATCACTATATTTTGAGTGGTGAGAAGATGTGGATTACGTTAGCCCATGTGGCCGATCGCATGCTGGTGTTTGCAAAGACGGACCCGGACCTGGGGGTGCGAGGGATTACGGCTTTTATTCTGGAGCGGGATTGGGCCGGGTTGACGACCGGTACGATTGAGGGGAAGATGGGCGTTCGGGCAAGCAATACCGGGTGGATCAATATGGACCGGGTGCCGGTGCCCGAGACCCACCGGTTGGGCGAGGAGGGTGAAGGGTTCAAGATTGCCATGAGCGCCCTGGACAACGGGCGCTATACGGTCGCTGCGGGGGCGGTTGGGCTGATGAAATGCTGCCTTGAGGCGTCTGTGAAATATGCGCGGGAGCGCACGACATTTGGAAAGCCGATTTCGGAGTACCAGCTTGTACAGGGGATGATCGCCCTGATGCGGCAGCGTATTGATCTGGGGGAGCTGCTGGTGAGGAAAGTGGGGTGGATGAAGAACCGGGGCATTCGGAATACGCGCGAGACCAGTATGGCCAAGTGGTACTGTACCGAGGCGGCCAGTGCAACGGCGAACGATGCGGTCCAGATTCATGGCGCGTACGGTTATTCGGATGAGTACAACGTGGAGCGTCACCTGCGCAACAGCAAGAGTGCGGTGATCTACGAGGGGACGTCTCAGATTCATCAGCTGATGCAGGCAGGTTATGTGCTGGGGACACGCGAGGACCGGGCGTTGCGTTGTGAGTTGCCGGCTTATGATGCGGAAAGGTGGCAGGCGGAGGGTTGATTTTTCGGGGAGCGGAGGAGCAGGTATGAAGGTGATTGCGCTGGTGAAGCAGGTGCCGGATACGGCCAGGTTGACCGGGTCGGTTGACGGTCTGAAACTGATGGGGGAGAGTGGGCCCAGGACTGTGAATCCCTGGGATGAACACGCACTGGAGGCGGCGATTCAGTTGAAGGAAGCGCACGGGGGAAGGGTTACCGTGCTGAGTATGGGCAGACCGGAAGCTGTTGAAGCGCTCAAGAGGGGGCTTGCGATGGGGGCCGATGAGGCCGTGCTGGTTTCGGACCCGGCGCTGGAGGGGAGTGACAGCCTGGTTACGGCTCGTGTACTGGCCGCAGCGATTCGGAAGGTCGGCGCATTCGACATGGTGGTTGCGGGAAGGTCTGCGATTGATGGGAATTCGGCGGCAACGGCCGTTCAGGTGGCCGCTCTGCTGGATATTCCTCAGATTTCGTACGTTGCCCGCCTGGAGGTTGTGGATGCGGCGGCCGGAAAGATTGCGGCGGTGCGGCTTCTTGAAGGGGGGCTGGAAACGGTCAGCAGCCGGCTGCCGGCGGTGGTCTCCGTGGTCAAGGAGATCAGCGAGCCGAGGTACCCGAGCTTTATAGGCATTCGTCGGGCGGCCAGTGCGCAGATTCCCACGTGGGGGATTTCGGAACTGGGGTTCGAGCCCGATCAGGTGGGTGAAGCCGGGGCGCAGGTGAGGTGGCCGGAGGTCGCGGTGCCGGAGGCGAGAGAGGTGCGGGTGGAGATGATCGAAGGGCCGCCCGAAGAGGCGGCCAGGATTCTGGTAAACAGGCTGGTTGCCGATGGGGTGATCTGATGGTTGGACGATATACGGCAGCGGTGTTCAACGTTCAACGTTCTCCAGGTCCCATGTGGGCTGCTGCCGCATAGACGACGAGCGTGTTATTCATGTCGAAAGACGTGTTCCTGTGGGTCGATCAGGCCGGGGGCAAGGCGGATCAGGTGGCGTGGGAAGCGCTTGGCGCTGCGCGTGAGGTGGCTGGTGAGCTTGGGGGGCGGGTTGTGGCGCTTGTACTGGGTGAGGACGTGGATGGTCTGGCAGAAGAAGCCATTCAACGCGGTGCGGACCGCGCGTTTGTTGGCAGCGATCCAACGCTCAGTCGGTTTCGGGTAGAGCCCTATGCAGCACTGGTTGTCCGGCTGGTCCGGGAACACGCGCCTGCCGCACTGGTGATGGGGGCGAGCAATGCCGGACTGGAAATGGCGGCCTGCGTTGCGGCCAGGCTGGGTGTGGGACTGGCTTCGGATTGCATCGGCCTGGCCGTCGAGGGGGGCAGCCTGGTGGCGACGAGGCCCGCATTGATCGGCAATGTGATGGCCCGGGTGGTTTTTGGCGATGCGCGTCCTGCGGTGGTTACGGTACGACGACGTGTGTTTTCCGCGCCGGATGCGAACCCGGGTCGACAGGGCGATCTTGTGGCTGCAGGCCCCGCGATGGCGGAGGAGGATATCACCACCAAGATTGACGGGTTCGAATCCACGGCCGGGGAGGTCAGTCTGACGGATGCCAGGGTGATTGTGTCCGGCGGACGCGGCGTTGGGGGGCCTGAGGGGTTCAGACCGGTTCGGGCGCTGGCCGATGCGGTCGGCGGAGCGATGGGCGCCAGCCGGGCGGCGGTAGACGCCGGGTGGGTGCCCTATGCGCATCAGGTGGGGCAGACGGGCAAAACGGTTCAGCCCGATCTGTATATTGCGTGCGGCATTTCAGGGGCGGTGCAGCATCTGGCGGGGATGAAGACGGCAAAGGTGATTGTGGCGATCAACCAGAATGCCACTGCGCCTATTTTCAACTTCGCCCATTATGGGATTGTGGGGGATTTGTTTGAATATGTGCCGGCGTTGGCGGAGGAGGTCAGGAAACGACAGCGATGATGGAGGCCATGCAATGAAGCCATTAGGCGTTGGTATTGTGGGAATCGGACACGCAGGCAGGGAGCACTTCAAGGCGTTTGAGGAGAATCCGGATGCGGAGGTGCGGGCGGTCTGGGCCCCAAGCAGGAACAGGCTGAATCTTTTCCCGGGTGCTGATGATCTGTTTGCGTCGAGCTATGAGGCGATGCTGGACCGTAAGGATATCGACATAATCTCTCTGTGCAGTCCCAACTACGCCCATGCGGATCAGGCGGTGATGGCGGTGGCGGCGGGCAAGCACGTGATCTGTGAGAAGCCGCTGGCGACGACGCTTGAAGACTGCGAGCGGATTGTCCGGGCGGCCGATAGGCGACCCGAGCTCAAGTTTATGGTGGGGCAGAGCGCGCGGTTCAATCCGATTTGCAAGACGATCAAGCGGTTGTACGATGGTGGAGACCTGGGGGAGGCCTTTTACGCCGAGGCGGATTATCTTCACAATATCGAGAGGCGGATCAAGGACTGGTGGGCCGACAGTCAGAACCCTCATTTCGGATTGATGGGCGGCGGTGTGCACCCCATCGATCTCCTGCGCTGGATCGTGGGGGATATCGAAGAGGTGTACGCGATCTCCAACCACAAGGTGATTGCCGATTTTCCTCACGACGACGCCTGTTTGATGAATTTCAAGTTTGAGAACGGATGTATGGGCAAGATGGCCGCGTTTCTGGGGTGCCAGCGTCCCTATGAGTTGAATCTGGCGATTTACGGAACGAAAGGGACGGTGATCAACGACCGGCTGTATCTGAGCAAGATCGAGGAGCTGGAGGATTTCATGCCGCTGCCGATTACGATTCTCGCCGAGCACCCGACATTCGGTGAGGAGATGGGGCATTTTGTGGATTGTATTCTGAACGATAAGACACCGATGATCGATTTGCGGGACGGGGCAAAATCGGCGGCGACGTGTATTGCCGGGGGGGAGTCGATTGAGACGGGCAGGCCGGTGGTGGTGAAGAATGCGTTTTGATCCAAATGCCTTCGGCGAGGCCTTTTTCGCTCGCGCCCAAGAAAAAGGCCGAAGCGAAGGTGGAGGAGGCGAGACGCGGCAACTATTTTCTTAGCTTCTCAGGGAGATTTCGTATATGCAGACGAAGGTCCAGGTCGATCCGATTCAGTTCGAGGTGATCCGCAACGCGCTGCTGGAGGCGACGGAGGAGATGGCGATTGCGCTGCGCCGGAGCGCCTACTCGACCAATATCAAGACCAGAGCCGATTTTTCCTGTGCCTTTTTCGACCGGCAGCTGCAGACCGTGGCCCAGTCCTTTGCGCAGCCATCCCACCTGGGCTCGCTTGTGCAGCTGGTGCCGAAGGTGATTCGGCACTATGGCGTCGAAAACCTGGAGCCGGGCGATGCCATCCTGGCCAACGATCCCTACCTGGGCGGCGTACATCTGAACGATATTACGCTGATTTCCCCCGTGTACTGGAACGATGAGCCGTTCGGGTACGTGGCCAGCCTGGCGCACCACGTGGATGTAGGCGGAGGGGCTCCAGCCAGTGTAGGCGCCTTTCGCGAGGTCTATCAGGAGGGGGTGATCATCCCTCCCGTGAAACTGCTGCGCCGCGGAGAGATCGTCCCGGATGTCTTCCGGCTGGTGCTGGCCCAGATTCGGTCCAAGCGCGAGACGGCGGGCGACTTTCGGGCTCAGGTCGCATCGAACAATACGGGTGTGCGACGGTTGACGAATATGGTGGAACGGATGGGGCCGGATGTTATGGATTTATACATGAATGAACTGATCGCTTATACCGAGCGCCGCACACGGGCAGAAGTGTCGAAACTTCCCAGGGGTGAATTCACGGCGGAGGGTTATGTGGATAACGACGGGTTTACGGAGGAGCCGGTCCGCCTTGCGGCGAAGGTGACGATCGACGACGACGGCGTGCGCTTCGACCTGACAGGATGCGATCCTCAGCGCAGGGCTCCGGTTAATTCCACATACGGACAGACCTACGCCGGGTGTGCGTTTGTTTACAAGTGTTTGATGGACCCCGACGTGCCGGTGAACTCCGGCTTTTACCGGTCTCTTCGCATGGTTGCTCCCGAAGGCACGGTGGTCAACTGCAGACCTCCGGCTCCTGTCGTGGGAGGTTGGGAAACGTCTATGCGGCTGGTCGAGGTGATGCTGAAAGCGCTGGCTCCGGGCCTTCCGGACCGAATTCCGGCGGGTACGAAAGGCATGATCTGTCACGTGGGCTTTGGTGGGAACGACCCCGGGAGGAACGAGTACTATTGTTTTCTGGAAACGGTGGCCGGCGGGTACGGGGGGAGGGCTTCACGGGATGGTCCCGATGCGATTCAACCTCACGGTCAGAATACTGAGAATGCGCCGATCGAGGAAACGGAGACCAACTATCCGGTCCGCATTCTCCGCTACGAGCTGGTGGAGGATTCGGAGGGGGGAGGCAGGTATCGGGGCGGGCTTGGGCTGCGACGAGACTACCTGTTTTCAGACCACGAGGCCTCTTTTACGATTCTGGCGGATCGGGACCGCTGGGGGCCGGGGGGGTTGTTCGGGGGACTTTCAGGGCGCAAGGCGACGTATCTTCTGGAGTCCGGGGGAGAGACGGTTGAGCTGGGTTCGAAGGTGACGGTTCAGCTCAAGCCGGGAGACGTGGTGAGTTATCGCACCTGCGGCGGCGGCGGCTACGGACCACCAGAGGAGCGAGACCCGGAGCTGGTGCTGCGAGATGTGCGGGAGGGGAAGGTGAGCCCTGACAGGGCGCGTGAGATCTACTGTGTGGCGATCGATACGGAACACTGGAAGGTGGACGAGGTGGAGACCGAAAGGCTGCGGTCCGGTCGTACGCGTTCGAACGGCGCGACCGGAGGCCGGTCGGAACAGGAGGTATGACACGTGGCGTTTACGTATCGTCTGGGTGTGGACATTGGGGGTACTTTTACGGATGCGACGCTGATCAACGAGGAGACGGGTGAGGTCCGGGTCGGGAAGGTTTCAAGCACGCCAAAAGATCCCTCTCTGGGATTTCTGGAGGCAGTCCATCGTATGCTGCGGGGAGGAGGGGTGAAACCGGAGGAGGTGGGATATATTGTTCACGGCACCACGGTGGCAACGAATTCCATCATCGAAGGGAAGACCGCCCGCACCGGGTTTTTGACGAGTGACGGTTTCCGTGATATGCTGGAGATCGCCCGTCAGGTGCGGCCGACCCTCTACGACCTGCAATTCGAGAAGCCAAGGCCGCTGGTTCCCCGCTATCTCTGTTTTGGCGTTCCGGAACGGCTGGACGCCAGAGGGGAGGTGCTGACCCCGCTGGACGGTGAAGCCGTGAAGCGGACGGCCGAGCGCTTCCGCGAGGAGGGGGTGGAGTCGATTGCGGTCTGCTTTCTTCATTCCTACGCCAACCCGGTCCACGAAAAGCGGGCCGGAGAGATCCTGCGAGAGGTTTTCCCGGAGGCGGTTGTTTCGCTTTCGGCAGAGGTCGCGCCGGAGTTTCGAGAGTATTTCCGGGCCAGCACGACCGTGATCAACGCCTGCATCCGTCCCATTGTCGCCCGGTACCTGCAGAATATTGAGGACCGGCTGAGGGAGGAGGGGCTGGCGGGGGAGCTTCTGGTGATACAGAGCAGCGGAGGGGTGTTGACTTTTTCCGCAGCCAGCGAGCGGCCGGTGTTCATGGTGGAGTCCGGTCCTGCGGCCGGCGTTATTTCATCCACCTACCTGGGGGGGGTGCTGGGTTACGGAGACGTGATTTCCTTCGACATGGGCGGAACAACGGCCAAGGTGGGGCTTGTTCAGGATGGGACGCCGCAGGTGACGAAGGATTACGAGGTCGGCACGACCGCCCAGCCAGGTGTGGCAGCCTCCCGAGGTTCAGGGTATCCCATCCGCGCACCTGTGATCGATCTGGTGGAGATCGGCGCGGGCGGGGGATCGATCGCATGGGTGGACTCCGGAGGGGTGCTGCGTGTGGGCCCGCAAAGCGCCGGGGCCGACCCGGGGCCGGTCTGCTACGGCAAGGGAGGCACGGAGCCGACGATCACGGATGCCAATCTGGTGCTGGGGCGTCTCAATCCCGGGTATTTTCTGGGGGGTGAAATCGAGCTGGACGCCGATGCCGCCCGGAAGGCAATCAAGGAACGGTGCGCGGATGTGCTGAAGCTGGATGTCGTGGAGGCGGCCAACGGCATTGTGGAAATCGCCAATTCGGCGATGATGAACGCGCTGCGCCTGGTGTCGGTGCAGCGGGGGTACGATCCGAGGGATTTTGTCCTGGTGGGCTTTGGAGGCGCCGGCCCGGTTCACGCCAACCGGCTGGCGGCGGAGACCGAGATCCCGACCACGGTGATTCCCATGAGCCCGGGAACGACTTCGGCGATGGGGCTGCTGGTTACGGATCTCAAACACGATTATTCCACGACGATGATCGAGCAGGTGGACCGGGTGGACCTGGAGGTGCTGGAGAAGGTCTTCCTGGACCTGGAAGCACAGGGGCGATCCATCCTGGAGCGGGAGGGGGTTCCGGAAGAACAGATGCGCTTTGTGCGTCAGGCAGATGTGCGCTACGTGGGCCAGAGCTACGAGTTGACGGTACCGCTTCCAGACGGCAGGCCGGGTTCCGATGAGGTAAGCCAGGTGCTGGAAAGGTTTCACCTGGAACACGACCGGGCGTACGGGTACAGCGCTCCGGAAGAGCCGGTCGAGTTTGTGAACGTCAGGCTGTCTGCTATCGGCAAGATCGTCAAGCCCCGTCTGCGTGAACTCGAAGGTGGGGGTGGAGATGTGAATTCTGCAAGGAAAGCGACCCGACCGGTCTATTTTGCCGAGAGCGGCGGGTACGTGGATTGTCCCATTTATGACCGCTACCGGCTTGGTCCGGGGTGTACTGTGGAGGGCCCGGCCGTGGTGGAAGAGGTCGATTCCACCACGGTGATCCATCCGGGATATGGGGCCCTTGTGGACAGGTTCGGTAATCTGCTGCTCAGCGGCAGTGGTCGTAGCGACGGAAATTGAGGAGGGTGTGATGAAGCTTTCTCTGTCTGGTCGATTGATTGAGGTGACAAAACAGTCCTACGCACTGGAGGTGGTCGAGTTTCTGGAACTGGCCAAAAATGCAGGCTATCAGGGGGTGCATTTGAGGGACGGACAGATTGATCACCTTTTCAAGGAAGAGCGGTACGACGAACTGGAGGCGCTCTACGGGAATCACGGGCTGGAACCCAGTATGATCTGGGGGAGGCTGGATTCCGGTTCTTTCGATGGGGATTTGATTCAGAAGAAGATGGCGTTCTTGCAGCGGGTGGAGCTGGACCATCTGATCATTGGATATCCCACGGATATGGACCTGATCCGTGAATGGTGCGATCTGGCGCTACGGCAGGGTGTCGGGCTTGTGATCGCATGCCATGTAAACAGTCTTTTTGAGGATATCAGCCGCGCCGGGGAATTCGTAAGAGAGGTCGACCGGCCGAATCTGGGGCTGAACGTGGATCCGTTGAATATCTATATGGCGGAACAGGATTACGGTTTGGGTACGCTTGAGAAGGTCAAAGACCTGCTTCGGGTTGTCAATGTACAGGGCGGTGTTCTGGGCCAGGGGGACCAGGTTGCCCACCGGTACTACAAGAAGACGACGCCCAGTTTCCGCAGGGTGTACCTGTGCGATGAGGACCATCTGGGTATCCCCCGGTTTGTTTCGGATTTGAAGGCGATCGGCTATGAGGGATATATCAATGTTTTAGAGCCCTATTCCGAAGACTGCGATCTTGTGCAGGTCGCTTCGGATACGGCGCGACTTCTGAAAGGATATATCGAAGATTGAAAGGACCGAATGGATGTCTATGCATCAAGCAGATTGGCAGCGTCGGGATCAGCCGGTTCTGTCTACGATGACCACCAGACAGGACTGGTGCCGGGTGGAGCTTTACAATCCGACGGTGGTCCGCGTGGAAGACAGGTATATGATGTGGTACGTGGGCAACAGTACGGCCACGCGTACGAACGATTCGGACGTGGGTCTTGCCGAGTCGGCCGACGGCATCCACTGGACCGAGCATCCGGCCAATCCGATCCTGACCCGTGCCGATCTGCCCGCCTGCGACGCCTGGCAGACGCCGCACGTGATGTTCGACGCCGACGAGGGCCTGTTCAGGATGTGGTTCGTCATGTCGACCGTTGTCCGGGGCGGGCCGACCGGGCTTCTCAGCTACAGCCAGGAACTGGGTTACGCGGCCAGCCGCGATGGCTTGCGGTGGGACGTTCACCCCGAGCCGATCTACCCCAACGGGCGCCGGCCGTGTGTGATCAAGGACGGCCCGGGCGCCTACCGGATGTGGATGAATTCATCGCCACGCCCGGATGGAAGCTTCGAGGACCTGGTCCGGCATATCTATCGCTTCGAGTCTGCCGATGGCATCGATTGGACGCGGGATGCGGAACCTGCCGTCAGTTTCAGCGAGAAGCTCAGGGGTATGGTCTATCCATTTGTGATGCGGGACGGCGATGGGTATATTATGTGGTACGGCGGGTGGCATGTAGACGGCGAGGTGGTGATTGATGCGCGTTCCGATACCCCGGTGGTTCGACCTGTGTTCGAAATCTTCTGCTCGACCTCGACCGACGGGTTGAGCTGGACGCACCACCAGGACAGGCCCGTTTTGCCGGCTACGCGTGATCCCAACGACTACG
The DNA here is from genome assembly GCA_012270675.1 of Candidatus Latescibacterota bacterium. Lineage (GTDB taxonomy): Bacteria > Latescibacterota > UBA2968 > UBA2968 > JAAXHW01. The sequence continues at coordinate 197 of JAAXHW010000146.1, read as the reverse complement.
ACGGACGGTATACGTCCACGCCGTGTGTTGTTGACGGCGGGGACCGCTATCTGATGTATTACTCTGCCCGGGACTGGGGCACTCTTTACCGGACCGGAGGGGGCACGCTCGCGGTCGATAAGGCTGGAATCTACCGCCATATCGGTGTGGCGGTGTGTCCGAAGACCACGATATAAGAAGCTGTCTTAAAATCCCCA
>JAAXHW010000145.1 GCA_012270675.1 Candidatus Latescibacterota bacterium | reverse complement strand
AGGCCTCGCCGAAGGCATGGGAAGGGTGGGGAGAGGGTGTAGATGACGGAGACCCAAAGGTTATTTTCTCAGCAGCGACGTTTGATTTCCCCCACCGCATCAGCCGTCGCCTGTCGGCTCGGCTTCTGCGACTCCCCCTCAAGGGGGGAGTAACGAGGGGGGTGCCTTCCCGAGGAAACCATCTGAACCTTCGCGCAACCAAGCCACTGAAACTTAAAAACTTAAAAAAAGAAGAAGGCCATGAACTTTTGTTCACGGCCTTCTTCGCATCACGTCGATATCCCACCTAAAAAGAATGCCTTAAGAAACACAAATAATATGGCTGCCCCCCAGGGATTCGAACCCCGATTCTACGGTCCAGAGCCGCATGTCTTGCCCTTAGACGAGGGGGCAGCACAAACAATCAGGAAATTAAAATAACGTCGGATTTACCGAAAGGCTTTCCGATCCCCGCCTCAATCCGCCGGAACCGTATACGCTTCTCCCAAAACCTCCAGCGCCTTCCGCATCCGTCGGATACAGGTCTCCTTTCCCAGCACCTCCATCAACTCGAACAGCCCCGGCCCGAAGCCGACGCCGCTCAGCGCCAGCCGGGTCGGATGAATCAGCTTGGCCGTGGAAATCCCCAGCTCACCGGCCAGCGTCCGCGTGGCCGCTTCGACCTCGGATTCGTCGAACCCCTCCAGCGCCTCCAGTCGCGAGATCAGGGCCTCAATCCGGCCCGGCGTATCCGCCTTCCACTGCTTCTTCCTGGCCTTTTCCTCGTAGTGGTCCGGATCGTTAAAAAAATACCCGAACGTCCGGAACTCCTGAAGCGTGCGCACCCGGGGCTGCAGCAGGGCGACGATCTTCTCCAATACCGCCCTCCGGGATTCCGCCTCACCGTCCTTAATCCACCCCTCGTCCCTCCAGCGCCACACCGCCTCCTGCACCAGGTCCGCATGCGGTCTTGCCCAGATGTGCTCCCCATTGAGCCATTCCAGCTTCTGCTCGTCGAACACCGCATCCTTTTCCAGCATCCCCTCAACCGTGAACGCCTCAATCAACTCCTCACGCGTAAAAAACTCCCGCCCATCCCCCGGCGCCCATCCCAACAACGCCAGAAAATTGCACACCGCTTCGGGCAGATAGCCCTTCTCCCGGTATTCCGTAACCGTGGTCTCCCCGTGGCGCTTGCTCAACTTCCTCCCATCCGGCCCCAGCAGAAGCGTGTTGTGCGCATACTCCGGAACCTCCCACCCCAGCGCCTCAAACAGCATCATCTGCTTGGGCGTATTGGAAAGGTGATCGCCCCCCCGCAACACAAAACCAACCCCCATCTCGTAATCGTCCACCACCACGGCAAGATGGTAAGTGGGAGACCCATCGGCCCGGAGAATGACAAAATCCGAAATCACGCCGTTGTCCCAGCGAGACTCGCCCCGGATCCGGTCGTTCCACACGGTCTCCCCTTCCGGAACCCGAAAGCGCACCACCCCCGGCAACCCCCGGGCCTCCTTCTCCGCGCGCTGTTCCGGTGTCAGGTCCCGGTCGAACCTGAGCGGCCGCTTCTCGGCCACGGCCTGCGCGCGCTCGGCCTCCAGCGCTTCGGGAGTCAGATAAGAATAGTACGCATGCCCGCTCTCCAAAAGCTGTTCTGCGGCCCTGCGGTGAGCCTCCGCATTCTGAGACTGATACACCGGCTCGCCGTCAAACGCAATGCCCAGCCAGCCCAGGCTTTCCAGGATCGTCTGCAGCGACGTCCCGGTATTCCGTTTCTGGTCGGTATCCTCCACCCGCAACAGCAGCTTGCCGCCGTAATGCTGTACGTAAAGATAGTTGAACAGCGCCGTACGCGCATTGCCCACGTGAAACCCGCCGGTAGGGGAAGGCGCAAATCGAAGAATTGTCTCAGCCATAGGTCCAAAAAAACGCAAAAAATGGCAGAAAGAGAATCCGCCGCAAAATCAACGAACACGAGCGGCCACTCCTCTCAGTATGTCAAAAATATAATATAGAACCTGACCTCCTGCAAGTCAAACCGAATGGATCGTCCAGGTTGAGAAGCTCCCCGCACACGGCGAGACAGGTCCCGGTCTGCCGCAAAAGAAGCTTGTCTGTGTTCCCTGTTTGCGATACATTACCAACAACCAGAGACAGCGGCGTCCCTGCGTACCACCAAACGCCCCACGCAGACTGGAAAAAACCGATGATCCGTTTCCACGCACCATGGCTTCAGACAGCGCTTATCGCAACAGTCGCGGCAACGGCTATGCCGGCCATGGCATCCGCGCAGAACACTGCGCGGCCCGGCGCGGCGGGGTCGCCATCCCCGGCGCCCACGTCCCGGAATGACTTCTACCTCCGTGCCGGAGTTGTTCTCGACAGACCGGAAAAAACGCGGTTCAGGGACACGGACTGCACAAGCACCTCTCCGGCGGCCCTCTACGGCTGCGGGAACGGTATCGACAACGCGCCCCTGAGCTCGCTCGGCGACTTCGGAACAACGGCCGGCTTCGAGCTCGGGCTCGGCTATGCCGCGGCACCCGTCCTGCGACTCGAAGCCCTCATTCAGTACCGCCCGGCCTTCTCCTTCCAGGGCCGCGCCAATTTCACGCAAACCACCGGTCAACAGGCCGTCTCGGCAGACCTGTCCTCCTTAACCGGCATGCTTGCCGCTTACCTGGACCTCCCCGAACTCGGCCTGCCCCGGCCCGGTCCCTTCAGCCCGTTCATCGGCGCTGCCGGCGGCCTGTCCCGCATCGACATCGATGAAACGCAGATGGCCTTCCCCAAGACGACGACCATTGTTCCAGGCGGACAACGGGGCAACTTCGCCTGGATGCTGATGGCGGGATTCGCGGCATCCCCGCGGAAGAAAATAACGCTCGACCTCGCCTGGCGCTACACGGATTACGGCACCGTCGAAACCGGCAGGGCCAGGGGCCGGATCGTCTGGCGCGACGGAAACCGCGACCCGCTGGAGATCGACCTCGCCGGGACCAGGGCCGACCTGCGAGGGCATGGACTCAGGCTATCCCTGCGCTACGCGCTCTGAATCCGGCGGCGCGGTCCGAAGTTGACCATTTTAAACCGGGAGGGGTGTCAGAATGCAGTGACCATCGGGGGGGCAGCGAAATACCGGGCGTCTGTGCGCCGGTCGGCGCGGTGGGTGAGCCTGCGGCCGGAGAGCCGCGGGGGAAAAGAGCGTCAGCGCTTCGTCGGACGCGTTGAAAAATAGATGGCGGAGAGGGAGGGATTCGAACCCTCGGTAGAGGTTACCCCCTACAACGGCTTAGCAGGCCGCCCTGTTCAGCCACTCCAGCACCTCTCCGGACCGCCAATCTTCACACTGTACATCATAACAAAAACAACCGCCAAAATCAAGCCAAAACCTATGCCGCTTACCGCTTTTTGTATTTCACGTCCCAGGAGGAACTTCGCTATGTTCAGATGGACACTGATTGTCCTGTCCCTGGCCGTTTCCGGCTCGGCATTCGCGCAAAGAGACCTGTCCGGGGTCGAGATCAAAGCCACCCAACTCTCGGATCGCGTCTACATGCTCGAGGGACGCGGCGGCAACATCGGCGTATCCATCGGCAAAGACGGCGTCCTGATCATCGACGATCAGTTCGCGCCGCTGGCCGGAAAGATCAGAGCCGTCATCGGTGAGCTGGGGGGCGCTGATCCGACCTTCATCCTGAACACGCACCATCACGGCGACCATACGGGCGGCAACGCGTCTTTCGGCAAGAAAGGCGTCATTATCGCACACCGGAACGTCCGAAACCGCCTTGCCGCCAAACGCGTCAAAGACAGGCCTCTGCCTGAAACCGCCCTGCCGGAGATCACCTTCCACGAAGGGCTCTCCATTCACTTCAACGGCGAAGAACTGCGCGTCGTCCACTTCCCGAACGCCCACACCGACGGCGACGGCGTCGTCTTCTTTACCGAATCCAGCGTCGTCCACACCGGGGACCTCTTCTTCAACGGCAGATTTCCTTACGTCGACCTCTCCAGCGGCGGAAGCGTTCAGGGATACACGGAGGCCGTCCGGTCCCTCCTGAAGCAAATTCCCCTCGATGCGAAAATCATCCCCGGCCACGGACCGCTCGCCGGGCTGGACGACCTGAGGACATCGCTTGAGATGCTGGAAATGACCACAGACCTCGTCCGTAAGGCCATCAGCGCCGGCCAGACGCTCGAGGAAATTCAGGCCGCAGGAGTACCTGAAAAGTGGCAATCGTGGGGCGAGGGGTGGATGAGCACCCACCGCTGGCTCTCCATCGTCTACAACAGCTACAAGTAGGCGTTGCCGGATACGGCCGGGCAACCCTCATTTAAGAATATATCTGGCGGTGGGGGTGGGATTCGAACCCACGGACCCGTGAGGATCAACGGTTTTCAAGACCGTCTCCTTCGACCGCTCGGACACCCCACCGGCTCGCACAAAAAATAATAGACAAGCCCCCACCTGCTGTCAAGCAATTTGTCCTGAAAAAAATTGGAGTTGACAAGTCGGGTACACAACCCTTACCTTGTTCACATCCGCCGCCTGCCGGTCCACATTTCCCCCTGGTCCCTGACACAAAAAACGGTTGCTTTGATATGTCGATTCCTGTATTTTTAACCGGTTCCGGGTGGGCAGGCAGGTGATTGCCGCCATCGGAACAGACCTGGTGGATATTGACCGTATTCGGGCGGCCCACACACGCTGGGGCGACCGGTTTTTGAACCGGGTCTACACCCCCCGCGAAATCGCCTACTGCTTCAGAAAGGGTAAAAACTACGGCTCTTTGGCGGCCCGTTTTGCCGCCAAAGAAGCCACGATGAAAGCCCTCGGCACCGGCTGGAAACGCGGGGTCCGGTGGGTTGACCTTGAGGTGGTGCGCAAACCCGGTTCCGCGCCTCAGATGGTCCTGCACGGACGGTCCGCAGAATTGGCCGCAGGCCGCCGCTTTCTGGTAAGCCTCACCCATACCGATACCCAGGCCCTCGCCGTTGTCATCGCCCAATCGCCTCCCTCAACAATCTGAAAGCGGTCAGATGGGGCAGGCCCACACCAAGCTTATCACCGGCGGGCAGATGGCCCGCATCGACCAGCGGGCCATCCAGGGCGGCATATCCGGCGATTGCCTGATGGAAGCGGCCGGCCGGGGTGTGGCCCGCGTCCTGAAAGACCTGCTGGGCGGTTTCCAGAATCGCAGGATCACCCTCCTCTGCGGCAAGGGGAACAACGGCGGCGACGGCCTTGTCGTCGCCCGCCTGGCCTCCCTGGACGGCGCTACGGTTCGCGTCTTCCTCTTTGCATCCGCAGACGACGTAGCAGGCGATGCCCGACTCAATCTCAACCGGGCGCACGGGTGCGGCCTTCACATCGAAGAGATTCGGACGCCTGAAGACCTCCCAACCGTCCGGCAGGCCCTTGCAGACACGCACGCCGCGGTTGACGCCCTCCTAGGCACCGGCATCCGGGGAGGCGCGAAGGGCCTGGTCGCAGACGCCATCGCCCTGCTCGAAGAGGCCCGTTGCCCCATCCTGGCCGTCGATGTCCCCTCGGGGCTCGACGCCGATACCGGCCACGCCGAAGGACCCTGCGCAGCCGCTGCCTGTACGGTCACCTTCGGGCAACCCAGACTGGGTCAGTTCCTCTATCCGGGACGTTCTCTCTGTGGCCGCCTGCACCTGATCGACATCGGTCTGCCGGCATCGGCGGTCGAGGCCGAATCCGTTCAGACCTATCTGGCTGCCGCCTGCGGAGGCGCGTCGCTGCTGCCCCACAGGCAGCCAACGGCCCACAAGGGGGCCTGCGGGCGGGTGGCCATTGTCGCCGGGTCCATCGGCTTAACCGGAGCGGCGGCCCTCTCGGCGGGCGCCGCCCTCAGAGCGGGCGCGGGACTGGTCACAGTGGGTGTCCCCGAAAGCCTCAACAGCATCCTGGAAGTCAAGCTCACCGAAGCCATGACCCGCCCCCTGCCGGAGGTCCGGAAGGCGCGCTGTATCGCCCTTCGCGCCAGAGGTGAGATCCGGACGCTGATCGCTCAGGCCGACTGTTTCGCCCTCGGTCCGGGCCTTGGCACCCACCGGGAAACCGTCGAACTGGTCAAACGGATCATCCAGGACGTCCGCATCCCAACCGTCCTGGATGCGGATGCCCTCAACGCCCTTGCCGGAGAGGCCAACCGCCTGACCGCGCTTTGCGCCCCGGCGGTCATCACGCCCCATCCGGGAGAATTCAGTCGCCTGACCGGAACCGACACATCGGAGGTCCTGTCAGATCCCCTCAATGCGGCGCAGAGCCTGGCCACAGCCGTGGGCGTGACCGTCGTCCTCAAAGGCGCTCCCACCGTGGTGGCAACCCCGGATGGAGACTGCTTTGTCAATCCCAGCGGCAACGCCGGCATGGCCACCGGAGGCGCCGGAGATGTCCTCACCGGCATCCTCGCCGCCCTCATCGGTCAGGGCCTGGGGGTCGTACAGGCGGCCTGTCTGGGCGTGTACCTGCACGGCCTGGCCGGGGACCTCGCCGCCGAAACCCGGGGGCAGGCAGGCCTTGTTGCAGGAGACATCGTCTCTGCCCTGCCAGCGGCAGAGCAGCAAATTCGGAACCGAGAGGACCGACATCGCTATATTCAGCGCTATTCAGACAGCTTCATAGAAGGCAATCGGCATGCCCAATATCCGAGAAAGCATCAACGAGATGATTGAGGAGTCCTACCTCCTCAGTCTCAGTGAAAGCGAAATCAGAATGGACCTGGAACGCTTTATAGAAATATGCACCAGGGTCATACGTGAAAACATTCACGACAGGAAACAGATGCAAAAATTGTCTGAAAAGCTGGCCAGAGCCCGTGCGCTCGACCTGATTGAAGATTATCAGGGGGCGGAATACAGCGAAACCTTCACCAAAAGCCAGGCCGTCAGACCCTCCCGGGAACGCTTTGCAGAAAAAGTGGCCCGGAACAAGCGCCTCATCCTCCGGGCCATCAGAGAGTGCGACCCCAAACTGGAGGGACTGATTGAACAGGAACGCTTCCCGGGCACCTCTCAGGGACAATTTACCCGGACCCTCCCCCTCCATACCGGATCAAAAAGCAGAGCCAAAGACCTCTTCCTCAAGTCCTGTTATCTGATCACCCTGATTTTCGTGCTGTTTCTGGTCTACCTGGCCCTCCTCCAGATTTAATTGGAAAACCTCTTCAGATGCCGTCTCCAACCCACCTGCGGTCTCCCCAACAAGGTCGCAGGCGTTTTTGTAGGAAAGACAAAGGCGAGAGGTGAAAGGTAAAAGGCCCTTTGCCTTCTGCCTGCTCACCGCTGATTATGCCCAAACGCACCGACATCCAGAAAGTCATGCTCATCGGCTCCGGCCCCATCATCATCGGCCAGGCCTGTGAGTTCGACTATTCCGGCACCCAGGCGTGCAAGGCCCTCAAAGAAGAGGGCTACACCGTCGTCCTGGTCAACTCCAACCCCGCCACCATCATGACCGATCCCGAGATGGCCGAGCGGACCTACGTGGAACCGGTGACCCCCGATATCTGCGCCGCCGTGGTCGAACGGGAACGGCCCGACGCCCTCCTGCCCACCCTGGGCGGACAGACCGGCCTCAACATTGCGATGGACCTCCACCGCGAGGGCGTCCTGGAGCGGTTCGGCGTGGAAATGATCGGCGCCAAACCGGAAGCCATCGAAAAGGCCGAAAACCGGGAGCGGTTCCAGGAAACCATGACCCGCATCGGCCTCGACTGCCCCAAAGGGGGGTTTGCCCACACCTTCGAAGACGCGATGAAGATCGTCGTCGACATCGGCTACCCGGCCATTATCCGTCCCTCCTATACCCTGGGCGGCACCGGCGCGGGAACGGCCTACAACGCCGAAGAGTTCGAACAGGCCGCAGCCCAGGGGCTCGACCTGTCTCCCACCACCGAAATCCTTGTGGAAGAGTCCGTCATCGGCTGGAAAGAATTCGAACTGGAGGTCATGCGCGACCTCAACGACAATGTGGTCATCATCTGCTCCATCGAAAACTTTGACCCAATGGGCGTCCACACCGGCGATTCCATCACCGTGGCCCCGGCGCAGACCCTCACCGACAAGGAATACCAGCAGATGCGGGACGCCGCCATCGACATCATCCGCGAAATCGGCGTGGAGACCGGGGGGTCCAACATCCAGTTCGCCGTCCACCCCCATACCGGCCGCATGGTCATCATCGAAATGAACCCCCGCGTCTCCCGGTCTTCCGCCCTCGCCTCCAAAGCCACCGGCTTCCCGATTGCCAAAATCGCCGCCAAGCTCGCCGTGGGCTACACCCTGGACGAGATCCGGAACGACATCACCCGGGAAACGCCCGCCTCCTTTGAGCCGACCATCGACTACTGCGTGGTCAAGATCCCCCGCTGGACCTTCGAGAAATTCCCCCAGACCCAGGACCTGCTGGGCACCCAGATGAAGTCCGTAGGCGAAACCATGGCCATCGGCCGAACCTTCAAAGAGGCCCTGCAGAAGGGCCTCCGCTCCCTCGAAATCGGCCGCGCCGGCCTCGGCGCAGACGGAAAAGACCTGGACATCGCACAACTCGACCGCACAACCGTCGAACGCTGCCTCCGGGCGCCCAATTCCGAGCGCCTCTTCTACCTCAAAGCGGCCTACCAGATGGGATTTGCCACTTCCGAAATCTACGACCTGACCGGCATCGATCCCTGGTTTCTGGAAAACATGCGGCAGATCGTAGACATGGAAAAGGCACTCGCCGGGCTGATGGCTCCGCAGAGACACGGCGTGCCCTGCCCCAACGACCGGACAATATAACCCATGCCGACCCGACAACACACCCTCGACGACCTGCGCGTCCGCATCGGCCGTGACGACCTCCTCAGGGCCAAACAGTACGGCTTTTCCGACCGGCAGCTGGCCCACCTCTGGAAGACCGATGAGTGGGCCGTACGCGCCTTCCGCAAGGAACTCGGCGTTGTGGCCACCTTCAAAACCGTAGATACCTGCGCCGCCGAGTTCGAGGCCTATACCCCCTACCACTACTCCACCTACGAACGTGAAAACGAGGCCGTTCAGTCCAACCGGAAAAAGATCATGATCCTGGGCGGTGGTCCCAACCGCATCGGCCAGGGCATCGAATTCGACTACTGCTGCGTGCACGCCTCCTTTGCCCTGAAAAAGGACGGCTATGAGACCATCATGGCCAACTCCAACCCCGAGACCGTCAGCACCGACTACGACACCTCCGACAAGCTCTATTTTGAACCGCTCACCGCCGAGGACATTCTCAACATCGCCGATGTGGAAGCGCCCGACGGGGTCATCGTCCAGTTCGGCGGGCAGACTCCGCTCAACCTCGCCCACGACCTGGAGCGAGGCGGGGTCACCATTATCGGGACCTCTCCCGACAGCATCGACCTGGCCGAAGACCGGAAACGCTTTGGCGCCCTCATCCAGAGCCTGGGCATCCGCCAGCCCGACAACGGCACCGCCACCGGCGTGGACGAGGCCGTATCCGTAGCCGAATCCATCGGCTACCCGGTGCTGGTTCGCCCCTCCTACGTCCTGGGGGGGCGCGCCATGGCCATCGTCTACGAACAGGAAGCCCTCCTCAGGTACATGGGCGAAGCCATCCAGGCCTCGCCCGAACACCCCGTTCTCATCGACCGCTTCCTCGAAGACGCCTACGAATTCGACGTCGACACCGTAGCCGACGCCACCGCCGTGGTCATCGGAGGGATCATGCAACACATCGAAAGCGCGGGCGTCCACTCCGGAGACAGCGCCTGTGTGCTCCCCCCTTACATGATCTCTGAGAAAAACCTCGCCGAACTGCGGGCGCACACCCATGCCCTGGCCCACGCGCTCAACGTGGTGGGGCTGATGAACGTGCAGTACGCCATCCAGGACGGGGAAGTCTACATCCTCGAGGTCAACCCCCGGGCCTCCCGCACCGTGCCCTTCGTCAGCAAAGCCATTGGTATCCCGCTGGCCCAGGTCGCCGCCCGCGCGATGGTCGGTCGGTCTCTCAGGGAACAGGGCATCACCGATGAGGTCGCCATCGACCATATCGCGGTGAAAGAGGCCGTGCTTCCCTTTACCAAATTTCCGGGGGTAGATACCCTCCTGGGGCCCGAAATGAAGTCCACCGGCGAGGTCATGGGCATCGGCACCGACTTCGGCCTCAGCTTCCACAAGGCCCAGCTCGGCGCGGGGGTGCGGTTGCCGGCCGAAGGGACCGTCTTCGTCAGCGTCAACGACCGGGACAAGCAGGCCGTGGTCGCCATCGCCCGGCGCCTTGCCGACCTCGGATTCCGCATTGTGGCCACCCGGGGCACCCGCGACCACCTGAAAGCGCAGAATATTCCGGCCGAACGCATCTTCAAAATTCAAGAGGGGCGTCCCCACATCGTGGATGCGATCAAAAACAAAACCATCGCCCTGATGATCAACACGCCCGCAGGCGAAAAAGCCCAGGCGGACGACCACCAGATCCGACGCGCCGCCCTGCAATACGGCATCCCCTACACCACCACGCTCGCCGGGGCTGCCGCTGCGGTGGCCGGCATTGAATCTCTGAAAAGAAACGGCACCATCCAGGTCCGGTCCCTTCAGGAATTCCACCAGCAGGAGGCCCCACAGACCCCATGAAACACCTCTGGCGATTCGGAAATCCGGCCCTTTTGATCCTCCTCTTATGGACCGCTGTGGGCTGTGTGTATTACAATACCTTTTACAATGCCCTCAAACGCTACGAGGAGGCCGAACGGAAACGCCGGGATGCGGAAACCAGGTCCAGCAGGCAGTCCAAACACGCCTATATGGCGCTTTATATGAGCGTGATCCGGAAGGCCTCGATCGTACTGGATCGCCACCCCGAAAGCAAATGGATGGACGACAGCCTCCTCATCATCGGCAAGGCCTTCTACTGGCGCGAGCAATACGACGAGTCCCTGCTTAAATTTCAGGAGCTTCAGGAGAACTTCCCCCAGAGTGAACTCATCGAAGAATCCCTCTACTGGCAGGGGCTTGCCCTGTGGGCCGCAGAACGGATAGACGAGGCGCGGGGTATCCTGGAAACCCTCGTAGAAGCGTCCGACCCCATCTTTTCCCCAAAAGCCCGGCTTGCGCTGGCCGAACTGGAAGCCGGAGAGGGCAATTATGACGCCGCAATAGACGCCTATCACCATCTTCTGCCGCAGTTTAAACAAAAAAAGCTGAAGGCCGAAACCCGAAAGGGGCTTGGAAATGCTTACTTCCAGCTGAAACGCTACGACGAAGCCCTCCAGGCCTACGAAAACGCCCTGGCCTCCAAACCCGACCCCACAACCAGCTACCAGATCCGCCTCCGCATCGGACACATCCTGGAACTTCAGAGAAGGTTCGAGGAGGCCATGCAGGTCTACCAGAAGATCCTGAAGATCAAACGCTTTCGGTCCTACGCCCCGGACATCCGTCTCAAACAGGCCAACGTCTACCTCCTGATGGGGCGTGTGGAAGAGGCCCTGGAGGGATACCAGGAGGTCATCCGGAAAAACCCCCGCACCGAACAAAGTGCCGAGGCTTACTACCGGATGGGGTTGATTGATCAGAGACAGCGGAAGGATCTGGACCGGGCCAAAGAACACTTTGAACAGGCGCGCAGGGAAAAAGGAAACTCCGAAGTCTCCCTGTTGGCCCGGGACCGGCTGACAGACCTCGCCGACCTGAGAAAATATCGGAAAGCCGCCGAAGCAGACAGCATGAAAAACCCTGAGCCCCTCTTCAACCTGGCCGAACTTTACCTCTTCAATCTGGCAGACCCCGATACCGCTCTGGCCATCTATCAGAAAGTCCTGGAAGTGGCCGACACAACCGAATACGCCCCCAAGTCCCTCTACGCAATCGGCCTGATCTATGCCGACAGCCTGAAGGATGAGCAGGCCGCACAAAAAACCTTTCGGAAACTGATCGACGCCTATCCGGCGAGTTCCTATGCGGTCGCGGCCCAGGAACGCACCCGGCAGACACGCACGGACGACGCCCTGGCCGAAGCCCGATTCCTCGAAGCCGAAGCCCTCGCCCGGGGAGGGACAGGCGTAGCCGAGGTCTTGACCATCCTCGAGCAGGTCACCGAAACATACCCCAAAAGCCTCTTTGCGCCCAAAGCCCTTTACACCCTGGCCTGGACCTACGAGAACCGGCTCGACAGCATCGAACTGGCGCGTGCCCACTACCAGCGCCTGATAGACCGGTATCCTCTGACCGCATTTTCCGAAGTGGCCAGGGAAAAACTGGAGAAAGGCTTTGTCGACCCCACGGCGACGGATGGCGCCGATTCGGTTCAGGCGGCCGAATCCGTCCGGCCCGATTCCGATGTCGCCCTTCAGGACACCCTTTCCGATACCGCCCCGGACGATTTATCGTCGCAGGGGGAAGAGGCGGACCTTGTAGCGTTCTGGGAGGTAGAGACGAAGCCGGTCATGATCAAACACGTTGACGCTCAGTACCCGGAGGAGGCGCGATTTGAGAATGCTGAAGGCGAAGTCTTCCTCAGATTCCGGATCGGAAAAGAAGGCTGGGTAGAAGAGGTGGAAGTGCTCAAGGGGGACGAAGTCTTCAGACAGGCCGCAATCGACGCCGTCAAACAATTTATGTTTGAACCCGCCACGCAAAACGACCAACCCGTACGGGTTTGGGTGCCCTATGCCATTGAATTTAAACTGTCGTCGGAGGCTGCCAGGGCGGAAGAAGACCTCGTGGACTTCTGGAAGGTGGAGAAAAAACCGGTCCTGGTCGAACGCGTTGCCCCCGAATATCCGGAGGAGGCACAGTGGGAGAACCTGGAAGGCGGCGAGGTGCTCGTCAGGTTCCAGGTTGGAAAAGATGGCCGGGTGGAACAGGTGGAGGTACTCGAAGGAGAAAAAGTCTTCAGACAGGCTGCAATCGATGCGGTCAGGCAGTTTGTCTTTGAACCTGCCATGCACGACTTCAGGCCTGTACGGGTCTGGGTGATTGAATCCATCAAATTTAAGGTACCGGACTGATATAAAACCGGACGACACTTCCACCATGGTCCCGCACCTTCTTCAGGAAGACGCAGAAATTCTTCTCAACGAGCCGACCGCCCGGGGCATCTACCTGATGCGGCTCTCCGCTCCGCAGGTCGCCCGTGCCATCCGGCCGGCCCAGTTTGTGCAGATCCAGACCGACCCGGGCCTCTCTCCCTTCCTGCGGCGTCCCTTCAGCGCCCTTCGGGTGGACCGGGAAGGGGGGTGGATCGATATCTTCTACGATGTGATCGGCCCGGGTACCCGCCGGATGCAGGAAGCCGCCCCTGGCCAGACGCTCAACCTGCTTGGCCCCCTCGGCCTCCCCTTCTCCCCACCGCGGGCCGACCGCCTCCTCCTGGTGGCAGGCGGTGTCGGCCTCGTTCCCCTGGCCTTTTGGGCCTGGGACTGCCCCGGGCAACGGGCCCACATGGTCTTCCTGATGGGCGCTGCAGGCCGGGACCGCATGCCCGATATGGACCGGTTGCTGCCCCCCGGCCTGGAGGTCCACCTCGCCACAGACGACGGCAGCCTGGGACACCGGGGCTTTGTAACCGACCTGATCGCCGCACACGTCACTTCAGACCAAACGGCCATCTTCACCTGCGGCCCCCACCCCATGATGGCCCGTGTGGCGGCCATCGCCGCCGATCTCAACCTGTCCTGCTATGCCTCTCTGGAGAACCACATGGGCTGTGGATTTGGGGCCTGCGTCGGATGCGTTGTCGAATACCGTAAAGCGGAGCGCGCAGACCGCCGTTTCCGTCGCATCTGCGTGGAAGGCCCGGTGGTGGACGCCCACGCCGTTGTCTGGTAAAAAAACAGCCGCACCCGGCACAACGACTCACAACTGAGCCTATGGATCTCTCCTCACACATCGGCGGCGGACTCACCCTCAGGAATCCGGTCATGATGGCCTCCGGCTGTTTTGGCCACGCAGCTGAGTACGCCCACCTCTTCGACCTGAACCGGATCGGCGGTATCGTCACCAAAACCATCACCCACCACCCCCGTGCCGGCAACCCCTACCCCCGGACCGCCGAGACCCCTTCCGGCATGCTCAACGCCATTGGACTGACCAATCCGGGGCTTGAGGGATTTGTTGCGGAAAAGCTCCCCGCGCTCCGGGCGCTTCCCACCGCACGGGTGGTCAGCATTGCCGGTACCTCAGACGATGAATTCGCCGAAATGGCGCGGCGTCTGAACGACCTGCCCGGCATCGACGCCCTGGAGCTGAACGTCTCCTCTCCCAACATGAAAGACGGCGGGATGCTCTTCGGGTGCCGGGAACGTGCCGCCCACAGCGTCACGGCGGCCGTAAAAGCGGTCTCCCGGCTGCCCATCATCGTCAAGCTGTCCCCCAATGTAACCGACATTGTGGCGATAGCTGCTGCGGTGGAAGAGGGAGGGGCAGACGGCATCGCCCTGATCAACACCCTCCTGGGCCTGGCCGTGGACATCTCGTCCAGGCGGCCCGTGCTCGGCAACATCACCGGCGGGCTTTCCGGACCGGCAATCAAACCCGTAGCCCTGGCCATGGTCTGGAAAGTCGCAAACCGGGTCTCGGTCCCCATCACCGGCATGGGAGGCATCACCACGGCCGAGGACGCCGTTGAATTCCTGATCGTCGGGGCATCCGCCGTTCAGGTCGGAACCGCAACATTTGTCAATCCCTGGGCGGCTCTGGAGATCGTCGATGGCCTGGTTGACTACTGTAAGGCCCACAACATCGCCCGACTCTCTGATCTCGTGGGAAGCCTTGAAACAGGGCCTCTCGCTTAGACGGTGCACGCTCCGGCGTCCTCTGATCCTGACCCTCTGCGCCATCAGTCTGGCAGCGGGCTGCGTCTCTCGTCCCCGGTACCGTACCGACCCCCCGCCGTCTCAGCCTGCCAAAAAGCCGGCGAACGAGAAGAACGAGCAGAACGAGAAGAACGAGAAGAACGAGAAGAACGAGCAGAACGAGAAGAAGGTGCGGAAGTATTCCTCCTCCCCGGGGGGTTCTACGCAGGGGGCCTATCAGGTCGGCCTTTCCTCCTACTATGCCCACAAATTTCACGGAAGACCGACCGCCAGCGGAGAGATCTTCGACATGCACGGCCTCACCGCCGCCCACCGGGAACTTCCGCTCGGCACGGTTATCCGGGTCACCCACCTGAACAACGGCCGCAGTGTCGTGGTCAAGGTCAACGACCGGGGACCCTTCATAGAAGGCCGCATCCTCGACCTCTCCCTGGGCGCCGCCATCGAAATCGACATGGTCGAAGAAGGCGTGGCCAGGGTCAAAATCGAAATCCTCAAATCCGTGGATTAACCCCTGCCGCAAACACAACGGCCGCCCTCCATTCCGGAAGGCGACCGTTTGCGTTTTGAACATTCCCCCGGGTCTTGAAACGGGGTGCCACCGTGTGTCCCTAATCAGCCTCCCCCCGGACCGGTACCCTCCGAAACTGAATCTCCACAGGGAAATCAAACCCCCGCATTCGCCCGAGCACCCTCCAGTTGACCAGGTCTACGGCCGTCAGTCCCGGTCCCCCCCCCTGCTCAAGCAGCGTGCCCACATAGGCCCGGGAACCGTCCGGAGAGACCCCCACCGTAGAGGTGGCATCGCCCACCCTCAGGCTCCTGGAAATCAGATTGCGCTCCACGTCAATGGCCAGCAACAATCCGTCCGAGACAACATAGAGCGTCTTTCCATCCGGAGAAAACGTGAGCCCCTGGGCCCCGCCACCGTCCAGCGGGATGGCCCCCGCCACGCGATTCGAGACCAGGTCCAGGACCGAAACAACCCCCCGGTCCAGATTGGCCACGTAGGCCCGAAGGCCGTCCACCGTGACCCCCACCTCCGCCGGCCTCGCGCCGATGACAATGCGCCCCACCACCTCCCGGCGTTCCAGATCGACCACCGAAACATCGCGGCTGTCAGAATTGATCACATAAAGCATTTTTCCATCCGGCGCAAGGTCCAGGCCCACCGGCCTTTCCCCCACCTCGATGGTATCCACGGTCGCCCGTGCCACCAGGTCCACAATCCGCAGGCGGCCGGTTCGCTCCTCCGTCACATAGGCCAGCTTCTCATCCCGGCTCAGTTCTATCCTCCCATATGAATTCGTGGGCACGCTGAACACGGCCTCATGGTTTGTGTCCAGCGCAAACAGGCCGAATACTTCCAGCACATAGATCGATTGCTGGTCCTGTGAAACCCGGATGCTGCCGGGGCCCCGGAACGGGAGATAGTCGATCAGCAGGTGGGTGTCAAAATCGAAGACCCCCACCGAATTGTCCGGGAAATCGGCCACGTACACGGCATAGCCCATCCGCTCCGGTTGGGCAGGCTCACGGTTTCCATACGCGGTGGCAAACGAGACCAGGTCCTGGAAATCGATCGCCCCATCCCCGTTCAGGTCCATCCGGGCATTGAACCCCGGTTCTCCGGAACGGGTGTTGAACGCGTGGGCGAACAGCACGAAATCTTTGAACCCCACCTCTCCATCGCCATCGAAATCCGCCGCCATTGGCCCTTCGGCCACCCAGAAGATATCGCTTCCCTGCGCCTGGAGGTCCTGCCCGCTCAGCATATACAGAAAAAGAAAAAAGAAAACGGACCGTTTCATAACTAAATGAGGGGTGTGCATACGTGATCGGTTT
>JAAXHW010000144.1 GCA_012270675.1 Candidatus Latescibacterota bacterium | reverse complement strand
GCGATGCCGTCGACGGGGTCGGTGTCTGGCAGGAGCCAGCCGGCCTCCTGGATGCGGGTCATCATCAGGCGGCGGAGTTCCCACATCTTATCAGGGTCCTGCATGCGTCTGAAGAAGAGGTAGCCTTCGTCGGCGATGCGGCGCTGCAGCTCGGCGGGTTCGTCGATGGCGTCATTGGAGATGCGGAATTCGCGGATTTCCTGGGCCATGGGAGCATCCTTTCGCAAGAGGGAGGACGGAGGCGCGACGCGTAGCAGAAAACGCTACTCTTTTCCGGTAGGAAGTATAGATGGGGGGCGTGCGATAGTCAAACCTGTGGGGGCGGGATGGCCGGCAGCCCAGGTGAGGCGGCTGCCTGACGGTGAACCGGAGGTTGTGCGTATAGAAGGGGAGCGGCCAGGGCGGGAATGTGCTGTAGCGGCGGGGGAACGGGTGGTGATAGAATGGGTTATTTACAGGGACAGAGCAGAAAACAGCGAATGGAGCGGCCAGAATGAGCGAGGTTGGGGGGCAGGTGATCTTCAGTGAACAGTTTGACGGGGAACTGGACGCGGGCTGGCGATGGATACGTGAGGACCCGGACCGCTGGCGGCTGTGTGATGGCGGGCTGGAGATCATGGTGGAGCCGGGGCTGGCGGACACTGTCAAGAACGCGCTGGTGCGGCCGGCGCCGGACCGGAACGATGGGCCATATGCGATCGAGGTGACGATAATCAATCACACGGCGCCGAAGCAGCAGTACGAGCAGGGGGGCATCACGTGGTACCAGGAGGGCGAGCCGGTGTTCAAGGAGGTGAAGGAGCTGGTGGACGGCGTGCTGTGCATCATTCCGGGGGGCAATCCGGTGCCGACGGAAGGGGTACGGCTCCGGCTGGTGGTGGACGAGGACTCGTGGGAGGCGCAGTTTCGAGCGCCGAGCGCGACGGAGTATGAGATGGCCGGGGCGGGCGATTTGCCGCCGGGGGAAGATGAGGAGGTCAGCATCCAGTGTTACAACGGGCCGTCCGACGCGGAGCACTGGATCCGTTTTGAGGATTTTCGGATTGTGCGGCTGTGAGGACCCAGACGGCTTTGCAGTTTAGAAGGGGAGCCTTGGTTCTCCTGACCTCTCAGGGGTATCCACGAATTAGCACGAAGGGGCACGAAGAAACAGCCTGGGGGATTGACGGTAGGCTGGGCTGGGGAGGGGGAGCCTTGGTTCGCCTAAACTCTTTGGGCTATCCACGAATTAGCACGAAGG
>JAAXHW010000143.1 GCA_012270675.1 Candidatus Latescibacterota bacterium | reverse complement strand
GACTCATTGCTGTCCAAACTTTAGTAGCGTATCACATTTTCCGACAGCATAAAATAAGTTTTACTAAAATATGAGATTAACAATACCTACAATATAGTGGAAATCGTTCGCTTTCGCAAGTGATTTAAAACCCGGGGAGCAGGTGGCCGCACAAAATCCGACGGTTTCGAATTCCGCTTGCGTCCCGTGCCGTATTTGGTCTTATTAGGTCACGCCGAATATCTCAGGAGGTTGAAAATGCTCAAGCTGCAATACAGCGACGGAGACCCTGCCGGGGCCCTGGCCTTTTTCCGGGCGCACCGGCAGGAGATGCGGGCGTTGCGCCGCGTCTTTGTGGCACCGGAAGGGACAACGGTGAAGGACATCAACGGCGAGGCCATGTATCTGGCGGAGCTTACGCTGGGCCATCCGGAACTGGAGGCCCTGCTCAAGCTGGCCGGGGCGTCCTACAATCCGGCCACCCTGCACGAACCGCCTCGCGGCCGGAGCCGGACCAAGGAATTCGAGGTTGTCAAACAGGATCCCTGGGGACACGACCGTGTGCTGTAGCGCCGACACCCCGCGCCTCTATCGGCCGGTGCCGCTCTTCCAGCCACTGGAGCTGTTGAATGCCCGGGAAAGCACAGATCGTGTTCTCCAGGGTGCCGATGCCCCCGCCGAAGCGCATGCGGACGGTATCGCCTTCCTGAAGGCCGTTTTTCAGGTCTCCCTCCGCAAAGACGATGGGCGTTCCCCAGTAGAAGATTTGCAGGGTGTCCGCCTTCAGGGGAAGGCGACCGAAGAGGGACCGCTCTAAGTGGTAGAGGCCATCGGGCATGTTGAGGTTGGCCCGGCCTGTGTGCCCCGCTTTGAATGCGACCCGGCGGCCGTTGCGGATGATTTCGCAGGAGACCGGGACGTGGGTGTCGTCGAATTCCGGGCCGGTGACGAAGACCGGGCCCAGGCTGGCGCAACCGCCGTGCCAGTTTTTGGCCTGGGGCAGGTTGAGGGGGTTTTCGGCCTCTATGCCGTTGTCCGTATAGTCGTTCCCGCCGGTGTACCCGAGGCGTTCGACCTGCCCCCGGGCGTTGAGGCCGTACACCGTGACCAGTTCGGTTTCAGGGACGAGGCGAATGGTGTCGGGCGGGCGGGCGATGCGACCGCCGTGTCCGACCAGGTCCTCAGGGTCGGTTTTGGCGAAGAGTTCCGGGATGCCACCCCGTGCGCATTCCCGGTATTTTTGCTCGTACACGTTGACGGATGCTCCGGTGGCCTGCTTGGCCTCGATCTCGCGGAGTTGGGCGCTGTCTGCATGGGTCACGCCAGCCAGCCAGACACGGAGTCTGTGGGGGGCGTCGGGCGGAGGGCTGACCGGTAGGGTGAGATAGGGCCGTTCGGGATCGGACGTATTGTTGAGCAGGTCATCCAGGCTCAGGCGCGGAGCGTCTCTGGCGTCCAGGCCCTCCACCGCCTTTTCCAGGCCTTCGGACCGTCCGCCGTGGGCGTAATAGATCTCGTAGATGGAGGTGGGATAGGGCGGGCAGGCGGTGAGGTCGATGACGGTTTGCCCCTGGACGAAGCCGACGCGGTGAGCGCTTTCAGAGGCGGCTTTCGGGCGAATGAACTGGACTATTTTCACAATCGACTTCCTCGGAAAACCGGTGATGGAAGCACAAAACAAAAGAGGCGAACATGTTGATGCAGAATGAAATTCCCGGCATGGGGCGCCGGTTGGCCGGGCTGATTGTAGACCTGCTGATGCTGCTCCTGGCCCATGTGCCCATCTCGCTCGCCCTTCGGGAGATGACCCCGTCCCCTGTTGTGGTGCTGGTGCTGGATTACTGTATTTTGCTGGTCTATTCCACGGTCTTTTTGAGCCGGAGGGGACAGACGCCGGGGAAGGTGATGACGAGCCTGCGGGTGATCAGCGCAGACGGGGGTGCGGTGACCCAGCAGCAGGCATTCATCCGGGCCCTGGTGAAGTGGACGCCGGTCCTGGGGGGTGTGGTCCTCCAGGCGCTTATTGCGCCTCCCGATCTGCATCCCCGGCAGGCGGCGCCGGGCGCTGATCCGGGGGAATTGGGCCCCCAGGTGGCGCTGGTCGAAGTGATCCAGCTGGGGATATGGCTGGCCCTGATTCTCATCACCCGGCGACATCCGGACCGGCAGGCGCCCCACGACCGGGTGGCGGCTACCCTTGTCATGCGATTGCCCTGATTTACCTGGGCGGTGCGGCGATTTTGAACTTGCTTTTCCTGGTGGTCGTCTGTTCGCTGTTGAGGTCTTTGACGTTCATCAGAAGGGTGTAGGACCCGGGTTTTGCCCCGGCAACATCCAGTTCCACGTAGTCGTACACGGAGGGTTCGGTGCCGGTCTGCTCGAAGCGGACCTGGATGGTTTCTCCCGTCCTTTTCCGGATGCCGGGCAGGATGGTGCTCAGGATGGAGCCGTCGGCGTCTGCCGATGTCTGAACTTCGTAGGCGATCTCGTAGCGTGTTGCGCCAAACGCGTCCCGCGTAAGGTTGTAAATCTCGAAATAGACAAAGAGCGGCTCGGTTGCCAGAAAAGCCACCGGGGGCCAGGGCAGGATGTTCCACTTCCCCCGAACAAAGGTGGAGTCGGAGGCTTCGGAGGCTTCGGTGATCCGCTTTGCAATCTGGATATCGCTCACCATGAGCTGGTCGCTGTTGTAATCCGGAAGGGTGAGCGTCGGCTGCCGATAGACCCCGGTCAGGTCGGTAAACCGGCGCGTTGCCTGTACGGCGAGTTCGTACCTGCCCGGGTCCGCTTCGAGATCGACCCGGTCCATCGCCAGCTGGCCCCGGTATCTGTTCCCGTCGGAGATCGGGACGGCGATGGGCTGCCTTACTTTCTGCAACCCGGAGGAAAGGCCGCCGATGAGGGCGACCCGGCGCTCCACGATGACGAGGGTATCCGGGTCGGTGGGCAGGGCCACATTGTCAATGGGGAGGCCGATATTGATCTGAAGGTCGGTCTTTCCGTTCCGGCCCCGGAAAGAAAGCGTCTGGTAATAAAAATGCAGCGGTTCCAGGTGTGAAAATTTGAAACGCTCCGGCTGTGTTGTCGCCGCAGTGGCCACCCGGGCCGCAGGGGCATATCGGGTCAGGCGTTTTACAAAGTGGAGGAGGTCCTCCGGGGGTTCTTCGCCGGGCCTTACCGCGGGCAGAGGCGCGAAGTTGTAATTGCCGGCATTGAACTCGTCGGTAAACGCGATTTCAATGCCGTTGTCCACATCGGCATAGACCCAGACCTCCCAGGGGACGGCCGACCAGTCGTAGGTGGTTGTGACCGGGCGCCATCCCACGATCCCGACCGAGCCGGCCCCCGCATCCAGGGAATGGTCCTGATTGTCGGTTCCCCGAATGGTTCGAATCGGAAAGACCGGACCGGCAAAGGAGACCTGGAGGCCCTCCTCGCCGTAGAGCTGATGGGCCATCATTTCCTGGATGCGCTGCACGGGAAGCGGCACCTGGGGGTTGGGCAGGCCTGACGTGGAGCGGTAGTCGGGCTCCCCGTAGCGGATGTAGACGTCCCCCCGCCGGTCCCAGGGTTTTTTCGTCTCGCCGAAGAAAGTCAGGGCGTACCAGACCCGGCGGTAGTGTTCGGCCCGGCGCATGGCGCCCCCGGAGGTCTTAAAGGGGTCCTTGCGAAGCCAGAAGCTCCTCAGGAAAGCCTCCTTGTTTTGGGGCGTTGTGGACCGATAGGCGCGGGCTTCCCGTTTGAGGCCGACCAGCGAGATATCCTCGTAGAGGGCCTGCATTTCAGGATCGAGGGTGGCGATATAGCGCTGGAAGATCTCCAGGGCACCTTCGAAGTCCTGCTTGTGGAGGAGCGTCTGCGCAAAAAGGGGCAGCCCGCGCACGTCTGCCATACGGAAGGTGAGTTCTTCGACCTCTTTGTATTTCTCCTGTTCCAGGAGGGCCAGGGCGAACGCATAGGCCGCTGTCTGGTCGGCCGGCCTCTGTTCCAGGTATTTCTGGTAGTAGATCATGGCCGCCAGGAGATTTTCCTGTTTCTGGTAGCTCTGCGCCAGTAAGAGGTAGGGCGGCGCATAGCCCGCATCCTGTTTGATGGCCCGGCCTGCTGCTTTTCTGGCCTTTGCGGTCTTGCCCAGTGCTTGATGGGCCAGGGCCAGGAAGTAGAACCCCTCCGCATAGGTAGAATCGGTTTCCACCGCCGCCTGCAGGTGGGGCAAAGCCTCTTCGGGGCGGTTTCTGAGTTCCAGCAGCACCCGGCCCAGACCAGAGCGCGCCACGGGGTGCGCCGCGTTTTGCTTTAAGACCTGCTCAAAAGCCACCGCCGCGCTGTCAGCCTCGCCCAGACGGAGGTAGAGGAGGCCGATTCGGGTGCGCACCCGTTCGGCATCGGGGGCGTCTGGCAGGGCGGTTTGCAGACGTTGCAGAACCTCCCGGACCGTCTGGACATCCCCGAGATTTTGCGCCTTCTGGTAGAGCGAGTCAAGCTCCCCCTGCGCGGAAAGGGGCGCTCCTGTGCTCCACACCAGCACGCCCAGGACGCCTGCCCACCTTCGCCACCGTTTTGATACTGACCTTCTCCGTGTGTACATGTCGTCCCCCCGTCGATAGGATCGTTTCGCCTGTCCATCCTTTTACGCCGATGCGCCCGAAATCGTTTCAGATTTCTCAGAAACCGTCTCGCCTCCCCCGGTTTGGGGCGGTAGGGGCGGTTCGCGAACCGCCCCTTAAAACCCCCGGCGGTCTTCGCGCCCGCCCTTGCGTGCCTTTTCGCTTGACTTGCAGAGGGGGAACCTTTATTTTCGCTTCTTTCAGGCAGCACCGGGAGACGCCTTATGACGCTGATGGAAATCTTATCGGGCAAGTCGGTTATTGTGGGTTTAAAGGGCCAGACGAAGCGAGAGATCCTGGAAGAACTCGTGGATGTTGTGGACGAGGATAAAGTGACCGACCGCCAGAAGATCTTAGAGGCCATGCTTCAGCGTGAGGAGATCATGAGCACCGGCATCGGGCACGGCATTGCCATTCCCCATGGCAAATCCGAATATGTGGCCGGGCTGAGCGGTGCGCTGGGCATCAAGCGGGAGGGGGTCGATTTTGACTCCCTGGACGGAAAGCCGACATTTATCTTTTTCCTCCTGGTATCTCCCATGGATGTCTCGGGCCCCCACATCAAGGCCCTGGCACGGGTCTCCCGCCTCCTGAAGGGAGAGGACTTTCGACAGCGCCTGATTGTCGCGGAAAACCGGGAGGCGGCGATCGCCATTCTCGAAGAGGAGGAGAAGCTCCACGTCTGAAAATCCAACCGATTTGTGACTGAGACGGTCAGGCGTCTGCTTGCATATCCGGAAGCAGACTTTTTTTTGCCCGGAATTGGGTTAATTCGTATATTCTGCGCGGTAAATTCAGAACCCTTGACCTGAGTGAAGCGTTATCCCCCATGTTCGGACTCGGTTTTTCCAACCCGGCGATGCTGCACGGCCTCTGGGCCGCGACGCTGCCCCTGCTTATCCACCTGCTGAACCGCCGGCGCACGGTAACGGTTGCCTTTAGCAACGTCGCCCTCTTGCAGTCCCTTCAGTACGACCGGATGCGGCGGGTGAAGCTGAAGCAGATCCTCCTGCTGGTCCTGCGGACGCTCCTGATCCTGCTGATCGTACTCGCCTTTGCGCGGCCCACCCTTCGAGGGTCGGAAGCCGGGGAAACGGGCGACGCCCGGACGTCTGCGGCACTTCTGCTGGATCGTTCCTTGAGCATGGGGCATCGGACGCCTGAGGGGACGCTGTTCGAGCGTGCCCGGGCGCGGGTGCGAGAGGCCCTGGACCTGTTTGACGCCCGGGATGAGGTCACTCTCTTCCTGGTCGATGATCGAATGGAGGCCTTTGATTTCACCGGCGGCGAGCATTTGAAATCCCGCCTGGAAACCCTGCAACCCACGTTTCGGAGGTCGGACCTGAGGCCGGGCCTGGAGGGCACCCTCAAGCAACTTGGCGGCTCGGAGATGCTCAACCGGGAACTCTATCTGTTTACCGATCTGGCCGGAAACGGATGGGCGGCTCTGCCGGATAGTTTGCCCAACCTTCAGGGGGTATCGGTCTTTTTGATCCCGGAACGCCCGCTGCGTGTGAACAATCTGGGGGTGCGCCGGGCAGGATCGGCCGGACAGATTCTGACAGTGGGCAGCCCCGCCACCCTGTATGTTGAACTGATCAACTACGGCAAGACCACCCGGCCGGAGGTCCCGATGGAGGTCTACCTGGGGGAGCGCCGGATTGCCCGGCAGGTGGTCGTTGGGGGGGGGGCAAGGCGGCTCTACATTCGCTTTACGCCCGACACGGGGGGGGCGATTCCACTTCGGGTCGAGATTGGAGATGACGATTTGAAGGCGGACAATGTCTACACCTCGATCCTGAACATCCCCGGGCGGGTACGGGTGCTGCTGGTGGGCGAAGTCCCGGAAGATACCTACTACCTGGAACAGGCCCTCCTGGCAGCCTCAGACCTGCGGGGGACGGTGGTGCGACAAACGCACCCGGATGCGCTTACACCCGACGCGCTGGAGACGGCCGATGTGATTATGCTGTGCAACCTTTCCCGCCTCTCCCACGGCCCCCTGGCGGCCCTCAAGCGGCGGGTGGAGGGAGGCGCAGGGTTGATGATCCTCCTGGGCGATCGGGTGGGCGTCCGCCACTATAACGATCGGCTGCTGCCGGCCCTGTTTCCGGCTTCGCTGGTCTCGGTAACGGGGACGCCCGGGCAGACGGTGACCTACCATACCCTGCAGACGCCCCTGCCGGATCACCCCCTGTTCCAGGGGACGGTCCGGGACGACAGGTTTCGAAGTCCCCACTTTTACGCGTATTACCGGGTGCGTTTGCGCGAAGCAACGCAGCCGGTTGTTGCGTTCAGCACCGGTTCGCCGGCCCTGGCGGAGGGACAGCTGGGCGCCGGGCGGGTGGTCCTTTTTGCGTCGAGCGTTCAGACGGACTTAACCTGGACCGATCTGTCTCTCACCGGGCTTTTTATTCCCCTGGTACACCAGCTTTCCCGCTATTTGGCCGCAGGGGCCTTTGGGAATGCCGATTATGCGGCCGGGCAGGTGGTGTACCGGGACATCCGCGGGGTTCAGGCCAGGGAGGCGCTGCTGCGTCCGCCCCGGGGCGAAACGCGGTCGATCTGGCCTGAACAGCGGGGGGGCCGGCCGGTTTGGCCGGTGGGAGAGGTCAACCTTCCCGGCCTGTGGGAGATCTACGCGCAAGAGCGTCTCGCCGACCGATTTGCCGTCCATATTCCAGAGGATGAGCCGGACCTCACGCCGGTGCCGCCGGAGCGCCTGAAGGGCCTTTTTGCGGGCGCCCGGGTTCAGGTGATAGAGCCTGAGGAGGCCCTTGCCGGGAGGGTGCTGGAACAGCGCCTCGGCCGGGAACTCTGGCGGGCCACGCTGGGCCTGGCGCTTTTGCTCATGGCCGCCGAGATGCTGATTGCCCGGTCTGTGCGAACAGAACCGCACGGTAAAGCAGAGGCAACCCGCAATCAACCGGGAGCGGCGCCCGCCCCCCATGCTTGAAGGACAAAGCGAAGCTGAATAGAATATAACATATTGTTTTAAAAATAACTTAAGGGTTTTCTTCTTGACTTTTTTTGGATGCACTTGTATTTTTTCACGGGCTCTTCAGGAGGGGACGTTCTCCTATCGGCGACGTTCAATCGGTATTTTGGAATCGCGATGAGCCACCTGACGGTGCCCGTTGGAGTGGCTCGGTGTTTTGTTGAAGGAGTAGATATGCCAGACGCCCTTGTGGTGGTTGAATCGCCCGCCAAGGCCAGGACCATCAACAAGCTCCTGGGGAAAGATTACCTGGTCGTGGCCTGTATGGGGCACGTACGCGACCTGCCCCCGAAGGAGCTCGGGATCGATATCGAGAAGGGCTTTCGTCCCAGCTACAGGACCATCCGGGGAAGGGGGAAGGTGCTGCAAAAATTGCGCTCTGCGGCCAGATCGGCCGGGAGGGTCTACCTGGCGACCGACCCCGACCGGGAGGGGGAGGCCATTGCCTGGCACGTGGCCCACGATCTGGGCAAACATGTCCCCCAGATCCACCGGGTGATGTTCAATGAAATCACGGACCGTGCGGTGACGGAGGCCGTTGCCCATCCTGGCGAGATCAACCTGCACAAGGTGAACGCCCAGCAGGCCCGGCGCATCCTGGACCGGCTGGTGGGCTATAAGATCAGTCCGTTTCTGTGGAAAACGGTTCACGGCGGCCTGAGCGCGGGGCGGGTGCAGTCGGTGGCGCTGCGGCTGATCTGTGAGCGCGAGGCAGAGATCGAGGCATTTGTTTCTCAGGAGTACTGGACGGTAGACGCCTCGTTGAAGACATCCCACACCGGGCCCTTCAAGGCGCGCCTGGTCGCGTTTAAGGGACACAGGCTGAAAATTTCCGACCGGGCGGAGGCCGACCGGGTTGTGGCCGACCTTCGCGTTGCGGCCGCCTCGGAGGAGGGATACCGGATCGAGAAGGTGAACCGGCGGGAACAGCGGCGTTCCCCCCCCGCTCCTTTTATCACCAGCACCCTGCAGCAGGAGGCCGCCCGGCGGTTGCGGTTTACGGCCCGCAAGACCATGATGGTGGCCCAGCAGCTCTACGAGGGAATCGAGGTCGGAGGCGAGACCACGGGCCTGATTACGTATATGCGGACCGATTCGACCCGTTTGGCGCCCCAGGCCGTGAAGGATGCCCGTGCGTACATTCGTAAACGTTTCGGACCGGACTACCTGCCCGAGCGCCTCAGGACCTATCGGAAAGGAAAGGGAACGCAGGATGCGCACGAAGCGATCAGGCCCACCGGGATCGAGCGCCCTCCGGAGGCGGTGGAGGCTTACCTGACCCCGGAACAGCGCCGGCTCTACCGGTTGGTCTGGGATCGGTTTATCGCCTGCCAGATGTCGCCGGCGGTTTTTGACCGGACCACCGTCGATATTGCCGCAGCAGACTACGGGTTGCGCGCAACCGGTTCCACCCTCAAATTCCCCGGGTTCACCGTCCTCTATACCGAGGGCACGGACGATGAGCAGGAGGATGTCCCGGATCGCCTGCCGGATTCCCTCAAGGAGGGGGATCGCCTGACATTGCTGGACCTTCACCCGGAACAGCATTTTACCAAACCGCCTCCCCGCTATTCGGATGCGACACTGGTGAAGGAACTGGAGGCGCAGGCGATCGGAAGGCCAAGTACGTACGCTCAGATCATCAGCACCCTGCTGGACCGTGAGTACACAGGCAGGAATCGGGGCCGGTTTTCGCCGACGGAACTGGGAAAGACGGTCAACAAGATTCTGGTGCAGGCCTTTCCCGACATCTTTAATGTGGATTTTACCGCCCGGATGGAGGACGAACTCGACCGGGTGGAAAGCGGCAGTTTCGACTGGGTGAAGGTGGTCGAAGGGTTTTACGGCCCCTTTTCCAGAGACCTGGACCAGATGGAGACCCGGCGGGCCGAACTGAAACAGTCTTTGCAGGAAAAGACCGACGAAGTCTGCGAAAAGTGCGGCGAAAAGCTGGTGATCAAATGGGGGCGAAACGGGAAATTCATGGCCTGTTCGGGGTTTCCCCAATGCAGAAACACCCGACCGCTTGATGGCGAGGCCCAGCCGGAACCAACCACAGAGGTATGTAAAAAATGCGGCGCCGGGATGGTCGTCCGCACGGGCCGCCACGGGCGGTTTATGGCCTGTTCGGCCTATCCCGAATGCAAACATACCCGGCCGGTTTCGCTGGGGGTGCCCTGTCCATGCCAGGGGTGTCAGGGCGAACTGGTGGAGCGCAGCAGCAAGCGCGGCAAGACATTCTACAGCTGCAGCGCCTACCCCGGGTGCGAGTATGCAACCTGGGACCGGCCCCTGAACCGGAGGTGTCCTGTTTGTAACGGCCCCTTCCTGGCCCAACAGACCGGCCGACGGGGAAAGACCACCCTGAAATGCCTGAAGTGCAGGCAGGCGGTCTCGCCGGAAGCCGTTTCCGAGGAGGTCGGGGATGAAGCGTCCTGACGCCATGCCTCAAGTTCCAAATGCAGGATTTCCCACATCTCCCGTCCGGGAAGAAGCGCCCAACGGGACGATTTGACCGCTGCTTGCCGAGGTGCCCCCTATGCAGTGCGCTGTCGCGGAATTTTTGGCCCACCTTTCCCGGGAGCGGCGTCTTTCGTCCCACACCTGTCGTGCCTACCAGACCGATCTCAAGCAGTTTCAGGCATTCCTGCAGAAGCGCTGGGACCCTCCGGATCTGAAACGGGTGTCGCGGGATGACGTCCGGGCCTTTCTGGGGGACCTGAACCAGCTGGGATTCAGCCGGCGGTCGATTGCCCGCAAGCTGGCATCTCTGCGCACCTTTCTGTCCTATTTATGCCTTACGGGCCGTCTGGAACGGAATCCAGCGCACCAGGTGGGTGCTCCCAGGCAGGAGAAATCCCTTCCCGCGCACCTGGACCTCGCAGAGGCAGCGCGGGCCGTGGAGGCGCCCCCTCCGGGTACGCTCCTGGGAGTACGCGACCGGGCCATTCTGGAACTGCTCTACGGTTCCGGCATCCGGCTGCGCGAGCTGGCGGGGTTGACGCTGGATGCCATCGACCTGGATAGCGGGCTGATTCGGGTGCAGGGCAAGGGAGGGAAGGAACGGCTGGTGCCGATGGGTCGGAAGGCCAGAGAGGCGCTCTTGAACTACCTGCAGCGGCGTGCGGAGTTCCCCCCATCCGAAGCGGACCGCGGGCGGGTTTTTCTGAGTCGGTCCGGGCGTGCGCTCACCCCCAGCGGCATTCAGCACCGGGTGGTGCGCTACCTGGCCGGGGTTACGGGCGGGCGCCGGCTGGGGCCCCACACCCTCCGGCATACCTTTGCCACCCATCTGCTGGACGCGGGCGCGGATCTGAATGCGGTCAAGGAGATGCTGGGGCACGCAAGTCTTTCCACGACGCAGATCTACACCCATATCAGCGTGGAGCGGCTCAAGAATGCCTACCGGCGGGCCCACCCAAGAGCGTAACGTCGGGAGCGGGATTCAGGAATCAGAGAAAAGCAACCACAGATGCACACGGATGGATACACACGGACACAGGGCGCGGTGGCAGCCGCGCTTGTTTTATTCGCAGCCTGCGCCCGGCAGGCACCACCGCCGGGAGGGCCGCCCGACAGAACCCCGCCACGGGTGGTATGGACGGTCCCGGCGGCTGATTCGGCGGGCGTCGGTCTGAAGACGCGCATCCGGATCGGGTTCAGCGAAGCGATGGACCGGCGCTCGGTTGAGCGTGCGGTATTCGTCTCTCCCCGGTTCTCCGGGGAGCCCGATTTTCGGTGGCACGGTAAGGAACTGGAGGTCCGGCCGCCCGAGGACCTCCGGCCCGACCGGACCTATCTGATCACGGTGGGGGCCGAAAGCGCCGATGAGGTGCGCAATCGGATGGTCGGGTCTTACAGCTTCGCGTTTGCCACCGGGTTGACCCTCAATCGGGGAGAAATCGTGGGACGTGTTTTTCCACCCCTGGAGAGGCCATCGGGGCAGACCTACGTTTGGGCCTACGAATTGCCGGAAGCGGAGGACCCCGATCCGGCAAGCCATCCGCCCGCCTATGTCACCCAGCCGGGCGCGGGGGGGGACTACCGGTTCCCCCGTCTGGGACCGGGCCGGTACCGGATCTTTGCGTTTGAAGACCGCAACAGGGATCAGGCCTACACCCCGGGGACCGATCCCCTGGCTGTCCCCCCGGCCGAACTTCCCCTCCTCAAAGGCGCCGACCGGGTGCGCCTGGGCTCCCTCAAGCTGGCCCTGCGGGATACGATACCGCCCCGCTTCCTGTCGGGACGGACACCGGATGGAAGACACGTTTTGCTCCGTTTTGACGAGCCGGTAGATCCGCTCGCGAAGATGCACGTTCAAGGCCCCGAAGGCCTGCTGAAAGTGCTGGCCCTGACCTGCGATCCGGGCGACTCAAGCCGGGTGTGGCTCTTGACGGCCCCCCAGAAGGCCGGGGCCGAGTACCGGATCGATGTGGGAGGAATCGGAGACCGAGCCGGCAACAGGATTCCCCCCGGCGTGGAGGTCCGGGTAAAAGGCGATGGAGCGCCCGACCGCCGGGCGCCCACATCGGTCTCCCGTTTTCCTGCGCTTGAGGCCCGCTACATCTCCCCTGACGCACCCCTTCTGATCGATTTCAGCGAGGCGATGGCGGCTGTTGTTCCGGTCGATTTCTGGGTCTCTTCCGACACGACGGTTGCGCCGGCCGGGCATTTTTCCTGGATCGCCCCCAACCGGCTGCGGTTTACACCGGCCACGCCCTGGTCCCCCGGAGAGACCTGCCGCCTGCTGGGCCGTCCGGAGGGCCTTGCGGATCCTTCCGGGAATGCCCTGGAGACGCCCCTTGCGTTTACGTTCACGGTTTCCGCCTTGGAAGATCTGGGCGACCTGAGCGGCGCTGTTGTTCCTGCCGATGCGACGGTTGTGATTGAGGCCCGGCGGCTTTCGTCTCCGGAGCGGGCCTACGAGACGGAGGTGGCGCCGGGCGATTCCCTCTACGCCCTCACCGGGCTTATCCCGGGGCACTACCGGGTCACCGGTTTTCTGGACCGGGACGGGGATGGACACTGGTCGCCCGGAGCGCCCCGACCCTTTATGCCCGCCGAGCCGCTGACCGACCTGCCGGATACGCTGGAGGTCCGCCCCCGCTGGGACACGAAATCGGAGCGGCGGTTGCGCACAGAGGCCTGGTATTCGCTACCTGAGCCCTCCCCGGAGGACTGACCGTGTCGGTTCCTCGCAAACGCCGTATTTCGGTCCCGCAGGCGGCTGTTGCCGGCCTGTTGATGCTGGTACTCTTCACCCTGCTGGCCCACCGGTTTACCTCCCGTTCTGCCGCTGATAAAGAACGCGCACGCGCACGCATCACGCTCCAGACGATCTACCAGTTCCAGCAGGCCTACTTTGCGGAATACGGAACTTATTTGCCAATAAATCGTGAAAAAAATAGCGAAATTCTGAAGTTCAACGACATGCCGGGACAGTTCCGCTACCAGGTGGTCGTTGCGGACTCCGCGTTCGTCGCCGTTGCCCGGGCCGACCTGGACGGCGACGGCGAAGTTGAGGTCTGGCAGATCGACCAGAGGCGCCTCGAACCCTTCCTCACAACACAGGATTGAGCCGTGCGTCTGAAGCTGTTCCCTATTTTTTTCCTGCTGTTTGTCTTTGCCGTTCCTTCGTTCGGGTTCCTGCTCCAGATCCACGAGAGCGAGCAGGGCCGCATCGTGACGGCTCACTGGCCTGCGACAAATGCCAGGAATGGCATCCCCTTCTGGGTGGACGTGGAGAGTTTCCCTTTTCCCGAAGAGGACGTACTCCGGATTGTCCAGGACAGCTTTGACACCTGGGAGGCGGTCGAGAGCGCCTCGATCAGGTTTCAGAACCAGGGGACGGGCACGTTTCGGGCTTCAACGAGGGACCGGAGAAATGTGATTGTCTACGATGCCACCGGTGAGGAGTTCAACGCGCCCCGGGAGGTCGGCATTCTGGCCTTTACCCGGATCAACTGGAACGAGCAGGGGGAAATCACCGATGCGGATATTGTTTTTAACGGGGCAGGAAGCACCCGGTTTTCTACCGATCAGACGAGTTTCCAGCGGGGTACGGTCGACCTTCAGGGTGTGATGACCCACGAGATCGGGCATCTTCTGGGGTTGGGGCATACGCCCTTACAGGGTTCCCTGTCGGTACGCCCCACGATGTACCCTTTCTTTTTTGGCGGGGAGCATTCGCTGGAGCCGGACGACGAGGCAGGGGTCTCCGCCCTGTACCCTTCCCCTGCTGCGCTCAACAACGGCACGATTTCAGGACAGGTGTCCCACCCGGACGGACGGGGGGCGTTCGGCGTGCACGTGGTGGCCTACACAACCGGTACCGAGACGTTCGTAGTCAGCGCCCTTTCGGGGACGGACGGAGACGGAGGCGGACGCTATAAGATTTCAGGGCTGCCGCCCGGGGACTACCAGGTGGCCATTGAACCTCTGGTCGGCTCGGTGACCTCCAGGAACTTCGGGGGGATCTTCAGCGGGGACCTGGACACGGATTTTCCCCGCGAGTTCTACGACAATACGACCCTGCAGCACACCGCACAGGTGATCCGGGTGAATCCGGGACGGGAGGTGGATGGGATCGACTTCACCCTGGGTCCGGCTGTGGCCGGATTTCCCTATTTAGAGGATCTGGCGCTGCCTGTGAACACCCCGGACCCTCTGGGTCCCTATCGGGTACAGGCCCGGATCAGGGACGATGGAAGGGTGACTTCCGCCGAGCTGATATACCGGGTTGACGCAGGACCGTTCCGCACCCTTCCGCTTGAGCGGGGAAGCGAAGACCTCTTTTTTGCGCATATTCCGGGGCAGCCCCGGGGCAGCGTGGTGGAATATCGGCTGCTGGCTCGGGATGGAGAGGGCAACGAGACGTCTTTCCCTGCGGAAGCGCTCCCCCCGCTGCGGTTCGACGTGTTGAATCTGTCGGGCGATCCCGTGCTTTACGTAGCGATGCGTCGTTCCCGGATGCTCTCGGTGATCGATACGGGTCCGGGACAGGAAGTGGCGCGCATCCCCACGGGCGGAGAGGTGCCCCTCAGCGTGGTGCTGACTCCCGATGAGCGGTATCTGTTTGTGGCCAATACGGGTGGGGAGGTGGGAGACAACCGGGTGAGTGTGGTGGAGACGGCCACGCACCGGCTGGCAGCGACCATTCGTGTGGGCCGTGCGCCGCTGGACATGGCGATATCGCCGGATGGTCGCCGGGTGTATGTGACCAATTCGCGGGGCCAGAGCATTTCGGTGATCGATGTGAATGGGCTTCGGGAGATACGCAAATTTTCGGTGGTGACCGATCGGGAAGGTCCCTATGGGATTGCGGTGAGCCCGGATGGCAGGCGGCTTTATGTGACGGATATCGAGGGAGGCCAAGTGCTGGTCTTAAATGCCGAGACGGGTGTGACGCAAAAGCGGATCGATGTGGTGGCCTCGCCCCGTTCGGTTGTGGTTTCCTCCGGGGGGGACCGGCTCTATGTGGCCGGATTTGAGGGGGGGATCTCAGTGGTGGACCCGGAGACCGGTGAGGTGGTGGAGACAATTGGCACGCCGTCTGCAGGGATTTTCCGGCTGGCGCTCTCGCCGGATGGGAGACGGCTTTATGCAACGGATCGGATCAATGCGAATCTGCTGGTGGTAGACCTGCATCGCAACCGTGTGACGTCTACACTGCCGGCGCTTACCGGGGGGCGGGAGACGCGGGGCCTGGCCGTTTCATCGGATGGGCGTTTGATTTATGTGGCCAACCAGGACTCCAACGATCTGCTGTTTTTCGATGCGGCCTCCCTGCAGATTGTCAAATCCCTCAGCATCGGCGACGGTCCGCGCGGGATTGCAGTGGCGTATCGGCCGGTTGCCCGAACGCTTGAAAATACGGCCCGTGCCGATTTTGACGGGAACGGTCAGGTGGACTTTTCGGATTTTGTGCTCTTTGCCGGGGCCTTTGGAACGGCCTCATCCGATCCTCTATTCGAGTCCCGGTTCGACCTGGACGGGAACGGTCAGGTGGACTTTTCGGATTTTGTGCTCTTTGCGAGGGTTTTCGGGATGGAGACGGGGGCCTGAGGGCACATTGCCGCAGCGCGAAGAGGAGGGCCTGTGCATACGGACAAAAAAGCGTCGGATCGGTACGCGGCGTGGGAAAACTACAGGGATGGGGTGGCGCATCCGGCAACGGTTTACACGGCCGGGGATTTTGCCCGGGCCAAAGCGAACCTGGAACGCCACGACTGGGCCGTACGGGTGCTGGAGGGCATGAGGGCGCAGGTTGCGTACACACTGGAGCAGGGGACGGACTACATCGAGCGGATGATTCCGGCGACCACACCGGGGGGATTTGGCTTTACGAACTGTCCGGCGTGTGAGGGAAATGCGATTCACGGGGCGTACGACTGGGATGCAAAACATCCCGAGCGCCTGGTCTGCACGACCTGCAACACGGTTTACCCCAACCAGAAGTACCCGGAAGAGGTCGCGTTTCGTGCGGACCGGCATGGCGGGGGGCAGGTGGTGACCTACCACGGTGGATATTCATTTGAATTTCACGGGTATCACCTCCGGTCGAGCTGGACAGCGAAGATCCGCGCGCACAAGGTCTCCCACATGGCGTCGCAGGCACCGACGCTGGCGACGCTCTACGCGCTGACCGGAGACCGGGCCTGTGGAGAGGCCGTGCGGGCAATCCTGCTCCGGTTCGCCCGGGTGTACCCCAATTACCTGGTCCATTCCAGTTACGGGGAGTGGATCGACCTGCCACCGCATACAGCGGCCGAACGGATCAACGACCTGCCGGAGGAGGAGTGGACGATTCCGCCCAACAGGCCGGATCGGAAGCTCCAGTCGGGCTACTGGAACTCGGGCCGGGCGACGGGGTCCGGAATGGAGGGAGGGTTTATCCGCCAGCTGGCGATTGCCTACGATTTCATCCACGACCTTCTAAGCGAAGAGGAGCGGCTGACGATCGAAAGGGATCTGCTGATCGAGGGCACGGTCCTGCTGCTGGCCGATCCGGCGCTGAACAACAAGAGCGTGACAAACCTGACCGGCGCGGGCCTGGTGGGAATGGCGGTGGGCGACCCGGGCCTGGTGCGGGCAGGCACGAAGGGGTTCTGGCACTTTGTGAGGCACTGGTTCCTGTCCGACGGGACCACGTCGGAGTCGCCCGCGTACGGGCTGATGACGATGAACGGTCTGAGGCAGTTCGGCGAGGCGCTGCACGGGTACAGCGATCCGGAGGGCTACGGCGCCTCAGACCGGATGGAGGACGTGGATGTGTACGGCGATGGAGACTACCGGGCGGTCTTCCGGGCGTTCTACGATACGCAGCTTCCGAATCTGAAGTTTCCGGCGTCGGCCGATTCCTACGTGTCCACGGCGCTGGATGCGCACGATGCCGAGCTGATGGTGGCCCGATACGGCGCTCCGGAATATCGGGCGCTGCTGCGGGAACTGCTGGATGGTCCGCCGGAGAAGACCGGCGGGGAGTACGCGCTCTTCCACCGGCATCCCGACTTTTCCATACCGGCGGCGGACCGCGTCGTCCTTGACGATCTGTTTTTTCCGGCCCTTCGTATGGGCTATTTCAGGCGGGGCGCGGACGGACGGGACGGCGCCGTTATTCTGGATGCCTCTCACTGGGGCGTGCACCACCACCGGGACAGCCTGAACCTGAGCCTGTTTATGGAAGGGCATGAGGTACTTACGGATCTGGGATATCTGTGGGACCGCCCCGACAAACAGATGACGGTCCGGACGCCGGCCCACAACCTTGTGGTGGTCGACGAATCGGACCAGCGGACAGAAGGGCGTCTGGGAAGCCTCCACCTCTTTGATGTGGGGCCGTACGTGAAGCTGATCGACTGTTCCTCAGCCGCGTACGAACAGGCCGATCTGTACCGCCGGGCCTGCCTGCTGATCAACCACGGAAGGGAGGGGTGCTATCTCGTCGATATGTTCAGCGTGTCGGGCGGGAAGACCCACGACTACCTTTTCCACGGTCCGATCCCGGGCGTGGATGCCGCGGGTATCGCGCGCGCTCCGGCCGATGGACCGGCGCCTTACGGTATTCGGAATGTGCAGCACGCCAGGGCAGGTGGTCCGTGGCACCTGACCTGGCAGATGGATGCGACGGTCCGGTTTCGGGCGTGGGCGCTGCCGGGAGCGGGAGAGGACGTGCTCATCGGCGAAGGGTGGGGCGAACGGGGGTGGGGGCACTTCAATACACCCGATAAGAAGGTGGACGTGCCCTACGTGGTCCGGCGCCGGACCGGAGAGGCCCTGGCCTCGGTTTTCATAAGCGTGTTCGAGGTCTGCGACGGGGCGCCGCTGGTGACGGGGCTGAGACGGCTGGCCGTGGCCGGAGAGGGCGTGGGGCTGGAGGTGGAGACGCGCCTGGGGAAGGATGTGATTGTGGGCGCACGGACGCCGGAGCCCCGGCAGGTCCAGACCTCGAAGGGAGTGCTGGAGACGGATGGGCGGTTTACAGTGGCCTCGGCCGGGTTCCTGTACCTGGCCGAGGGGACAGAGGCCCGGTTCGGAAAGCGAGCCGTGACCCTGGACAGCGGGCGGCTGGGAGGGGACATGGGGGAGGCCGTGAACGGCAACGACGCATCCTATTTCGTCGCCGCCGGCCTGCCCGACGCCGACCGGCTTCTGGACAGGGTCGTGCTTGTGGACAACGGGGAATCGACCACCGGCTACCAGGTCCGGGGCGCGGATACGGTCCACGGAGAGAAACGGATTTATACGAAGCAAGACGGGAGGGGCTACGACGTCCAGGGTGGAAAGACGTGGGCAGCGCCGCTCTCGGCATACCATCTGGACTGAACATCTCCCCCATACCATTGACAAAGGAGAGGCTATGATACGGTGCGGCGCTGCTGAAGCGGATATCACGCCCTTGCCCGGACCGGTGCTCCAGGGGCACTGGAGCACCAATCCCTCCCATTCGGTGCTGTATCCGCTGGAGGTGCGGGCGGTTGTGTTCGAACAGGACGGTACGCGCGTTGCGATTGCGACGCTGGATGTAATCGGAGTAACGGCGGAGACAACGGCCCGCATCCGGGAGCGCGTGGAGGCGGCGTGCGGCGTTGCGGGAGAGGGCGTGATGGTTGCGTGCAGCCACACCCACTGCGCGCCGGCGGCCCTGCCGTCCCTGGGGATGGCGCCTCCTGATGGGTGGATGGAGCGGATCGAAGAGGAGACCGTCGGGTGCATTGCCCGGGCGGCCGCCCTCCTCCAGCCGGTGACGTTCGGGGTGGGATGCGGGTCCGTGCATTTCAACATCAGCCGCCGACCGCTTCCCAACACCTCGGGTATGGCGTTGAACCATGGGGCGATCGTGGACCGGCGGGCCCGTGTGCTGCGCGTGGAGGGAAAGGACGGGCGTCCGGTGGCGGTGCTTTTCCACTATTCGTGCCATACAACGGCGAAGAGCGGGTCGGAAGGATATATTTCGCCCGATTACGCCGGGGTTGCCCGGCGGGTGATCGAGGAGCGGCTGGGGTGTAAGGCGCTGTTCCTGGCAGGATGTTTCGGCAATATCCGGGCGGCGATCGTGAGCGAGACGGGCGGGTTCGGTTCGGCCACGGAGGAGCAGCTCGATGAGATTGGGGGTGAGCTCGGCAGCGAGGTCTGCCGGGTGGCCGGGTCGCTTCGGACAAGGCCGGGGATCGAACTGCTGTCCAGGTGCAGAAAGCTGGAGGTGCCCTTTGGCGAGTTGGACCCCGAAGAAAAGCTGCGGGAGATGGCCGGAGATACGACCAGCGACCGGGGCAGGCTGCTGACCGGGTCGTGGGCACGGAAGGTGCTGGAGATGATCCGGACGGGGACCGTGCCGGAGCGTAAACCCACGGAGATGCAGTTTATGCGGGTGGGCCCGCTGGCCTGTATGACGATCCCGGGCGAGCCTGCGCAGGAGATCGGACACGCGATTGAGAAGCGGCTTCGGTCCGAAGTAGACGCCGAAGATATCTGGCCCGTAGGCTACGCCAACGACGAGGTGGGATATCTCTGCACCGAGCGGCACCACAAGGAGGGCGGGTACGAGCCGAATGCGTATCCCTACTATGGAGAACCGGCGCGATTCAAGGACGAGGAGCGGGTGATTTTAGAGACTGCGGAGGCGCTGGTGAAAGGATAGAAATCTCGCCGCAGGGGCGGGATCGGGGCCTTTATGGAGGTGTGGATGAACGCGGTGGAAGAGAAGAAGACCGGTTCGGACGCGACAGCAATCCAGCGGATTGTGACCTACGGGCGGATGATCAAGTTTTCGCACAGTATTTTCGCCCTGCCCTTTGCGCTGAGTGGGGCCGTGCTGGCGGGTGCCCGGACGGAGATCACCCTGCAGCAGGTATTCTGGATTGTGGCCGCGATGGTGGGCGCGCGCAGCGCGGCGATGGGGTTTAACCGGCTGGTGGACCGAAAGATCGATGCGGACAATCCGCGCACGGCCGTGCGGGAACTCCCCCGGGGGGCGATTTCTCCGGCGGCGGTGCGGGTGTTTGTGGGGGTCTCTTCGGCGGTGCTGGTCTTTGCGGCATACCAGCTCAATCCGCTCTGTTTTGCGCTGTCGCCGGCCGCGCTGGGAATTGTGTTCTTCTACTCTTATACCAAGCGGTTTACGTGGGCGACGCAGTTTTTCCTGGGGCTTTCTCTGGCCGTGGCGCCGATCGGGGCGTGGATAGCGATTACAGGCCGCCTGCACCCGGAGATTCTGCTGCTGGGAGGGGCGGTGCTGTCCTGGGTGGCGGGGTTCGACGTGATTTACGCGTGCCAGGATGTCGCGTTTGACCGCAGGTACGGGCTCTATTCGATTCCCCAGCGCTTCGGAATCCGCAGGGCGCTCCTTGTGGCACGGCTGCTTCACACCGTTTCCTTCGGATTGATGCTTGCGGTGGGCGCGGTCTTTGAGCTGGGGGTGCTCTACCTGGGGGGGGTGATTGTGGTGGGACTGCTGATGGTGTACGAAAACCGGCTGGTGCGGCCCGCCGATCTGTCGCGGCTGCCGGTGGCCTTTATGAATATGAACGTGATGATCAGTGCGGTGTATTTTCTGTGTACGCTTGGGGATGTGCTTCTGATATGAACCGGATTACCCTTGCCATTACCGGCGCTAGCGGCGCAATTTACGCGCTGCGCACCCTGCGGGCCCTGCTGATGAACGGCAACCGGGTGGATCTGATTGTGTCCGAGTGGGGATGGATGATCCTGCGGGAAGAAGGCGGTTTTGAGGGGAAGCAGCGCGCGTTTGGAGATTTTCTGTTCGACCGGTACGGGGAGGCCGTGGGAAAGGGAGAGATGACGCTTCACCAGTTTGGAGATCTGGCCGCCCCGATTTCGAGCGGGTCCGTCCACGCCGGAGGCATGGTGGTGGTGCCCTGCTCGATGGGCACCCTGGCGGGAATTGTCCACGGGATGTCGACCAATCTGATCGAACGGGCCGCGAGTGTGACGCTCAAGGAGCAGCGCCCGCTGGTGCTGGTGCCCCGGGAGACGCCGATGAGTCTGGCTCACCTGAAGAATATGGTCGCCGCAGCCGAGGCGGGCGCTGCAATCGTACCGGCGATGCCCGCCTTCTATCAGAACCCGCAGACATTCGACGATCTGGCCGATTTTATCGCCGGGCGGATTCTGAATCTGCTCGGAATTCCCCACACGCTCTTCCCGCCCTGGAAGGGCGAATAGACCCGCGCTCCCAGATTTTCCGCGTGGTTCCGTCCAGCACCATCTTGGACCCCTGCATAACCGTTCCCACATGTGGGGAGAACATGGTTTTATCGGCACAGTCGCGGCACCTGTGAGTCATGGTCTTGTGCTTTATGTTTGACTGTACGTTATGCGATGTGTGACTTTAAATAGGAGAAAGGAGGTCCTAAGGCTACCTTGTAAGTATCGTCAAACGAGGCAGCCAACCCCCAACAGGAGGGACCTTTAGATGTATAATTTAGAACTATTCGTCATCGCTGTCTACTGTTTAATTGCCGATGCGTTGTATCCCGACTTTTGCAAAAGCTATGGCAAGCCCCGCCGGGCTGGCTTTGATCCAGTGCTCACTGACGCAGAATGCCTCACCATTGAGCTTGTAGGACACTTTATAGGCTATCCCACCCAAAAACAGCTTTATGAACAGATGCGAGAACGCTTTGGCGTCTAATTTCCAGGCCTGAAAGATCGCACAGCCTTCTTGCGCCAATCGGCCAATCTGTGGCGAGTCAAGGCCGTTTTACATCACCTGTTGGTTCAAAAACTGGGCGGGCACCATGCCCCCTGTCAGATCATTGATACCTTACCCATTCCCATTTGTCACTTGCAGCGCAGATGGAGGCGTAAAATCTTCAAAACAGACCCCATCTTTGCGTTTCCTCAACCCACCAAGGGCTACTGTGCGGCCAAAATGGTTCGACAAGCTCACCACAAAAGGAAGCATACTCTGGCTTCAAAGGGGGTCTGAGGATTACCGACTATGGCCTGATCGTTCACGCTCCCTTGCTACAAGCCTATGGTCATGATTCAAGGTGCCGTGAAGAACTCCTTTGTGGGGTGGCACCCGATACCTTTGTGTTAGGCGATACCGCCTTTCTCGATCTGGACTGGCAACAAGCTTGCCAAGAGGACCATTCTATTCGGGTCTTAACCCCTATCAAATCCAATATGAAGCCCCATCCCCAACGGAAACCGTTTATCTTGCCAACTGCGGGAAGGCCTTACGGCGCTTGATTGAAACCGTTTATGCGCAATTGACCCAACGCTTTCACATCGCCAGGATGAAAGTGAGAGATGCATGGCACCTACAGAACCTCTGGATCACCAAAATCTTAGCGCATACAGTCTGCGTGTTCCTCAATATCCAGCTCCAACGAGATCCGCTCGATTTTGAGGGACTCGTCCGATTCTAAAAAAAGTCTCACATGACGTTCATACAAGAACAAACAAGTGGCCGGCCCGCCTGGGGAAAGTACGAGTCGCCGCATTGCTATAGGTCTTCAGATAATTATTC
>JAAXHW010000142.1 GCA_012270675.1 Candidatus Latescibacterota bacterium | reverse complement strand
ATCGACGTGGCGCCCGGCACATTCGGCTTTACCACCATCAAGCCGGGTTTCGGATTTCTCGCGGACCTGTATACGGCGCCGTTCCTGGCAAAATGGTCGATGGACGGCAAATATGCGGTGTCGGAGCAGGTGCCCAACGTGCGGATACCCGAAGCCTCGTTTATGGGGACCATAGGTGTGGCCCCGTCCCGGGCCTTGATGGAAGCGTGTCGGGAGAGGGAGGAACGGGCAGCGGAAGCAGGGGGGACGGCGCTGCCGCCGGAGAAGACGGGCGCGGTCCCTTCCGGGGATCCGGTGGCATCGGAGGGGTTGAGGACCATGCCGCCACGGGAGAACGGCGGGAACATGGATATCAAGCAGCTTACCAGGGGCGTGAGGCTGCTGTGCCCGGTGTTCGTGGAAGGAGGCCTGTTCTCGGCGGGGGACGGGCACTTCGCCCAGGGAGACGGGGAGACGTGCGGGACGGCGGTGGAGATGGCAGCGGCTATTCACGCCCGGTTCCGGGTGAGGGAGGGAGCGGCGGAGAGGATGAACATCCGGTTCCCGATATTCGAGGCGGACGATTACTGGACTTCACCGGAGATGGCGGGGCCGAGGCGTTTCATAGCGACGACGGGGATGCCGGTAGCGGACGGGCGGAACGAGTCGGGGAACGTGACGCTGGCGACGAAGCAGGCGTTGCTGAACATGATCAACCTGCTGATGGAGCGGGGATACAGCCGGGAGCAGGCGTACTGCATAACCAGCGTGGCGGTCGACTTCAAGGTGAGCGAGGTGGTGGACCTGCCGAACGTGTGCGTATCGGCGTTTCTGCCGTTGGATATATTCGGGGAGTAGGGGGAGGGCTATGACCCGCAGAAGGGCAGGCTGAGCAGGGATACATCGCTTTCCGATACGTTTCTCAGACCGTCGGGCATGCAGCCAGTCAGTGAGTTTTCTCTGAAGTACAGTGTTGCCAGGTTGCTGAGGCCACCCAGTTCCAGGGGTATTCCGCCGCTCAATCGGTTGTGGGAGAGGTGCAGTGACTCGAGTTTGCTGAGGCTGCCCAGTTCCGACGGTATCTCGCCGCTCAGCTGGTTAAAACCGAGGTTGAGCAATTCCAGATTGACTTGGCTGCCAAGCGTCGGCGGTATTTCTCCGCTCAAGTCGTTCCATTCGAGGCGCAGTGTGGTCAATTTGGAGAGGTTGCCGAGTTCCGGGGGTATCTCGCCACTCAGTTGATTGTAAGCGAGGTCCAGCGATTCCAGGTTGGAGAGGCCGCCCAGTTCCGGGGGTATCCCGCCGCTCAGTTCGTTGAAATTGAGGCTCATCATTCGTAGGTTGGCGAGGTTGCCCAACTCCGGGGGCATTTCTCCAATCAATCCGTTCCAATCGAGGTCCAGCGCTCTCAGGCTGTTGAGCCTGCCCAGTTCCGGGGGTATCTTGTCGCTCAGCCGGTTATTGCTGAGGTCCAGCGATTCCAGGTTGGAGAGGCCGTCCAACTCCGGGGGTATTACACCACTCAACCGGTTAGACTTGAGGTCCAGCGATTTCAAGTTGGCGAGTTTGCCCAGTTCCGGGGGTATTTTGTCGTCCAAGCGGTTACTACTGAAGTTCAGCGATCCCAGGTTGATGAGATTGCCCAATTGCGGGGGCGTTCCACCGTCCAACTGGTTGTGAGAGAGGTCCAGCGTTTCCAGGTTGATTAGGCTGCCCAGTTGCGGGGGTATCATGCCGCTCAACCGGTTGCCATTGAGCCGCAACCTTGTCAGGTTAACGAGGCTGCCCAGTTCCGAGGGTATCTCACCGTGCAATCGATTGTGAGAGAGGTCCAGCGATTCCAGGTTAACGAGGCTGCCCAGTTTCGAGGGTATCTCACTGCTCAATCGGTTGAGAGACAGGTGCAGCGATTCCAGGTTGACTAGGCTGCCCAGTTCCGGGGATAACCGGTCACTCAACCAGTTGTCATTTAGCCACAACTGCGTCAGGTTGGTGAGATTGCCCAGTTGCGAGGGTATTTCCCCGCTCAATCGGTTGTGAGAGAGGTCCAGCGATTCCAGGTTGGTGAGGTTGCCCAACTCCGGGGACAACTGATCGCTTAACAGGTTGTCATTTAGCCGCAGGCGGTTCAGGTTTATGAGGCTGCCAAGCTCCGAGGGTATCTCACCGCTCAACCGGCTGTGGGACATGTCCAGCGATTCCAGGTTTATGAGGCTGCCAAGCTCCGAGGGTACCTCACCGCTCAACCGGCTGTGGGACACATCCAGCGATTCCAGGTTTATGAGGCTGCCAAGCTCCGAGGGTATCTCACCGCTCAACCGGCTGTGGGACATGTCCAGTGATTCCAGGTTTATGAGGCTGCCAAGCTCCGAGGGTATTTCACCGCTCAACCGACTGTGGGACATGTCCAGCGATTCCAGATTGATGAGGCTGCCAAGCTCCGGCGGCATCGCACCGTTCAAACCGTTCTGCCGGAGGTCCAGTCTTGTGACGCGGTTGCTGTCGTCGGTGGTGACGCCGTACCATTCACTGATAGGGGTGTCGGTAAGCCAATTGTGGCTGTTTTTCCAGCTTGGGCCTTGAGTGGCGTTGTAGAGAAGGACTAGCACGGGCCGGTCCTCCGATTCCGGCACGGGTGTGGGCGATGGCAGAGGGGTTGCGGTAGGTATGGGTATGGCGGTGAGGTCCGGCTTGATGGTGGGTAGCAGCGTCGGAATAAGGGTGGGCGGAGGTTGCGGAGTCGGGGTTGGTGTGGGGGCAACCGTGGGGATGAGGGTAGCTGTAGGTTGCGGAGTCGGGATGGGCGTGAAGGTGGGCTCAGGCGTGACTATGCGTGTGCCACATGCCACTAGGATAGTGAGCAGGGCCACGGTCGCCAATATGAAACCCAATGGGGAGGAGAGTCTGGTCATTTGGGGATCCTGCCGAGGGATATGGAACGAGTATAGCGCCAGTGGTCGGGAGACAGGTTGTGGGTGAAAAGGGTGTGATTGAAGGGTGGGGTGGTTTTGGGTAGAATCGGGCGGCGGGAGGCGCCCTCGCCCCTTGGACAGGCTCATGGCGGCTCCAGTCTCCTAATCCTCAATAGAGAAGGAACGTACGGAGGAGATTCGTG
Source organism: Candidatus Latescibacterota bacterium (assembly GCA_012270675.1). GTDB lineage: Bacteria > Latescibacterota > UBA2968 > UBA2968 > JAAXHW01. Next base: position 149 of record JAAXHW010000142.1, on the reverse strand, counting down.
AAGTTTGAGAGAGTGATTTCGGCGGATTCCCATGTTGTCGAGCCGACGGACCTGTGGTGGAACGCGATAGGTGCGAAGTACGGCGAACGGACGCCGCGCATCGTCGACGAGCACCTGGGTCGGAAGGGCCGGTTCTTCTACACGGGGGC
>JAAXHW010000141.1 GCA_012270675.1 Candidatus Latescibacterota bacterium | reverse complement strand
GGCTTTGCCGGAGGTCTCATGACTCTTCCATGTTGATTTTCCTCCTTCTTGTTACCTGTTTCCCTTCTGTTGTCCAGGCACAGGGCCTGGCGATCGTACAGGGAAAAGTTGTAGACGGCAGGGGAAAGCCGCTGGCTTTTGCCAACGTGCAGATCACCGACACCACCGATGGCGCCATAACGCGGAGCGACGGCCGCTTCAGGTTCGCCACCCGACACCTGGGGAAACGCGAGTTGCGTGCCACTCCGGCAGGTGGGGGGGTAGGCAAGCGCCTTGACCTGCCGGGAGAGAGGATATATCTTTGATAGGGTGGAAATCGGGGGTACGTAAAGGTAAAAGCATCGGGCAGGAGAGGTCGAACGCAACTGGGGGTGTGTATGGAACGTATTCGCAGGATCAGATCGCCGGTGGTGCTTGTGGGAGTGCTGCTGTGGGTGTGGGGTTGCGGTGGGCCCCGGAACCCGGTGGAGGAGATGCAGAAGAGCCTGGCGAACGCTCCGGAGTATATGATTCTTCTTGAGGATATGCGGGAGGAGGGGCGTTTTTTCACGGACTACTACCACAAGTACAAGGTGATTCAGGGCGACCGGCAGCGCGTGACGAACTGGATCGAGGTGCCCGAGTCGGTTTATCGGAAGTACGAGTCCTTTCTGGGCATGGCGCTGGCGGCCAAGTCGGACAAGGGGGTGAACAACACGCCCCACCCGGCAGGCTACCACTATGTGGGCAACCCGAACTACGGGCGCTGGGACAACCGGGGTGGGTCCAGTTTCTGGGTGTTTTACGGGCAGTACGCGCTGATGCGGGATCTGATGGGGTGGGGCGGACGGTCGATCCAGCAGGCCGATTACAACGATTACCGGACCTCCCGGGACCGGGGACGGCCCTACTATGGGCGCAACCGGGAGTGGGGGACGCAGGGATCGGTGACCAGAAAGCAGAACCCGACGTTTTATGAGCGCCGCAGGCAGGCGATTGCGCGGCGCAGGAGCTCGTTTTCCCAGAAGGTCCAAAGCCGGACGGGCCGAAGCCGGTCCGGCTTTGGCAGCCGCAGCAGAGGGGGGTTCGGAAAATGATGTTGAACAATTTGATGGTCTCGGGGATCTATCTCGTCTGTGCTTTTGTGCTGTTCTGGGTCGGGAAACTGGTGTACGACTGGACCACGCCGAGTTACCGGGTGCGCGAGGAGCTGGTGGAGAAGGACAACGCTGCCCTGGCTGTGGCGATGGTGGGCTACTATCTGGGCCTGGTGCTGGCGATCGGAGGGGTGCTCTCAGGGCCGTCGCTCGGGCTGGAGGAGGACCTGATCGATGTGATGATTTTCGGCCCGCTGTCGATTGTGTTGATGAACCTGTCGCGGCTGATCAACGATCGGTTGATTCTGCACGGGTTTTCGATCCGGGAAGAAATAATCCGGGACCAGAATGTGGGGACCGGCGCGGTGGTGTGCGCCTCTTATATCGCGACCGGACTGGTGATCTACGGGGTGGTGTCGGGCGAGTTGGGAACGGTGTTCACCACGGTGGTTTTCTGGTTGCTGGGTCAGGGGGTGCTGGTGGTGGGCGGGCTGGTCTACGAATGGATCACGCCTTATGGTATTCATGCCGAGATCGAACAGGACAACGCGGCCGCAGGCGTGGCGTTTGCGGGTGGGCTGGTGGGGCTGGGAAATATTGTGCGGCACGCGGTGACGGGGGACTTTATTTCCTGGGAGGTGGACCTGCAGGGGTTTGTCGGGTACGCGGCGGTGGGGCTGGTGCTGCTGCCAATCGTGCGGGTGGCCACAGACAGGGTGCTGTTGCCGGGACGGCGGCTGTCGGACGAGATCGCCAATCAGGAAAAGCCGAACGTGGGGGCGGGGTTTATCGAGGCGTTTTCCTACGTGGGGGCGTCGTTTTTGATTGTGTGGGTGCTTTAGAATATGAATATTGCCAATCTTATGGCAGGCGCCGGGTGCACCTTCGGCGAGAACCCCGCCATTGCGGTGGGGACGGACCTGTACTGCACCTACGGGGACCTCGCGCGTCGTGTGGCGACGATGGCCGGTCGGTTCCAGGACCGGCTGCGGCTTGAGCCAGGCGGCCGCATCGCCCTGGCGATGGCGAATTGCGCGCAGTTCATCGAGATCCTCTACGCGGCCTGGCACGCCGGATTGTGTGCGGTGCCGATCAACGCCAGGCTGCATCAGCGCGAATTCCGGTATATTCTTGAGAACTCCGGAAGCAGGTGCTGTTTTGTCACGCCAGATTTGGAGGAGACGGTTGCGCCGCTTCTGGAGGATATTCCGACACTGGAACATGTCATCTGTGTTTCAAGCTCCGACTACGACGCGCTGTTTGTCGGGGATGTGGTGGAGATGCAGGAACGCGCCCCGGACGATACGGCCTGGCTGTTCTACACCAGCGGTACGACGGGGCGTCCGAAGGGGGCGATGCTGAGCCACCGCAATCTAATGGCGATGACGCTGAGCTATTTCGCCGATATCGATGGTGTTACACCTGAGGACTGTATTATCCACGCAGCGCCCCTGTCCCACGGCTCCGGGCTGTACAATTTTCCCCAGGTTGCCAAGGGGGCGAAGCAGGTTATTCCGGCCAGCGGCACATTTGATCCCGGGGAAATTTTCGAGTTGATCGCCGCACACAGGGGGGTGAGCTTTTTCATGGCTCCGACTATGGTGAAGCGGCTGGTCAACCATCCCGACAGTGGACGCGCGGATACTGCCAATCTCAAGACCCTCGTGTACGGCGGGGGGCCCATGTATGTGGCGGACCTGAAACAGGCGCTGGCGTGTTTCGGCTACAAACTCGTCCAGGTCTACGGCCAGGGCGAGAGCCCGATGACGATCACGGCGATGTCGAAGGCGCACCATGCCGATACGGACCATCCCCGGTATGAGGAACGCCTTGCCTCGGTGGGGGTGGCGCATACGGTGGTTGAGGTCCGCGTTTGCGACGCAGAGGACCGCCCGCTGCCCCCGGGTGAGCCCGGGGAGGTGCTGGTGCGGGGTGACTCAGTGATGACCGGGTACTGGGACAATCCGGAGGCGACGGAGAGGTCCCTGAAAGGGGGCTGGCTGCACACCGGCGACGTGGGGGTGTTCGATGCGGACGGTTTTCTGACGCTCAAAGACCGATCGAACGATCTGATTATCAGCGGGGGGGTCAACGTCTATCCACGGGAGGTCGAGGAGATCCTGCTGTTGCACGAGGGGGTGCAGGAGGTGTCGGTGATCGGCCGGCCCCATCCGGAGTGGGGAGAGGAAGTGGTTGCTTTTGTCGTTCGAGCAGCGGACCGGGGGGTGGTGGAAGAGGAGCTTGATACGCTCTGTCTGGACAATATCGCACGCTTTAAACGCCCCCGGGCATATTGTTTTGTCGATCATCTGCCCAAGAATAATTATGGGAAGATTCTGAAGACCGAGTTGCGTGAATGGCTTTAGAGGGTCATATGGGAGACCGTTTGAAAGACAGGGTCGCGATTGTGACCGGCGCGGGGTCAATCGGACCGGGCTGGGGCAATGGGAAGGCGACGTCCGTGCTCTTCGCACGCGAGGGGGCGAAGGTTTTCGCGGTAGATATCAACCTCGCTGCCGCTGAGGAGACCAGGGAGATTATCGAGGGGGAGAGGGGGGAATGTACAGCCCACGGGGCGGACGTTTCCAGGGCCGAGGAGGTTGAGGGCCTGGTAGCGCGTTGTGTTGAGGTTTATGGCCGGGTGGATGTGCTCCACAACAATGTGGGTATTCTGGAGGTCGGCGGCTGTGTGGAGACCAGCGAGGAGCGTTGGGATCGTGTTAACGATGTCAATCTCAAGAGTATGTTCCTGACGTGCAAGTACGTTCTGCCGCATATGGAAAAGCAGGGAAGTGGGGCGATCGTGAATATTTCTTCGATTGTTTCCATCCGCTGGCTGGGGGTGCCCTACGTTTCTTACAGCGCCACGAAGGGGGCGGTCAATCAGCTTACTCAGACCATCGCGCTGCAGTACGCGAAAAAGAATATCCGGGCAAACGCGATTCTGCCCGGGCTGATGAACACGCCCATGGTTGTCAAGTCACTTACGGATTTCTATGCGGACGGGGATGTGGAGAAGATGATCGAGATCCGGAACAACCAGTGCCCTACGGGGAAGATGGGCGATGCCTGGGATGTGGCTTATGCGGCGCTGTTCCTGGCCTCTGACGAAGCGAAATATATTACCGGCACACAGCTTGTTGTGGATGGTGGTATTACCTGTCAGGCGGTCTGAGAATTCGACTGTAGGGGCGGTTCGCGAACCGCCNNGCCGCGGGGGCTGCTTTTCCGCGAACTGCCCCTGTGGTGGTAGCAGGCGGTTGTGCCCAGCGGACGTTTGGAGCGTTTTTTGGCGGAGGTGCTTGGGGGATCTGCGCGGGAAAGCCCCATCCTCCCCGCAGTGGAGGCGGAGATGGTTCAGGATGTTTTTCTGGCAGGAGGCGTGCGCACGCCTATTGGCAGATTTTGCGAGGCGTTTGCGGAGGTGCCGGCGCCTGCGCTGGGAAGTGCAGCGGTGCGGGCGGCGCTGGAACGGGCGGGGGTTTCCCCGGATCAGGTGGACGAGGTGATTTTTGGCAATGTGCTTGGTGCGGGACTGGGGCAGAACGTGGCGCGGCAGGTCTCGATCGGGGCGGGGCTGAGCCCTTCGATCGGGGCGACGACCGTGAACAAGGTCTGCGGCTCGGGGCTCAAGTCGGTGATGCTGGCGGCTCAGGCCATCCGGTGTGGGGACGCGTCGGTGGTGGTGGCCGGCGGGACCGAGAATATGTCGCGGGCGCCTTATCTGTTGGAAAGGGCCCGGGAAGGGTACCGGCTGGGAGACGGTGCGTTGATCGATTCCATGGTCAGGGACGGGCTTTGGGATGTATACAACGGCCTGCATATGGGATTGTGCGGGGACCGATGTGCGGAGAAGTATGCGTTCTCTCGGGAGGAACAGGACGATTTTGCCGTTGAGAGTTACAACCGGGCTCTGGCGGCTGTGGAAAACGGGACCTTTGCCGGGGAGATCGTGCCGGTTGAAGCCCCTGCGGGCAGGGATATGGTGAGGGTGACCGAAGACGAGGAACCCGGACGGTTCAACGAGGAGAAACTCCGGCAGCTCCGGCCGGCATTTGGGAAGGCGGGGACGGTGACGGCGGGGAATGCGTCCAGCATTAACGACGGAGCGGCGGCCATCGTGGCTTTGTCGGAAGAAAAAGTCAGGGCGCTGGGCGTGAAGCCCCAGGCGAAGATTCTGGGGTATGCGACGGCGTCCCGGGAGCCGGAGTGGTTTACGCTTGCCCCGATTCCGGCGATTTCCAGGCTGATGGACAGACTGTCGCTGGGGGTGGAGGGCGTGGACCTGTTTGAGATCAACGAGGCGTTTTCGGTTGTGCCGATGGCCGCGATGGTGGACCTGGGGATTCCGTACGAGAAGGTGAACGTGCACGGCGGCGCGGTGGCGCTGGGGCATCCGATCGGTGCGAGCGGTGCCCGGACGCTGGTGACGCTGCTTCATGCAATGAAATGCCGGGGCGCGAAGGTGGGGATCGATGCAATCTGTATTGGTGGGGGGGAAGCAGTGGCGGTAGCGGTGGAGAGGCGTGGTGAGGCGTAGGGCACTGGAGCAGGGGGATGAAAAGGCGCAGCTATCTGTTAAAGGCCTGTTTGTTCGCCACGGGGTGTGCGGGGATCGTGGCGGAGTTTGTCCTGTCGACACTGGCGAGCTACCTGCTGGGGAATACGACGCTCCAGTGGACTCTGGTGATGTCGCTGATGCTGTTTACAATGGGGCTGGGCAGCCGGTTGAGCCGCCACATTCAGGACCGGCTGCTGGACCGGTTTATTGCGGTGGAGTTCACGCTGTCGGTGTTGTGCGCGTCGTGCGGGGCGGCGGCTTACTTCGGGACGGCGCTGGTCGGACAGGTGGGTGCTGTCCTGTATGGGTATGCGGCGGGGATCGGGCTGTTGATCGGGCTGGAGATTCCGCTGGTGGCCCGGATGAACGAGACCTACGAGTCATTGCGGACGAATATTGCGTCGGTGATGGAGAAGGATTATTACGGGGCGCTTGTGGGGGGGGTGCTGTTCGCGTTTTTTGCGTTGCCGCATCTGGGGCTGACCTTTACACCGATTATGCTGGGCGCGGTGAATTTCACGGTGGCGTCGACGCTGCTGTGGAAATACAGAGGGCTGCTGGTGCGCCGGAGGTGGCTGACAGGGGCGTTCTGGACGATTGGAATCGGACTGGTGGGACTGGGGGTTTGCATCCGGCCGATTGTGCTGTTCGGGGAGCAGAGTCGGTACCGGGACCGCGTGATTTATGAAGCGCAGACGCCCTATCAGCGGATTGTGATGACGGAGTGGAAGGGCTACCACTGGCTTTTCTTAAACGGCAGTGTGCAGTTCAGCACGTACGACGAGGCGCGCTACCACGAGGCGCTGGTGCACCCGGCGATGGGGCTGGCGGCCTCCCGGGAGCGGGTGCTGATCCTGGGGGGAGGAGACGGGCTGGCGGCGCGGGAGGCGCTGAAGCATGCGGATGTCAGATCGGTTATACTGGTAGACCTGGACCCGGCGATGACGGAGTTGGCCCGGACGCATCCGGTGCTGCTGGAGGCCAACGAAGGGGCGCTGAACGATCCGAGGTTGCGGGTGGTGAACCGGGATGCCGGGCGGTTTTTGGAGGACGCCGATGAGCTGTTCGACGTGATCCTGATCGATCTGCCCGACCCGAAGGGCCCCGACCTGGCCCGGCTCTATTCCAGGGAGTTCTACCTCTCCTGCAAGCGTCACCTGTCCCGGGGTGGGGTGGTGGTGACGCAAAGTTCCAGCCCGCTGTACGCGACGCGGGCTTTTCTGTGTGTGTACAGGACGCTACAGGCGGCGGGCTTTTCGGTACTGCCCTACCACACTACGATTCCAACGATGGGCGACTGGGGGTGGGTGTTGGGGATGAAGGCGGAGGTGGTTTCTGCGGAGGCGCTGAAGGAGCGGGCGATGGGACTCGATTTCTCGGGGGTTGAGACAGTGTTTTTGAACCGGGAGGCGATGGTGGGGATGGCGCAGTTCTGGAAGGGTGTGTTCGAACAGGCAGGGGAGGTGGCGGTGAATACGGAACTGGCACCGGTGGTGGACCGGTATTATCGGGAGGCGGAATGGGGGTGGTAGGGAGCGAAGGCAGCGCATCCAGGCCCGGGCGGAGCGTTACTCCGACGGGAGGATGTCGCTGAATTGATATTCTTCGACGATCTCACCGAGGGAGGCTTCGTAGTCATCGTCGCCCCACTGTTCGATGGTGAGGGTTTTTTTGCCGGAGCGGTCTGTGTAGTCCCAGACGATGAATTCCTGGCCCGGGGGTTCGCCGTTTTTGTAAAATTTGCCCACATTGGAAGACTCGCCGGTATATTCGACGCCGTTGCAGGTGATCTCCTGGGGGGGGTCTTCGTGCTCCTGGAGGTGGGCGCGGAGGTTGCCGTCGATCCGGGAGAGGGGGATCTTTCGAGAAAGGGTCCAGGTGATATCGTCGTCTTCCTCACGGTCGAGGTAGAGGACCTCTTCGGCGCAGGCAAGCTCCCACTCGTTGACCCGGTCGCCCTCGTAATCGTAGTAATTGTGAGCGGTGACCTGCCAGGTCTTGAGGTTGTAGTCCAGGACGTAGCCGGGTTTGAGGCCGGAGAGGGTGAGATCTTTTAATGGGTCGAGTTCGGGTTCGTCCTGTTTTTTTTTGAAGGGATTCCAGTTCATGGTCTGGGAGGGCCGGGTTATTTTTGTATGCCCATCTTGGCCTTGAGTTCGGCGAGTTTATCCGATCCGGCGCCTTTGTCCTTAAGGGCGGTGTCGATTTCTTCGTCGAGGCTCTGGGAGGAGTCGGCGAGTTCGCCGTAGGCCTGGGCGAGGGACTCGTCCTCTTCCACCCGTTCCTTCATGCGTTCGAGCAGGACCATGGTGCCGCTGGAGTCGACTTTGGAGAGCTGGCGGTTGATCTTTTTGGTGGCTGCGGCCGTGCGGGCGCGGGCGCGCAGGGTGACCAGGTCGTTTTCGTAGCCGGCGATGGCCGATTTGAGTTTTTCGACCTGGGCCTGAAGCTGGGCGGCCATGGCTTCCTGCTGTTTGGCGTCCTGGTTCAATGTGGTGGCCCGGGTGGAGGACTCTTCCTTGCGGTTGAGGGCCTCGGCGGCGAGCCGGTCGGCCTCGGCCGGGTCGATCTCTTCGCTCTGGGCCTTCTGAAGGAGGAGCATGGCTTTGCGCTCGTAGTCGGCGGCGGCTTTTTTGCTGTCTGCGGCCTGTTTTCTCAGGCGGATGGCCTGGCCTTTGACTTCGGCCAGGCTGGTCATGGACGTGTTCAGGTCCTTTTTGAGATCCCGGATGCCCTGTTCGGTCATTCTGATCGGGTCTTCGAGTTTGTCGATGGCGGAATGAACTTCAGCCTTGCCGACGCGGAAGATTCTCTGAAAAATACCCATGGTGTGACTCCTGGTATGAAATGTGAACCAGGCGACGGTTCACATTTTGCGGTTATTTTTTGCTGTATTCCAGCAGTTCGTTGACATTTTCCGCCAGGGCCAGGCCGAGGGCGTTGATGCTGCCTTCGATTTCAGCCCGGTCGAGGGTGTCCAGGCGGAGGGTGTCCCGGAAGAGGATGGTGCCGGTCTCGTCGTCGAGGGCGAACGCGCCATGGATGAGGGTGCGGTTCATTTCGAGAAGGCGCCTGTAGAGGTCGCCCGGCCTGGATGGGACGGGCATGATGGCCTGTTCGAGGATGAGGATGGGGTCTTCGCAGTCGACGATGAGCCTGTAAATGCCCCGGTCTTCGTCGTTGACCACGACGAGTTCTTCCGCGGCATCCTCCTCTTCGACGATGAGGTCGAGGTCCTGGAGGTAGGCCTTGACGGTTTCAAAGTACTCGGACATGGGCGCTCCTTATACGTAAGGAAGGCGGGAAAAGCGGACTGTTTTTCGAGAAGCTGTCTTAAACCCCCCAGCGGTCTTCGCGCGGCTGCAAAAGCGCCTGTCGGCGTTGGTCGAATCCACCCGTATCTCCAGGATACGGGCGGGTTCGCCCGCCTTGACCGCCACTTTTTCGCTCGCGCTCGGGAACTCACCGGGAATTTTAAAACAACTTCTAAGAAGACGGTTGGGCTCCATTTTTGTTTTTCTTTTTCCGGTTTTATGGTTATTTTCCTATGGGCAGACCATCTT
>JAAXHW010000140.1 GCA_012270675.1 Candidatus Latescibacterota bacterium | reverse complement strand
AAGATGGTCTGCCCATAGGAAAATAACCATAAAACCGGAAAAAGAAAAACAAAAATGGAGCCCAACCGTCTTCTTAGAAGTTGTTTTAAAATTCCCGGTGAGTTCCCGAGCGCGAGCGAAAAAGTGGCGGTCAAGGCGGGCGAACCCGCCCGTATCCTGGAGATACGGGTGGATTCGACCAACGCCGACAGGCGCTTTTGCAGCCGCGCGAAGACCGCTGGGGATTTTAAAACAGCTTCTAAGGATGCATATGCACAAACTGCTTCCAGTTCACCCACGTATCCACCTTCTCAAGGACCTCCTCCCCCTCCAGGCCCCGGAAGAAATTCAGCCCGGTCAGCGCCTCGATCACATCCACGGAAACCAGGAAATAAGGGAAAATCCGCTCCTTCCCGGACCTGTGAATCACACGCTGGTGGGGAAACAGGAAAGCGAGCACCATCGGCTCTGATACCCCCTGGACAATCACAATCTTGAAAAACATCGGCGGCACATGGATATCCCCATCCGGTCCGATCTTTTCGTGCTCGCCCGGACCGAACACGCACCCTGCAAACACCCAGGCCTCTCTCCCCCGCTTCTTCACAACCTCCTCCCGCACCCAGGTCTCCAGACCGTACCATACCCCGCCGGAACCGTTGAACGCAGCGTGCTGAGGCGCGATATTGCTCATCCGGTTCACCTCAAAAACCGTCTCCTGGTCCTCCCGGTCCCCGTCGGCCGCATACAGCCCGTCCCCATCCCGGTCTCCCCCCATCGCAAAATACGGGGCCAGATGTCCCCGGTGGTAGCCTGTCCCCCGGTAGTCCCCGGGCCGGACAGGGTGCTCAACCTCAGCATCCGTGCGGAACCTGGCATACCCCCCTCTTCTGCCGGGCGTCTTCACATAGTCCGGCCTCAGGTGGTAAGCGACCCAGGATGGCACCCTGCGGTCCGCATCGTAGGAAAGCACGTACCCATTCCGAATCAGAACCGCACCTTCCTCCGGCAGGCCCCCATACACGTGCTCTTCGATCCCTCCCCGGGCCCTTCGCGGTGCTTTCTCCCTGTCTCCGGGGAAAAATGCAACATATCGTACCAACAAAAATGCCGTCGCCAGAACAACGGCAACAGCCAGAACAAATCTTCCTTTCCTGCGCATCGCGGCCTCCAGACCGGGTCATGCAGAGAGACCCTGGAACTCTGCCGGTTGTGAGACAGGCAAACGCCAACCCACCATTGCCACCACCTTCCAATTGTGGTATATTATACTGTGGGATGAGGACTTCAAGGTCTTCCACGCGGTCGAAAACCAAAATATCTCTTGAAGGTGCATCTGTCAAATGCTTTGTGGCGGCTTACAGTGTAAACCCGTCGCGATGCGCTGCGTCCCGTACCCCTTATTTAAGGAGGTGCCCCATGCAACGATTCATCCCGGTTTTTGCCTCTCTTGCGATGCTGATCTCCGTACCCCTTTCAGCAGCAGAGAAGCCGCGCCCTGCTCACCCTGAAATGCGCCCATCCGCCTCCGGGACAGTCGTGACCATCATCGACGAAAACGGCCGCATCGTCGTCCGCCTTCCAGGTGAACCCGGCAGTACAGGGGCTGAAAACGGCATCCCTGTACACGCGCTGCCCGGACACGGCAGCGACCTCCTGATTGACCCCCATCAGGCCCCGTTCATTTCACAGAGGGTCTATCCCCAACCACGCGACATCGTCCTGCCGCCGAACCGTCCTCCCGACCTCAACGGCCTCAGTGTTTTCTTCTCCAGCGCCACCGGCGGCATCGGCTTCCGCATCGGCTATGACCGGCGGCTCTCGCCCATCGTCCGGCTCATGGGCGGAATCGAAATGCTCACCTACGGCTACCAGCAGTCGGCCGCCAGGCTGGGCAGCGCCATGCCCTATAACGTCAGCCGCATCACCCTTGTCTCCCTGCCCGTTGGCCTGCAACGGCAGTTCGCCGCAGACAAACGCATTGTACCCCACATCGGATTTGGAGCCGGTCCCATCCTTCGGTTCGACCACCAGACCGGTCCCCCGGGCTTTTATCCGCGCATGGGCATCTTCAACGCCGGTTTTGACATCCCCTATCGGGTCGGCTATTACAACGGCCTGGATTTCAGCGTTGGCCTTCCATTCGAAGACTTCCCCCGGCTTTCCCTGACCGTGGGTGGTTTTGTCACCTCGGGAATCGACATTCGCCTGGGGGAAAACAGGGACTTCGCCCTGAGTTTGGGTGGCCGATACACCCTCGCCCATTTTACCGACATGCTCGGCAGCCCGGGCGATTTCAGCGGGTTCTCCATCGCCATCGGCCTGGGCAAATACTTCTAAGACAGCTTCTGAAACGCAACACGGCGCAGGATATACACCCTGCGCCGTTTTTCTTGTTCAGATTTTTGCAGATTCACCCCGCTCCCAGCCGCGCATGAAATGCCTTCACCTGCACCCCCGGCAGAATCGCCTCCCAACGGCCCAGCGCCTTCTGCACCCTCAGCCCGGTCGCGGGCACCGCCTGGGCAAGCGCCACCAGGAACTCTGCCAGCCGGGCGACCTCCTCCCGGCTGATCCCGTCCGCAATCCGCTCCACCCGACCCAGGACAACATCGGCCCCTTCCGCATCCAGCGTTCGAAGCAGGGACCGTACGAACCGGAGATATCGGTCGCAAAACCCCTCATCCTCCACAGTCCGCTCAAGCAGGGCCTCCAGCAGGGCTTCCGAAGCCCCGTCTCTCCGCACGCGATCCTCAAAAATCTCCATCAGCGCCCGCTTCCGCTCCCACCGATGGATGCCCGGCCAGATCTCTTTATAGGTCCTCCGGATCTCCCCCTCCACACCGACCAGCGCGGCGAACAGGGCCGGCTGAGGCAGCGCCCCGAACAGCCGGAACACCCGCAGCGTCGGGTCCGCGCGGCCCTCCGGAAAATCGGCCGTCAACAGAAACGAGACCACCCGTACAACCGCCTCTTCCTCCGCCTGTATCCGCCGCAGCATCAGGGCCTCCACCTCCCCGTCCACCCCGTCAAAAAACCGCGCCAGGAAAGCCGTCCACCCCACCTCCGAAAGCGTCGCTCCCAGCACCGCCTCGGTCGCCACCCCCACCTGGCCATGATCCAGGAGGGCAAGTGCCTCCTGGGTATCCCGCAACGCAAAAGCGATCGCCTTTGCCACCACCAGGTCCGGCTCTTCCCGGGCCTGTACCAGAAGCGCCTTCTGAAGCTCCGGGAAGGCCGCCGCAGCCCCGTGGTAGCCCAGCGCCCCGGCTGCCGTCGCCCGCCAGGCCGGGTGCGCCCCGGTCCGCACACAATCGCACAGCACATGGGCCGTCTGATGGCACATCCGCATCGCCTTCAGCTCAGCCACCGCCGCCATGCGCTCGTCCCCCGCCCCGGTCTCCGACGCCTGCCGCACCAGTGCCTCCAGCATCCGGGCCAGCGTCTCCAGCGCCACCACCTGCTGCCGGGCCTCTTCTTCCCAGTGCATCCCGGCCAGCGCGACAACCTCACCATACACCCCCGCTTCAGGTTCGAAACAGTAGCGTTCCGCCTCGTGTCTGAGCACGCCGCAGCGGCAGAGATCAGACAGGGCGGTACGCAACGCTTTGAGATCGGAATCGCACCGCAGGGCAAGCGCCGGCGCGTCCGCCTCCAGAAACGGGTTCTCAAAAAACGCCGAAACGATCCGACGCTTCAGATGCATCCCTTCGGAGTTCAAACGGTTCAAAAAAGAAGTCATTTGGAATATGAAAAAACGGAAAAGTTGTGCAATCGAGCCAGGAGAGAAGAATACACAAATATACGACTTTCCGGAGGGGCAAGACAAGGGAGAAAATCGGAACACGAACCCCATCTCCCCCCACCCTGCACCGCACCACACCGGGGACGCCTCTCGTGCGGGACGGGCGGGATGGATGGTTTCACATCCGTTGTGATCTTTTTTCTGCATTTCTCTATAACCGATTGTTCCTCAATTTCTTATCCTGAAACCATACCCTGAAGTGACCCCAAATCGACCAAAATTTTCCTTGACAACCCAACATTTTGTATTATAATTGTGGGTGCCCCACAATATAAGGGTCCTTGTTCAGGGCCCTTTATTTATCAATCAGGGCTCCCCAGGGGGTTTTTCGGAGAATTCCTATGAGGTGTCCTTACTGTGAAGGAATAGAGGACAAAGTCGTTGACTCCAGATCCAGTAAAGAAGGAACGGCCATTCGCAGGCGCCGGGAATGTCTTACCTGCGGCCGACGGTTTACCACTTACGAATACATCGAAGACACGCCCCTGACGGTGATCAAGTCCGACGGCAGGCGTGAATCCTTCGATAAAAACAAGCTCTTTGTCAAAATCCAGCTCGCTTGCAACAAACGCCCGATAGCCACCACCCAGATCGAAGAGGTCGTAGATCGCATTGAAGCCCACCTCATCGGCCTGGGCGAACGGGAAGTTGAGGCCAACGCACAGATTGGCGAACTGGTCATGAAAGAATTGAAAAATCTCGATGACGTGGCCTACGTTCGGTTTGCCTCGGTCTACCGGCAGTTTAAAGACCTCAGTGACTTTGAGAAGGAACTCCGCCAGCTCGGTTTGCCGGGTTAAACGATCGGGGGTCTCTCCCCATCCCATAAACAATCCCCTGTTTCAGAGACTTCTCTTTCCCCTCTCCTCCTCATTGTCCGTCGTGGCGTTTCCCCATCGTTCGTGAACGCTCGGCATCCCTCACCGAATAGCGCCAGTATCCTCTACGGCCGGTTTCCCTGACCGGACCGTCTGAGAGCGGGGATGTCTCTTTGAAGGTTTCACATTTTGAGTGTGCTACAAAAATTCTACCAAATCCCGGAGGAAGAGCCTTTATGAAGCTTGAACGCAGACATACATCACCCGGCCAAAACCCCCTCGATCAGATCACCTACGAAAAGCGCACGACCGTCATTACCAACCCGGACGGGTCAGAGGTCTTCCGAATGGAAGGCCTGGAAGTCCCCGCCTCCTGGTCCCAGCTGTCAACCGACATCGTGGCGTCCAAGTATTTCCGCAAGCGAGGCGTTCCCAAAACCGGACACGAAACCTCGGTGCGGCAGGTGGTCCACCGTCTGGCCCACACCATCCGGGCCGCAGGCGAAGAACAGGGGGGGTACTTCGATACCCGGGAGGATGCCGACACCTTTGAGGCCGAACTCGCCTATCATCTCGTCCACCAGGTGGGCGCCTTCAACTCTCCGGTCTGGTTCAACTGCGGGCTCTACCACGAATATAAAATCAAAAAAGGCAACGGCGGCCACTGGTACTGGGACCGGATGCGAGACCGCGTCCTGGAGACCAGAGACTCCTATTCCCACCCCCAGTGTTCGGCCTGCTATATTCAATCGGTCGGCGACGATCTGATGGATATATTCGACCTGCTGAAGAACGAAGCCAGACTCTTTAAATACGGTTCCGGAACCGGCACCAACTTCTCTAAAATCCGGGGCAGGATGGAAGAGCTGTCCGGAGGCGGCACCTCTTCTGGCCTGATGTCCTTCCTGGAGGTGTTCGACAAAGGCGCTGGAGCCACCAAATCGGGCGGCATCACCCGCCGGGCAGCCAAGATGGTCTGCCTGGACATGGACCACCCCGAAATCGTCGATTTCATCAACTGGAAAGCGCGTGAAGAGAAGAAAGTAGCGGCCCTCATCGCGGCAGGCTACGCCGCCGACTTCAACGGTGAGGCCTATAAAACCGTCTCCGGTCAGAACTCCAACAACTCCATACGCGTCTCCGATGCGTTTATGGACGCCTGCGCCAACAACGGCGAATGGACGACCCGCCTGCGCACCACCGGGGAAATCCACGAGACATTCAAAGCCCGGGACCTCATACGCCAGGCCTCCGAGGCCGCCTGGGTCTGTGCCGACCCCGGGGTGCAGTACGACACCACCATCAACCGATGGCACACCTGCTCCAACACCGACCGGATCAACGGGTCCAACCCCTGCTCCGAATACATGTTCCTGGACGACACCGCCTGCAACCTTGCTTCGATCAACCTGATCAAGTTCTTCAAAGAGGACGGCACCTTCGACATCGAAGGCTTCCGCTACGCCTGCAAGCTCTTTTTCATCGCCCAGGAAATCCTCGTCGATTTTGCGTCTTATCCCACCCAGCAGATCACGCAGAACAGCCACGACTACCGGCCGCTGGGCCTTGGCTATGCCAACCTGGGCACCCTGCTGATGGTGATGGGCCTGCCCTACGACAGCCCCGAGGCCAGGGCCGTGTGCGGGGCCATTACCGCCATCATGTGTGCGCAGGCCTATGAGACTTCGGCCCGGATGGCGGCCGATAAAGGCCCGTTCCCCGGCTTCGAGCGCAACCGGGAGTCCATGCTCGGGGTGATGAACATGCACCGGGACGCCGCCTATGAGATCGATGCGGCGGTCTGCCCGCCAGACCTCCTTGACGCTGCCTGTGAAAACTGGGACCGTGCTGTAAAACTGGGTGCAACCCACGGCTACCGGAACGCGCAGGCCACCGTACTTGCCCCCACGGGCACCATCGGCCTCCTCATGGAGTGCGATACCACCGGCGTTGAGCCCGACTTTGCACTGGTCAAATTCAAAAAACTCGCCGGGGGCGGCTACTTCAAAATCGTGAATGCCTCGGTGCCCAAAGCCCTCCGGCAGCTGGGGTACGCCGATGACCAGATACGGGATATCCTCACCTACATCTGCGGCACCCTCTCGCTGGAAGGCGCGCCCCACATCAACCCCGAAACCCTGCGTGAGGCGGGCTTTACGGACGCTGAACTGAACAAGATCGAAACGGCGCTGCCCGGCGCCTTTGAACTCTCCTTTGCATTTGCTCCCTGGACTCTGGGAGAAGAGGTCATGCAGCGGCTCGGGTTCACCCCCAAGCAGTACAATTCTCCCGCCTTCAACCTCCTGAGAGCCCTCGGCTTCAGCCCTGCCCAGATCCAGGAGGCCAACGATGTGGTCTGCGGCCGTATGACCATCGAAGGCGCCCCCCACCTCAGGGAGGAGCACCTCCCCGTCTTCGACTGTGCCAACAAGTGCGGAAAGCATGGCAAACGCTTCATCGCCCCTATGGCACACCTGACCATGATGGCCGCGGCGCAGAAATTTATCAGCGGGGCGATCTCCAAAACCATCAACGTTCCCCAGGAGACCGCTGCCGGAGAGATCGAAGACCTCTACGTAGAGGGCTGGCGGCTGGGCCTCAAAGCGGTGGCCATTTACAGGGACGGCTCCAAACTCTCCCAGCCCCTCAGCACCTCTTCCGACGACAAAGACACGGAAACCGAAGTCAGCAAAGCCGAAGCGCCCGAAGCCGAAGAAAAACAGCCTGTGGTGGCCCAACGCGCCGTCCAGCGCCGTCTGCCGTCCAAACGGCAGGGCTTCACCCAGGAGGCCCGCGTGGCCGATCAAAAGGTCTACCTGCGCACCGGGGAATACGAAGACGGCACCCTGGGCGAGATCTTCATCGATATGCACAAAGAGGGGGCACCGTTCCGAAGCATGCTCAACTGCTTTGCCATTGCCATCTCCAAGGGCCTCCAGTACGGAGTGCCCCTGGAGGAATTCGTTGACACCTTCACCTTTACACGGTTCGAACCCTGGGGAACGGTAGACCACCCCAACATCAAATTCGGGACCTCTGTCATCGACTACGTCTTCCGGTTGCTCGGCTACGAGTACCTCAGACGCACCGACTTCCTCCAGGTCAAACCCGAAGATATTGCGTCGGACATCAATGAAGAGGCGACACAAGAAGCCGAGAAGCAGGTGGGGGCAGCAGACAGACCCTCTCCGGACGCATCCGCATCGGCTCCGCCCGCTGGTGCCAACGGACCAGATGCAAAGCGGGAACCATCCTCACCCCGGACGGTCTCCCTGCCCGCCACCCCTGCTGCGAACGGCAACGGACTGGGCACAAGCGTCCGGGCCGCCAACGGTGCGGGCAGACATCAGCAGGGACATCCACAGGAACACCAGCAGACACATCCCCAGCCGCAGACCGTGGTCCTGGACGAGCAACTCTCTCACATGATGGGCGACGCGCCCTTCTGCGACACCTGCGGGCACATCACCGTCCGGAACGGCTCCTGCTATCGGTGTTTGAACTGCGGCAACTCGGTGGGGTGTTCCTGACCCCATTTGCAAACACCAAAAAAGAGGCCGGACAGCGGGTGCTGTCCGGCCTCTTTCGTTTTGTCCGCCTGCCCGTTTCCTGCTCTGTCTAAGAAGCTGTTTTAAAATTCCTGTGAGTTCCCGAGCGCGAGCGAAAACGTGGCGGTCCAGGCGGGAGAAC
>JAAXHW010000139.1 GCA_012270675.1 Candidatus Latescibacterota bacterium | reverse complement strand
GGGTTGGGCGCGCTGGTGGCGAGTACGCCCATTCTGATGAATCCCTATCTGCTGAAGACGACCGGAATTTTTCTGATTGTGGTGGACCTGGCGGCCTACGCCATGGCTTTTGATGGGACGCTGGACCGGATGGAGGGCGCTCTGCTGGTCCTGCTCTTCGTCGTTTACTGTGTCTTTGCCTATCTGACCCGGCGCAGGTCTTCGGAGGCAGACGGGGCGCAGATGGAGGAACTGGCCGAGATCGAAGAGGGGATCGCGGGGCGCGGCCTCAGGACCCTGATGTTCTGGTTTGGGGTGGGGCTGGCAGGGGTACTGCTTTCCAGCCGCTTTATTCTGGAATCTGCGGTGGTGATCGCCCAATCTCTGGGGGTCAGCGAAGCGGTTATCGCCCTGACGGTGGTTGCTATCGGGACCTCCCTGCCTGAGATCGCCACGGTGGTGGCGGCAGCGCGCAAAGGACAGGGAGGGATTGCGGTGGGGAATATCCTGGGGGCCGATATTTTAAATATCTGCTGGATCGCGGGCGCTTCGGCAGCGGTCAATCCGCTGGTGGTCTGCCCCCGTGTGATCCACTTTTCCTTTCCGGCCATGCTGGTGATTGTGGGCGCGATGCTGTTAATGATGCGCACCGGGCACCGCCTGACACGCAGCGAAGGTGTCCTGCTGCTGGTGCTTTACGGGGTCTATCTGGGATTGATGGCCTGGTTATTTCTTTAAATAAGAGGTGCGTTGTGAAGACGATACTTGTGACCGGGGGCGCGGGGTTTATCGGAAGCCATTTTGTCCGGCATATTCTGAAGTCCTACGAGGACTATCGGGTTGTAAACCTGGATAAGCTGACGTATGCGGGCAACCCGGAGAATTTGCGAGATGTGGAAGGAGACCCTCGCTACGCGTTTGTACAGGGCGATATCTGCAATTCAGAACTGGTCAACCACCTGGCGCAGCGGACCGACATGGTGGTCAACTTTGCCGCAGAGAGCCATGTGGACCGGAGCATTATGGGCGCGGAAGCGTTTATGCATTCCAACGCGCTGGGGGTTTATACGCTGCTGGATGCCGCACGACGGCACGGGGTTGAACGGTTCTTGCAGGTGAGTACGGATGAAGTGTACGGTTCGCTGGAAGAGGGTGAGGCGCCCTGGACGGAAGAGGTATGTCTGGACCCCCGCAATCCCTATTCGGTCGCCAAGGCATCGGGCGATATGATGGCCAGGGCATTTGCCGTGACTTATGGACTGCCCGTGGTGGTGACGCGCGCGTCGAACAATATCGGGTCTTTTCAGTACCCGGAAAAACGGGTGCCGCTGTTTATTACAAATGCCATAGATGATCTTCCCCTGCCGGTTTACGGTCAGGGAGGCGCGGTTCGAGACCACCTGTATGTGACGGATCACTGCGAGGCGATTGACCTGGTGCTTCACAGGGGGGCTGCCGGCGAGGTCTACAATGTGGGTGGAGAAAACGAGGCAAACGGCGTTGAGGTTACACGAAAGATTCTCAATCTGCTGGAGAAACCCGAAGATTTAATTCAATATGTAAAGGATCGGCTGGGACACGATATGCGGTATTCCCTCGATTCTTCCAAGGTTAAGGCGCTGGGGTGGACGCCCAAGCACGATTTTGAAAACGCGCTCCGGTTGACTGTGGAGTGGTATGCGGCCAACGAGGCATGGTGGCGCAAGATCAAAAAGAGCAGCGGCTATCGGATGTATTACCAGAAGCAGTACGGTGGTCGATAGGCGCGGGAGATTCCGGGGGACAGGTCGAATTGTCCCGGGAAGGACGATGCATGCCTTTTCGGTTTGAAAGATTGAAGCGGATTCCCGATCTCATCCTGGTGGAGCCAGAGGTCTTTGAAGACCACCGTGGCTTTTTGATGGAGGCCTACAAAAGGTCCGACTTCGAGGCGAATGGGATACCCGCCGAGTTTGTCCAGGATATCCATTCGCATTCTGTTCGGGACGTTTTGAGAGGACTGCACTACCAGAAGCATCCCAAAGCCCAGGGGAAGCTGGCGCGGGTGGTCAGGGGTGAGGTTTTCGATGTGGCGGTGGACCTTCGGAAGGATTCGCCGACCTGCGGCCGATGGGAAGGGGTTGTGCTGTCGGACCAAAATTTCCGGATGCTGTATATCCCGGTCGGTTTTGCCCATGGGTATTGCGTGCTCAGTGAAGAGGCGGAGTTTGTCTACAAAGTCACCGAGGAATACGCGCCCGAGTGTGATCGGGGCATTTTATGGAACGATCCGGATATCGGCATCGCGTGGCCCGCGGGGAAGCCTATCCTGTCTGAGAAGGATGCCCGACTCCCCCTGCTTCGAGACGCCGATCACAATTTTGTGTTTGAATAAACGCCTTCCTGGTTACCCAATCAGCCCGCTGCCCGGAAAGAGGTCTTCCCCCTCTTCGGTGGGCGCTTCTTTGTTCGAGATGCCCCAGACCAGGCCGTTGGGGTCCAGTTCGTTTAAGGGCGGGCTGTCGTAATCGGGACTCATTTCGGCGCTGCAGACGGGACAGAACGTAAACGAGGGGTGGTAGATGATGCCGTTGTTGCAGGCCTTACAGGTTTTGACAAGCGTGTCGAGTTTTTCTCCGCACCGCACACAGTACTGGAAGTATCCGTCGTAGGGGGTGGTTTTGCCGCAGCCGGGACAGGAGACGACATCGTGGAGGCCGAGTTTTTCGGCCGGGGGCTGTTCCACAGAGACGGCCATGCGGTCGGGTATGGAGATGTATTCGGCCTTGAAGGTCTTGAATTTTTCACGGATCTGGCTGATTTGAACGGCGAGGTATTTTTCTGAAATCGTGATGGTGATGACCAGGTGGGGGGAAATGCCCACAAAATGGATGAGGTCTCTGGTGGTCCAGTCGCGCTGTTCCGCAATTGTGGCGTTGTGCCCTTCGCAAAGGGCGAGAAAGTCGCTGATTCTCTGGCGATTTTCCCGCTTGCGCTTCTCATCTTCCCGTTCGAACTCGTAGAGCGTGCCAAAGTCGATGCGCGTCATGGTGCGAAACCCTCTTTGAGAAATTGACCCGTGTGGGATGTGGGGACCCGGGCAATCCTGCCGGGGGGACCCTCTGCGACGACGGTTCCGCCCCCCTCGCCACCCTCCGGTCCCAGGTCGATGATCCAGTCTGCGCGTTTGATGACGTCCAGGTTGTGTTCGATGACGACGACCGTATTGCCCTTATCCACCAGTCGATCCAGAACGGTGATCAGGATGCGAATATCCTCCAGGTGGAGGCCGGTGGTGGGCTCGTCCAGGATGTAAAGGGTGTTGCCGGTGCCGACCCGTGAGAGTTCCGCGGCGAGTTTGATGCGCTGTGCTTCTCCGCTGGAGAGGGCTGTGGCGGGCTGTCCCAGGCGGATATATCCCAGGCCGACATCGGAGAGCGTGCGGAGTTTTCGCCGGGCCTGCGGGATGTTCCGGAAAAAGGTCAGGGCCCTGGCCACGGTCATGTCGAGGGCATCGGCAATCGAGCTGCCTTTGTAGCGGACCTCCAGGGTTTCCCGGTTGTAGCGTTTGCCCCCGCAGGCATCACAGGTCACATAGACGTCGGGCAGAAAGTGCATTTCGATCCGCCGCACCCCGTCGCCCCGACAGACCTCGCACCTGCCGCCTTTCACGTTGAAACTGAAACGCCCGGACGTGTAGCCTCGAACTCTGGCTTCGGGCAGCTGTGCGTAGAGTTCCCGGACTGCTGTGAAGAGTCCCGTGCAGGTGGCCGGGTTGGACCGGGGGGTGCGGCCGATGGGCGACTGGTCGATCTGGATGACTTTGTCGATCCTGTCCAGGCCTTCGATGCGGTCGTGCGCGAGCGGCTCCTGCACGGCGCCGTGCAGTTTGCGCGCCAGCGCAGGATAGAGCGTGGCGTTGATGAGCGTGCTTTTGCCCGATCCGGAGACGCCGGTGATGCAGGTGAAGGCGCCAAGGGGGATGGAGACATCAATTGATCGGAGGTTGTGGCCCCGGGCGCGCTTGAGGGTGAGTTGCCCCCGGGGGCGGCGGACCTCAGGGGGGGGCGGGATCGTTTTCCTGCCGGCGAGGTAGGCGCCGGTCAGGGATTCCTCTGTGGCTTCAACCTCCACGGGAGCGCCCTGTGCAACAATGCGGCCTCCCTGCTCTCCGGCCCCCGGTCCCAGGTCGATGAGGTGGTCGGCGGCGAGGATCATGTCCCGGTCGTGTTCGACCACCAGAACGGTGTTTCCCAGGTCGCGGAGCCGGCAGAGGGTGTTGATCAGCCTGCGGTTGTCCCGCGGGTGGAGGCCGATGGTGGGTTCGTCCAGGACGTAGAGGACGCCCGAGAGGCGGGAGCCGATCTGGGTGGCCAGCCGGATGCGCCGGGCTTCGCCTCCCGACAGGGTGGCCGCAGGACGGTCCAGTGCAAGGTAGCCCACGCCCACGTCGTACAGGAAGGCCAGCCGGTTCCGGATGTCGTGGAGAATGGGCCCAACCACTTCGGCGGGGCCCGCAGTGGGGGGCAGGGACTTGAAAAAGCGCACCGCTTCGGAGATGGACAGGGCGGCGATGTCGGCGATGGTCCGGTTTTCGATTTTGACCGAAAGCGCCTCCAGCCTGAGCCGTGCGCCGGCGCAGGTGGGACAGACACGGTGCCGCATAAAGGGTTCGATGGTTTCCCGCTCGTCTTCGGAAGCGGCCTTCCGGTAGCGTTTGTAAAGCGTGGGAATGACCCCCTCAAAGGGGACACCCCCCTCCTTGCTCCCCCAAAGGACGGCCCCTTGAGCGGTTTTGGAAATCGACGCGAAGGGGGCCAGGAGGTCGAACCGATAATGTTTTGCGAGTCGCTGGAGTTGCTGCGCGACCTGTTTCCCTTTGGGCGTGCCCCAGGGGGCGATGGCGCCCTCAGCAATGGAGCGGTCGGGGTCTGGAATGACGCTATCCGGATCGATTTCGAGGTGGGTACCCAGGCCGTTGCAGGTGGGGCAGGCCCCGTGGGGACTGTTGAACGAAAAGAGGCGAGGGTGCAGGTCGTCAAGACCGATTCCGCAGTCTTTACAGGCGAAGCGTGTGGAGAAGGTCATCTCCTGATCGCCCAGAATATCCAGGGTAATGGTGCCCCCTGTCAGGGCCAGCGCTGTTTCCAGGGAATCGGCGAGTCTGCCGGCGATGGTTGGCCCGACCACCAGGCGGTCCACAACCGCGTCGATGGTATGGGGCCGGCGGCGGTCGAGGGAGATGTCACCGTCCAGCGCGTGCACCTGGCCGTCGATGCGGATGCGGACGTAGCCCTCTTTTCTGAGGCGCTCCAGCACGTTTTGATGGGCGCCTGTCCGGTCCCGGACCAGGGGGGCCAGAACCTGGAGGCGCTGGCGTTCGGGGAGGGCCAGGACCGTATCGACCATCTGCTGGACGGTTTGGCAGGTTATGGGCTGGCCACACCGGGGGCAATGGGGTTGCCCCGCACGGGCGAAGAGGAGCCGGAGGTGGTCGTAGATTTCGGTGATGGTGCCCACGGTGGACCTGGGGTTGCGCGCACTGCTGCGCCCTTCGATCGCCACGGCAGGGGAGAGGCCGCTGATCTGGTCTATGTCGGGTTTCTCCATCAGGTCGAGGAACTGTCGGGCGTAGGTGGAGAGGGATTCCACGTAGCGGCGCTGCCCTTCGGCGTAGATGGTGTCGAAGGCAAGCGAGGACTTGCCCGACCCGGAGGGTCCGGTGATGACCACGAGCCGGTTCCGAGGGATATCCAGGTTGATCCCTCTCAGATTGTGTTGTCTGGCGCCGCGGAGGACGATGCAGTCTTTTTCTGAGGTGGGTGTCAAATGAGGACCAGTCCCCAGTCTCGGGTCGAAAGTCCAGGGTCCTGCTTCTCCTGGACGTTGGACTTTCGACCCGGAAGATGGTGCGGTAGAGAGGACTCGAACCCCCAACCCTCTGGTCCGAAGCCAGATGCTCTATCCAATTGAGCTACTACCGCACGAATTTTCCAGAAATATACGTTTCTGTATGCACGATTGCAAGGCCAAAGACATGGTCGAGATCACAAGCCTTCAGAATCCACTGGTCAAGCGCATCCGTTTCCTCAA
>JAAXHW010000138.1 GCA_012270675.1 Candidatus Latescibacterota bacterium | reverse complement strand
GAGCCTCTTGCAAACCCCCTGATTTGAAGGTTTTTCTGTCTGGGGCGAAGCAGTTGCCGATTATGGCCTGGCATAGACTTCGTACCGTTTCCGGGTCGTAGGGATTCGTACCTGTTGGAGTAAGGGGCCAGGGACGGGCCCCTCTGGTTTGGGGATCTTCGGGGTGGTAACCAAAGCGAAGAAAACGGAGGGCCCCGGTCCCTTGGAAAGAAAGTAGGCGGTTTGGAGATCTGTGGCCAACGGGCGCGCTTTCCCCGGATGGGAGAAGTGCTTGGGGCCAGGGGCCGGGCGCCACAGGACGCTCTTAGGGGTCTGGGAGAGGGTACCGGTTGAGCGCTTTCTACCGAGCATTGCGGATCGCCGGCCAGGTCGTCCGCTGAAGCCTCGGGCCCCGATGGCGCGGGCGTTTTGGGCCCAAATGGTGTTGGACATTTCGACGACGACCGCGTGGGTGGAGCGGGGGTGTTCGGATCCGACGCTTCGGCGTTGGTGTGGGGGCCGGGTGGCGTAAGGGGCCGAGCGAGGCCCCGTTTTCGCGGGCGTTCCAGGAGTTGGCGGCGGCGGACCGGCCGGCTCGCCGGCCCGCCGTGCGGATAGACCAGGGGTAGGCGGATCCGCTGGGGGCTTTCGCGGGAGGCCCCGGCCCTAGAAGCCCAAGAGCAGCCGGCGCCCCAGGAAAAGGTGGTCCGGCCGAAGCGCCAGCGGGGCCGTCCTCGCCAGGGAGAAGAGCGACCAAAGGAGCGGAGCCGGTTGGAGCGTCCACGTACGATGAACCGGGAGGAGAGGCTGGCGGAGTGGCCGAAGCCGGGCCCAGTGGGAGTCCAGCGCAAGGCGAAGGGATATCAGCCCTCGTGGACCGGGTACCAGCGGCCCATGGATGGGGCCGACGGCGGGATTTCGATCCGCGGTAGGGTTGTCGGCGTCGCGGCCTGACCGCCCGGTGGCGATTCCGCTGATGACCAGGGTGGCGCCGCGAGTCCGAAACCGGTACAACCGGATGGATCGCGCCAATGACGCGAAGGAGATCCCTGGACACCGGGCCCGTCTGGGCCTTGGGCCGATCCTGGACCCGAATCCACCGTGCGCCACCGGACTGGGGCTACCGCATCGGGAGCGTTACCAAGCGCGTTCGACGGTGGAGCGGGCCTTTGGACGGCTCCAGGACGAGTTGGGCGGCCGTCCGGCGCGAGGGCGGGGGCACACTAAAGTGACCGACCATTTGATGTTCGGGGGGCTTGCGCTCCCGGTAGACCAACGGCTGCGCCTATTGCCCGGAACCCGGCCGTTTTGGGGCCCGGGTCACCCGCTACAGGTTCCGGTCGAGCCGGAGCCGGGAACAGGGGCGTGCGGACCGCAGGGATTGGGGCCCAAATCGGCCACGGCCAGCCCCCCGTGGGGGGGATGGCCTCTATTTCCAAAGAGAGACCGGGAAAAGGCGTTGATCCCTCACATAATCCGGGACCATTAGGCCCCTGCAGGCCGCTCGGATCACGGCCAACATCAAATGTCCTGGGTAATTTTGCAAGAGCCTCTTCCTTTTACTCTTTCTCCCGGACCCTGCACCCGGTACCATTTGAAGACGCGAGCTACTTCACATGGATCCAAAGACGCGTAAGCAGAAATTCCTGACCGGGAAGGATCTGCTATACCATAGGCTGACATGCCCGCAGTCCTCGTGCCGCTTTATCCCAAAGGCGAAAGAGGGCGTCTGCCCCTCTCCCTCCAGACTATGCTGCGCCTCATACTTTATGCAGCGCTGGTTCGGATACTCGGATCCTGCTACACCAGACGCTTTATTGGACAAGGTGTCCATGTGGGCGTCGACACGGGTCATGGGCTGGATGAGACAACCTTGGGCAAGTTCCGATCTTGGTTGGAATAGAATTATTGCATGGACCACTGTACATCTCGCCAAAATGGTTCAGCAACGACTCGTGGCGGCAGGAAGTGGTTTTGCAGTAGCCGACTACGTCATTGAGTTTGTGGCGCTCCACCCACTGCTGTGACTCGCTCATTTCGGTGTCGGCTTTAAAGTTCCGAAGCAGGACTGGACCGTGCGTCCACCAAGAGTTTGGTAGTGCCATAATACCCCTGAAATTACCCCATACGTGCTGCAATCGGCAATAATTGTTAAACCTCGGTTAGAACACGACTGGGCCAAGGCGATCATTTTTGTGCCAAGCCAACATTTGACCGTTCAGTTTCCGGGATCGTATACTCGCTTGACAGCCGCTCCATTTCACCTGAATGGCGCATGG
>JAAXHW010000137.1 GCA_012270675.1 Candidatus Latescibacterota bacterium | reverse complement strand
TGGATCGCACGACCGGTCTGCCCGGCTTCCCCGGAACCGGATGGGGCTTTGCCAGCCAGTTCCTGGGCGAGGTGGACAGTGCCACTGTCAATAGCCCGACCGCCTTCAAACGCGATGGCGGAGCCTGGGGTGTCTACTTTCAGGACTCCTGGCGCGCCACCCCCAAATTGACGGTGAATTACGGCCTCCGCAACGATGTCTTCATCACCGCGGGAGAGAGCTACGACCGCATCGGGGCCTTCAACCCGACCATCCCCAACCCCGGGGCCGGCGGTCTTCCGGGGGCCCTGTGGTTCTGGGGTGAGGGCCCCGGCCGAAACGGGTTCAAACGAGTGGCGCCGACCCTCTGGAGCAACTGGGGACCTCGTTTGGGGTTCGCTTACTCGCCTGACGACAAGACCGTCCTGAAGGCCAGTGCCGCCTACATGTACTTTCCACACTTCGGCGCCATGACCAGCGGATTCAATACTCCCGCGATCGGCTGGATTCTCAATGTGACCGCTGCGAGCCTGGACGCCGGTGTGACCCCCGCCTTCAACTGGGATAACGGATTTCCGGACATCCTTCCCAACCTGCCCGACATCGACCCTTCCTTTGCCAACGGGCAGTCGGTGGTCGCCCTGAACCGGGACAACATGAAGGCGGGCAGGACGATGACTGTCAACTTCGGCGTGGAAAGAGACCTGGGCTGGGGCACTGCTTTTCGAGCCAACTACCACGGCAAGTTCAGCCACAGTCTCCCCAGCAACGATGCCGTTCGATTGAACCAGCTCGACCCCAGGCATCTGGCGCTGGGCAACCTGCTCTTTGCCGACATCAATTCCCCGGCAGCCGCGGCGGCAGGGATCACTGCTCCCTATGAGGGATTCAAGGGACCTGTGAACCAGGCCCTCAGACCGTTTCCTCACATGCTGAACATCAACGAACGCGCTGCCCCCGTGACCGACCTGACCTACCATGGCGCGGTGTTTTCCTTGCAGAAGCGCTACGGGCAAGGGTTGAGCTTCATGTTCAACTACACCATCTCCAAAGCGCTGGGCAACGCCAGGTGGGCCAACCAGGGGCATTCGCTCGCCAGCCACATCCAACATACTTCGCAACGGCACCTTCGTTATTTGTACGACCAGGACCGGCCCCAGAACGTTGCCGTGAGTTGGATGTGGGAATTGCCTTTCGGACCGGGAAAGCGCTGGGGCGGAGGCGCGAGTCCGGTCGTGCAGAAGCTGATCGGGGGCTGGAACATCGGGATGCAGCAGGCCTATTTCTCCGCACAGCCCCTCCATGTGAGCAGCCGAGTCCGCTACCCGGGCGGCTTTAACGCCATCTGGCCCGACCGGATCGATGGGGTCTCGGTTCGGACCGGTGTCGGCTGTGGTGATTACGACCCCAACGACCCATCCCGGAACCGGTACATCAACATCAACGCCTTTGCCAATCCCGCACCCTTTACCTTGGGGAATACCAGGACGTTGCCGTCGACACGAGCCTGCAGTTATTTCAACGAGAACGCCGCCATTCAGAAAGATACTTACGTCACCGAGGGCATCTACGTGCGCTTGGGGGCCGATTTCTTCAATCTGTTCAACCGGCATATCTGGGGCAACCCGAATACCGACATCGGCAACGAGGCGGCCTTCGGCACCATCCGTACGGTCTCCTTTCCTCCAAGGATCATCCAGTTGAACCTCTCGGTTCACTTCTAAGAAAAGGAGGGGCGATTTCCAATCGCCCGGGCGCCGCATTCCCCGATGTTTCAAGAATCGGCGGTTAGGAAACCGCCGCCCCCGTCCGCCGGAGGGGACCGGCAAATGCCGGTCCCCTCTTTTTTTGGCGCCGGTGAGAACTTTCTTAACCTTCAGCTTCCCCAGTAAACGCGCGGACGGTCAGCCAGAATCGGAATTGTCATCCTCCTCAGATAAACTCTTGCGCTAGTTTTGGGGATGAGTTATAAGTTCCGGGTTGTTTTGGCTGCGCGGTATGTTTTCAGAAATTCGCAAGGTTTTTTTGTGTCTGCCGCGTCATCCCACCAGTCAATTCACTTCAACGTCTGAGGAGCAGTAATGAGTAGACTATTGAGTTTGAGCCTGATTCTGGTGCTCACCTGCATTCCCCTGCTGGCGCAGGAGAACGTGGGAACGGTGACCGGGGCGGTCCGCGATGAGAGCGGCGGCGTGGTGCCGGGAGCGGAAGTCTCCATCACCAACGTCGCCACCGGCATCGTGACCGACACCATCACCAGCGACGCCGGGATCTATGCCTTCAATTCGGTGGCGATCGGAGAGTACCGGCTCACCACCACCATGCCCGGCTTCAGAACCCTGGAGCAGAGCGGGATCCGCGTGGTCTCGGGAGAGGTCTTGACCGCCGACGTGACGTTGTCGGTGGGCGACGTGGCCGAGACCGTGGA